>NZ_FMTK01000013.1:0-167270 GCF_900100025.1 Pseudomonas sp. NFACC56-3 | reverse complement strand
GGTGCCCGTTTGCTCACGTCGTTTCAGCGTGGGGATTTCAGAAATGCCGATGCCTTCATCGCTTTTCTGGGGCTAGACCTGCGTATATCGGACTCAGGGAAAAAGAAGGGACGCCGCTGCCTGTCTAAGCGAGGTGACCCAGAGGCCCGTCGATTGATGCATAACGCCGCGATGTCGGCGAGGCGCACAGCGGCATGGAAGGGTTTTTATGAGGCACTAAGGGCCCGGGGACTCAGCACAACCGAAGCATTAGTAGCACTGGCCCGCAAGCTTGCCCGAGTGGTATTCGCCCTGCTGAAGAATCAGAGCGAATACTTACCGAAAGGCATTTAGGGGGTAGCCCTGCACCATAGAATCTCCCACAAGGGGTGGTCGTTTGGAGGGCTATCCCAACGCCTTGGCCAACCGCTTGGCCCGCGCCCCCGCCGCAAGCTCCATCACCCCTTTATCCCGCGTCCACATCTCGCGCCACACCGCAGGCCCGGCGGCCAGGGCAGCGTCGAGTTCGCCGTCGAGCCCTTGGAACTGGGCGAACAACCCGCCCAGCAGCACATGCCCGGCAGGACTGGAAGGGTTGTGGCGACTCACCTCCGCGCAGCCGGCCAGCAACGCCAGCAGGCGCAGTTGCAACACCTGGGGCCAGGCACATTCCTGCCCGACGCCATACAACCAGGCCGTCATCGCGCTGAGTACATAAAGGTCTTCCAGGGTGCGGAACGGCTTGACGTAGGCGTCCCAGCCATCACCGGCCAGCAACTCACACAGCGCGCCTTCGAGCCGCACGCGGCCATGGCTGATGTCCGGCATCAGGCCCATGGCGGGGAGTTTTTCCAGGGTCACGCCGGGCTCGCCCGCATAGGCCACGGCCAGGTTCAGCCGTGGCGTTTCGCCGGGCGCTTCGCTGCGAGCGGCAATCAACAGCCACTCGGCGGCGTCGCCAGCGGTGACGAAATCCTTGCGCCCGCTCAGGCGCAAGTCGTCGAGGCGGGTTTGCATATCCGCCGGGCGCAGGCTGCGTTGTTCGGTGGCGCACAAGGCGCCAAGGCTCTGGGGCGCGCTCGGCCAAAGCACCCGCAGCGCCGCCTGGTACCCCACCAGGAACGCCAGCCCCGGCGTGGCCATCGACCGAGCCCCGACCACGGCCAACTCGAACGGCGTCACCGGCCCCAGGCGTTGCAACAACGCGGCATAACCTTCAGCCAGGTCCGGATAAGTGGGCAGACGCTCGCCACGTTCGATCAGGGTGTGCCAGGGCATGAGAGGGGCTCCTTGAAGGCTGTCATATAAGCATCACCAAAGCTTCATGGCGATGACACCGGGGCTACATAGCCTGACTTTGCACAACATGGCTGCATAAAGAAAGTCGACAGGCTGCAACTGAACAGCCCGCACGGAGATTCGCTATGACCCAGATCGCCCGCATCAGCGACACCGGCAATGAACGCCGCC
The DNA here is from genome assembly GCF_900100025.1 of Pseudomonas sp. NFACC56-3. Taxonomy (NCBI): domain Bacteria; kingdom Pseudomonadati; phylum Pseudomonadota; class Gammaproteobacteria; order Pseudomonadales; family Pseudomonadaceae; genus Pseudomonas; species Pseudomonas sp. NFACC56-3. Next base: position 165,821 of record NZ_FMTK01000013.1, on the reverse strand, counting down.
TGCAAGCCGAACGCCTGATCGGCGCCCACGCCTTGCAAGAAGCCCAGGCCCTGCGCTTCAACGTCTTCAGCGGCGAATTCAACGCCAAGCTCAAAGGCGCGGAAGTGGGTCTGGACATGGATGACTATGATGTTCACTGCGCCCACATCGGCGTACGCGACCTGAACACCGGCCGCCTCGTGGCGACCACGCGCCTGCTCGACCACCAGGCCGCCAGCAGCCTGGGCCGGTTTTACAGCGAAGAAGAATTCAGCCTCCACGGCCTGGTCCATCTCAAGGGCCCGATTCTGGAAATCGGCCGTACCTGCGTCGACCCGGCCTACCGCAACGGCGGCACCATCGCGGTGCTCTGGGGCGAACTGGCCGAAGTCCTGAACGAAGGCGGCTACAGCTACCTGATGGGCTGCGCGAGCATTCCGATGCAGGATGGCGGCATCCAGGCCCAGGCAATCATGCAGCGCCTGCGCGAACGCTACCTGTGCACCGAACACCTGCAAGCCGTGCCGAAAAAACCATTGCCGACCCTGGACGTGCCGTCCAACGTGATCGCCGAAATGCCACCGCTGCTCAAGGCCTACATGCGCCTGGGCGCGAAAATTTGCGGCGAGCCGTGCTGGGACGAGGACTTCCAGGTGGCCGACGTGTTCATCCTGCTCAAGCGCGACGAACTCTGCCCGCGCTATGCCCGCCACTTCAAGGCAGCCGTGTGATGAGCCGGCTACGGGTGTACGCGCGTATCGCGCGAGTCTTGCTGGTGGTGACCCTGGGCCTGAGCATGGCCAGCGTGTTCGGCCTGTTCGAACGCCTGGGGGTTGCCAACTCGATGGTCCGCCGCCAGCGCTGGTCGCGGTTCTTCATGGCGCGGCTGAGCCACGCCCTGCCCTTTTCAGTCACCGTCCATGGTCAACTGCCGCAACGGCCGATGCTGTGGGTCAGTAACCATGTGTCCTGGACCGACATCCCGTTGCTGGGCATGCTCACGCCGATGTCATTCCTGTCCAAGGCCGAAGTGCGCACCTGGCCGGTGGCCGGGTGGCTGGCCGCCAAGGCCGGTAGCCTGTTTATCCGGCGCGGGTCGGGTGACAGCCAACTGATCCGCAAACAAATGAGCCGCCACCTGGAACAGGCCCATCCGCTGCTGATGTTCCCGGAAGGCACCACCACCGATGGCCGATCCCTGCGTACCTTCCACGGTCGCTTGTTGTCGGCGGCCATCGATGCCGATGTCGCATTGCAGCCGGTGGCGATCCGTTACCTGCGCAACGGTGAGCCGGATTCGTTGGCACCGTTCATTGGCGATGATGATTTGCTGTCGCACCTGATGCGCCTGTTCGCCAATGATCGGGGCGACGTGCACATTCACCTGCTGCAACCCATCGCCTGCCACGGCCAGGAGCGCGCGGCACTGGCATTCCAGGCGCAACAGGCGGTGCACAAGGCGTTGTTCGGGACGATTCCCGAGAAACAGCAAGCGCCGATGCGGCCTGCCATCGCGGCTTGAACCGGATCTTGTGGAGATCCCTTGTGGGAGCGAGCTTGCTCGCGATAGCGGCTTAACATTCAGCAAATGAGCTGGCTGATAGACCGCTATCGCGAGCAAGCTCGCTCCCACAATTAGATCTGCGGCGTGACTTGGTTTTGGGCAAAATCCTGAAGCTGAGGGTAGAACAAGCCGAAGTCTTCGCTCAGCGGCTCATAAAGCTCGATCAACTCCGCCATCGCCCCGGCCAGTTCCTCGGGTCGCGACAGGCGGCGGGAAATGCCGCGCAGTACCTGACCCAGCACGTCGAATTCCCGATAAGACCCCAGCCAGTCATCCGCCGCCATATACGGCGCGATCTGTGCCAGGCGCCCTGGCAACTGCGGTTCGGTGCGCAGTATCTGGTAGACACGGGACGTGAAATCCACCAGCGGTCCTTCGCCGTACAACGCCCAGTCCCGGGCCAGGCAGTGGTCGAAAAACACGTCGAGCACGATCCCGGCATAGCGCCGTCGCACCGTGGAAAAACGCGACAGGGCAATGTCCACCAAGGGATGGCGGTCGGTGTACATGTCGATGCGCCGATGCAGGGCAATCGCCGCTTCGATCTGCGGATCGTACTGCCCTTGCAACGGCCCTTTGACGAAGTCGCCGTAGAGGCTGCCGAGCAGTTGTTCCCGGCCAGGGCCGCCGAGGTGCAGGTGCGCGAGATAATTCATGGCCCGCAGCTTAGCACCCCTGCGCCCATATCGTTATAACCCGATATAGCGATTTGTTCGGCATTCAGATCAAATCCATATTGGTGTATCGCGAAATAACGATTTAAGGTTCGCTCTATCGCGATATAGCGTTTTACTCACCCTGAGCTTGCCACCCATGACCCTCGACCTCGACGAAATAATAAAAGCCCTGGCGCACCCAGTACGGCGAGACATCCTCAACTGGCTCAAGGACCCCAAGGTCCAGTTCCCCGAGCAGTTGCACAACCACGAGTTCGGCATTTGCGCCGGGCAGATCGACCAGCGTTGCGGCCTGTCGCAATCCACGGTGTCTGCGCACTTGGCGGTGTTGCAACGGGCGGGGCTGATCACCAGCCAGAAGGTCGGTCAATGGCACTTCTTCAAACGCAACGAGGAAGTGATCCAGCAGTTCCTCAAGCAAATGAGCCAAGAGCTCTGACTCGACAAGGACCCATCATGCCCCTCTCACTCCTGATCCTGGCCCTGAGCGCCTTCGCCATCGGCACCACCGAGTTCGTCATCATGGGCCTGTTGCCCGATGTGGCGGCCGACCTGGGCGTGTCGATTCCCGGCGCCGGCTGGCTGGTGACCGGCTACGCCCTGGGCGTGGCCATCGGTGCACCGTTCATGGCCCTGGCCACCGCCCGGCTGCCCCGCAAGGCCGCCCTGGTGGTGTTGATGGGGATTTTCATCGTCGGCAACCTGCTCTGCGCCATCGCCAGCGACTACAACGTGCTGATGTTCGCCCGGGTCGTCACCGCCCTGTGCCACGGCGCGTTCTTCGGTATCGGTTCGGTGGTGGCCGCCGGCCTGGTGGCGCCCAACAAGCGCGCCTCGGCCGTGGCCCTGATGTTCACCGGCCTGACCCTGGCCAACGTGCTCGGCGTACCGCTGGGCACCGCACTGGGCCAGGAAGCCGGCTGGCGCTCGACCTTCTGGGCCGTGACCGTCATCGGCGTGGTGGCACTGATCGGCCTGATCCGCTTCCTGCCGGCCAAACGCGATGAAGAAAAACTCGACATGCGCTCGGAACTGGTAGCGCTCAAAGGCGCCGGCCTGTGGTTGTCCCTGAGCATGACCGCGCTGTTCTCCGCCTCGGTGTTCACCCTGTTCACCTACGTCGCCCCGTTGCTGGGCGAAGTGACCGGCGTGTCGCCCCGTGGCGTGACCTGGACCCTGGTGCTGATCGGCCTGGGCCTGACCCTGGGCAACATCATCGGCGGCAAGCTGGCGGACAAGAGCCTGGCGAACACCCTGATGGGCGTCTTCCTCACCATGGCCGTGGTGTCCACCGTACTGAGCTGGACCAGCGTGGCGCTGATCCCCAGTGAAATCACCCTGTTCCTCTGGGCCACCGCCTGCTTCGCTGCCGTTCCGGCCCTGCAAGTCAACGTGGTGACCTTTGGCAAAGATGCACCCAACCTGGTGTCCACCCTGAACATCGGCGCCTTCAACATCGGCAACGCCCTGGGCGCCTGGGTCGGCGGCAGCGTCATCGACCATGGCCTGGGCCTGACCTCCGTGCCCCTGGCTGCCGGCGCGCTAGCCGTATTGGCGCTGCTGGTCACCCTGATCACTTTCCGCCAGGGCGGCAATGCCGACCTGGCCCCGGCCACTCATTGACTTTTAATCCTTCCACTTTCGAGGTTTTATCTTCATGGCGACTATTTTCGACCCCATCAAACTCGGCGACATCGAGCTGAAGAACCGCATCATCATGGCCCCACTCACCCGCTGCCGCGCCGACGCAGGCCGCGTCCCCAACGCGTTGATGGCCGAGTACTACGTGCAACGCGCCTCCGCCGGCCTGATCCTCAGCGAAGCCACTTCCGTCACGCCGATGGGCGTGGGCTACCCGGACACCCCGGGCATCTGGTCCAACGACCAAGTGCGCGGCTGGGCCAATATCACCAAGGCGATCCACGGCGCCGGCGGCAAGATCTTCCTGCAACTGTGGCACGTGGGCCGGATCTCCCATCCGTCGTACCTCAATGGCGAAACCCCGGTGGCGCCCAGCGCGATCCAGCCCAAGGGCCACGTGAGCCTGGTCCGTCCGCTGGCCGACTACCCGACGCCGCGCGCACTGGAAACCGCTGAAATCGCCGATATTGTCGACGCCTACCGTGTCGGTGCCGAGAATGCCAAGGCCGCTGGTTTCGACGGTGTGGAAATCCATGGCGCCAACGGCTACCTGCTCGACCAGTTCCTGCAAAGCAGCACCAACCAGCGCACCGACCAGTACGGCGGTTCCCTGGAAAACCGTGCCCGCCTGCTGCTGGAAGTGACCGACGCAGCCATTGAAGTCTGGGGCGCCGGCCGAGTGGGCGTGCACCTGGCACCACGGGCGGACTCCCATGACATGGGCGACGAAAACCGTCTGGAGACGTTCAGCTACGTGGCCCGTGAACTGGGCAAGCGCGGCATCGCCTTCATCTGCTCCCGTGAGAAAGAAGGCGATGACAGCATCGGTCCGCAACTCAAGCAAGCCTTCGGCGGCCCGTACATCGCCAACGAACGCTTCACCAAGGACAGCGCCAACGCCTGGCTGGCGGCTGGCAAGGCTGACGCGGTCGCCTTCGGGGTTCCGTTCATTGCCAACCCGGACTTGCCGGCACGCCTGAAGGCCAATGCACCGTTGAACGAGCCGCATCCTGAAACGTTCTATGGAAAAGGCCCAGTGGGGTACATTGATTATCCCGTAATGTAAGCTCGCACCAGCCTCTCTATAAAAAAGCCCCGACTCGAAAGAGCCGGGGCTTTTTTATACCCGCAAAACTTCAACCACACTCAGTCATCGCGAACAGCAACATTAAATAACAAGGCAACTTTCATCCGGCATGGATTCAATCACGCAACGGCGCTAATAATAACACCCGAACGCACCACTCACTTAAACAAAGGACTGAAACTTACAGCTCATTCAACCCCATACTAAGAACTTGAACACTCCGGCAACACTAACTAACCAAACACCATCAGTTTGCAGGCGAACGCCAGCGAGCCGTGTATTTATGAGAGATGCCTCACCATGAACATCCTGAAAAACTTCATTATCGCTCTCCTGCTGGGCCCCGCCATGGTTGCCCACAGCCAGGCCAATACCGAAGTGACCGTGGAGATTGCCAATAACACCCGCGGCACAATGAAAATGAACAACTTGTTAACCGACCCACCCCTGGCCGAGGATTTCTCCTTGAGCGCCCATGACATCGATCCGAAATCAACTTATAGATTCCATATCGAGCACTTCAGGGATTACACCTACCCCGGACCTGGCTGGCGCCCGACATTAAAAAAAGTCAAACCTGTCGAACTGGTCCTTAATTATGAAATGAGCCATTTCAACTTTGAATGTCAAATGCACACGCGCTTGCAGGTCTCCATCGTGCCTGGCGCTTTGGAACCCAGCTATAAGCCGACGTGGAAGAGCAACACGACTTACACCGGCAATGGCGAATACACGTGCCGCTCGGAAATTTCCCGGAAGATGCTTGAGCCCCCCTTCAACTACACCGTTCGCCTCATTATCGAACCAGGTCGGTGAGCCTGCGGCCCCGCCAAGACATTGACATGAGCCTGCGGTTCTCCCGCAAGCTGACTCCGTGGGGATCGGGAGCCGACGGAGTCGCTGCCGGTCACGAAACAAATCCCCTACAAAATTTGTTCATGATTGCCTTTCAACCACGACAGCATTCAGTTTATAAAAGCTATTTCGAACACTTGTCACGAAACAAGCTGAAGCAATTACTCATTTTGTTTCATTTGCGCAGGCTAGGGCTCAGGCGCAGCATGTCCAGCCCGATATCCACCCAGCGCTCAGCCTCACCGGCCAGGGGGAAGCTATCGGGGGCCAGCAGCCACTGATAAAGAATACCGTCGACATAGGCATGCAGGGCAATCGCCGCCCTTTCCGGCTCCAGGTCCGCCGGTAGCTGGCCGCGATTCATCGCATTGCGCAACGACAAGGCAATACGCACATTACAGTCGAGACTGACTTGGCGCCGCTGCTGGCGCAGGTCGCACATTTCATCGGTGAATTCACACTTATGGAACAGAATCTCATTAATGCGTCGGGTCTTCGGGTCCAGGGCAACTTGTTGAAACAATTGCACCAGCAGCTTGCGCGTACAGCCCAGCGGGTCAAGCTCCTCTTCATTCTCACTGGCGCGGGCCAAGTCATCGAGCGGCTCATGCAGGGTATCGAGCATGGCCTGGAGCAGGTCCGCCTTGTTGCTGAAATGCCAATAGATGGCACCGCGCGTCACGCCGGCCAGCGTCGCGATATCCGCCAGAGTGGTGCGGGCCACGCCTCGCTCGAAGAACGCCTTTTCGGCCGCTTCGACTATCTGGCTGCGAGTCTCCTGGGCTTCCTCTTTGGTACGACGGACCATGGCAGTAAACACCTCAATCAGGATTGCGTCAGCAATGCGTAAGAATCAGCAGAACAACATATGAGGCGACGTCGCTTGAAGCGCGTCCCCGATCTACTCGTGCCCTTTGTCAGGCTTTTGTAAATCCGGATATTACGCAATTTGGCTGTTTACAAACAACCGTGTACGTAAGTATATTTCTTAGCATCCTACTAATTGAATTACTGCTGCTTTTTACCTTCCACCTTCGAGTGCGCCCCCTTGCGCGCCTGGACCCGAGGATTTCCATGCAATTCAAGCCAGCTGTTACTGCTCTGGTTACCGCCATCGCCCTGGCATCGCTGCTCAGCGGATGCAAAAAGGAAGAGGCTGCACCTGCAGCGCCCCCTCCTCAGGTCGGCGTCGTAACCCTCAAGACCCAGCCCTTCACCTTGACCTCGGAACTGCCGGGCCGCACCAGCGCGTTCCGCGTCGCCGAAGTACGGCCACAGGTCAACGGCATCATTCTCAAGCGCCTGTTCAAGGAAGGCGCCGACGTCAAGGCCGGCCAGCAGCTGTACCAGATCGACCCTGCGGTCTACGAAGCGACCCTCAAGAGCGCCGAGGCCAACCTGCGCTCCACCAAGTCGATTGCCGACCGCTATAAACAGCTGGTGGATGAACAGGCGGTAAGCCGTCAGGAATACGATACCGCCGTGGCCAATCGCCTGGAATCGGAAGCCAACCTGCAGACCGCTCAGATCAACGTGCGCTACACCAAGGTCTACGCACCGATTTCCGGTCGCATCGGCCGCTCCTCGGTCACCGAGGGTGCGCTGGTGAGCAACGGCCAGACTGATGCCCTGGCGACCATTCAGCAACTGGACCCGATCTATGTCGACGTGACGCAGAGCTCGGTCGAGCTGCTGCAACTGCGCCGCGAACTGGAAAGCGGCCGTTTGCAAAAGGCCGGCGAGAACGCGGCCATGGTCAAGCTGACCCTGGAAGACGGCAGCCAGTATCCGCACGAAGGCAAGTTGGAATTTTCTGAAGTGTCGGTTGACCAGACCACCGGCTCCGTGACTTTGCGCGCCGTGTTCCCCAACCCTGATCACACCCTGCTGCCGGGCATGTTCGTCCACGCGCAATTGCAGGCCGGTGTGAACAGCGCGGCGATCCTGGCACCGCAGCAAGGCGTGACCCGCGACCTCAAGGGCACCCCAACCGCCCTGGTGGTGGGTGCGGACAACAAGGTCGAGCTGCGCCAGCTCAAGGCCAGCCGCACCGTCGGCAGCCAGTGGCTGATCGAAGACGGGCTCAAGGCCGGCGATCGCCTGATCACCGAAGGGTTGCAGTTCGTCCGCCCTGGCGTGGTAGTCAACGCCACCGAGGCCACCAACGTTGGCACCAAGAACCCGGCCCCCGCAAAGGCAGCTGATACAGCCGCCGGCGGCAAAGGGGAGTAAACCATGTCGAAATTTTTTATCGACCGTCCGATTTTCGCCTGGGTGATCGCCCTGGTGATCATGCTGGTCGGGGCCCTTTCGATCCTCAAGTTGCCGATCAACCAGTACCCGAGCATCGCGCCGCCGGCCATTGCGATTCAAGTGACCTACCCGGGTGCGTCCGCGCAAACCGTGCAGGACACCGTGGTGCAGGTGATCGAGCAACAGCTCAACGGTATCGACAACCTGCGTTATGTGTCCTCGGAAAGTAACTCCGACGGCAGCATGACCATTACCGCGACCTTCGAGCAGGGCACCAACTCCGATACCGCCCAGGTCCAGGTCCAGAACAAGCTGAACCTCGCCACTCCATTGCTGCCGCAAGAAGTGCAGCAGCAGGGCATCCGCGTCACCAAGTCAGTGCGAAACTTCCTGATGGTGATCGGCGTGGTGTCGCGTGACGGCAGCATGACCCGGGAAGACCTGTCCAACTACATCGTGTCCAACATGCAGGACCCGATCTCGCGTACTGCCGGTGTCGGTGACTTCCAGGTCTTCGGCGCCCAGTACGCCATGCGGATCTGGCTCGACCCGGCCAAGCTGAACAACTTCAACCTGACCCCGGTGGATGTGAGCACGGCCATTTCCGCGCAGAACGTCCAGATCGCCTCCGGCCAGCTCGGCGGCCTGCCTGCCGTGCCCGGCCAGCAACTGAACGCCACCATCATCGGCAAGACCCGCCTGCAGACCGCCGAGCAGTTCAAGGCCATCTTGCTCAAGGTCAATCCGGACGGCTCGCAAGTGCGTGTCGGCGACGTGGCGGATGTGGCCCTCGGCGGTGAAAACTACAGCATCAACGCCCAGTTCAACGGTGCCCCGGCTTCCGGTCTGGCGGTGAGGCTCGCCACCGGCGCCAACGCCCTCGACACGGCCAAGGCCCTGCGCAAGACCGTCGACGACCTCAAGCCATTCTTCCCGCAAGGCCTGGAAGTGGTGTTCCCGTACGACACCACCCCGGTGGTGAGCGAGTCGATCAAGGGCGTGGTGGAGACCCTGGTCGAAGCGGTCGTGCTGGTGTTCCTGGTGATGTTCCTGTTCCTGCAGAACTTCCGCGCCACCATCATCACCACGATGACCGTGCCGGTGGTACTGCTGGGCACCTTCGGGATCCTCGCGGCATTCGGCTTCAGCATCAACACCCTGACCATGTTCGGCATGGTGCTGGCCATCGGCTTGCTGGTGGACGACGCCATCGTCGTGGTGGAAAACGTCGAACGGGTGATGAGCGAAGAAGGCCTGTCGCCCAAGGAAGCCACCAAGAAATCCATGGGGCAGATCCAGGGGGCCTTGGTGGGTATCGCCCTGGTGCTCTCGGCGGTACTGCTGCCGATGGCGTTCTTCGGCGGCTCCACCGGTGTGATCTACAAGCAGTTCTCCATCACCATCGTCTCGGCCATGGCCCTGTCGGTACTGGTAGCCCTGATCTTCACCCCGGCCCTGTGCGCCACCATGCTCAAGGCCATTCCGAAAGGCGAGCACGGCACGCCGAAACGCGGCTTCTTCGGCTGGTTCAACCGCACCTTCGACCGTGGCGTCAAGAGCTACGAACGTGGCGTGGGCAACATGCTCAAGCACAAGGCCCCGTACCTGCTGGTCTACGTGATCATCGTGGTCGGCATGGTCTGGCTGTTCACCCGCATCCCGACGGCGTTCCTGCCGGAAGAAGACCAGGGCGTGTTGTTTGCCCAGGTACAGACACCGGCCGGCTCCAGTGCCGAGCGCACCCAGGCGGTGGTGGACAATATGCGCGAGTTCCTACTGCGCCCCAGCAAGGACGGCGGCGAAGGCGACGGTGTGGCCTCGGTGTTCACCGTGACCGGCTTCAACTTCGCCGGTCGTGGCCAAAGCTCGGGCCTGGCGTTCATCATGCTCAAGCCGTGGGAAGAGCGTAACGCTGACAACACCGTGTTCAAGATCGCTGGCCGCGCCCAGCAACACTTCTTCACCTTCCGCGACGCCATGGTGTTCGCCTTCGCCCCGCCCGCGGTGATGGAACTGGGTAACGCCACCGGTTTCGACGTGTTCCTGCAGGACCGTGCCGGCATCGGCCACGACAAGCTGATGGAAGCCCGTAACCAGTTCCTCGGCATGGCGTCCCAGAGCAAGGTGCTGGCCCAGGTCCGTCCGAACGGTCTGAACGATGAACCGCAATACCAGTTGGAAATCGATGACGAGAAGGCCAGCGCGCTGGGCATCACGCTCTCGGAGATCAACAACACCCTGTCGATTGCACTGGGCAGTAACTATGTGAACGACTTCATCGACCGTGGTCGGGTGAAGCGGGTGTACGTCCAGGGCCAGCCGAACTCGCGCATGAGCCCCGAGGACCTGAAGAAGTGGTACGTGCGCAACAGCGCCGGGACCATGGTGCCGTTCTCTGCGTTCGCCAAGGGCGAGTGGGTCTACGGCTCGCCGAAACTGGCGCGTTACAACGGCGTGGAAGCGATGGAGATCCTCGGTACCCCGGCACCGGGTTATTCCACCGGTGAAGCCATGGCCGAAGTCGAAGCCATCGCCAAGAAGCTGCCGGCCGGCGTGGGTATTTCCTGGACGGGCCTGTCCTATGAGGAACGCCTCTCGGGTTCCCAAGCACCGGCGTTGTATGCCTTGTCGCTGCTGATGGTGTTCCTGTGCCTGGCGGCGCTGTATGAAAGCTGGTCGATTCCGATCGCGGTCATGCTCGTGGTGCCACTGGGGATCATCGGTGCCTTGATGGCCACCAGCTTGCGCGGCCTGTCCAACGATGTGTACTTCCAGGTGGGCCTGTTGACAACCATCGGCCTGGCGGCGAAAAACGCCATTCTGATCGTGGAATTCGCCAAGGAACTCCACGAACAAGGGCGAACGCTGGTGGAAGCCGCCATCGAAGCCTGTAGGATGCGTCTGCGGCCGATTATCATGACCTCGCTGGCATTCGTCCTCGGCGTGGTCCCGCTGGCGATTTCCACCGGCGCCGGCTCGGGCAGCCAGCACGCCATTGGTACCGGTGTAATCGGCGGCATGTTGACCGCTACCATCCTGGCGATTTTCTGGGTGCCCTTGTTCTTCGTGTCCGTGTCGTCGATAGGTCGCCGCAAAAATGCGGACCAGGACGATACTCCTGAAACTTCTAAAGAGGCTGGCCAATGAGCAAGTCGCTCCTCTCCCTGACCATCGCCGCCGTCGTGCTCAGCGGTTGCTCGCTGATCCCCGACTATCAGCGGCCCGAAGCACCGGTCGCGGCGCAATACCCGCAAGGGCCGGCCTACGAGGCAGCCAAGGCGCCCGGCCAGGCCGCCGCCGAGCAAGGCTGGAAGCAGTTTTTCCATGACCCGGCGTTGCAGCAGCTGATCCAGGTCGCCCTGGAAAACAACCGCGACCTGCGCGTCGCGGCGCTGAACATCGATGCCTACGCCGCGCAATACCGCATCCAGCGCGCTGACCTGTTCCCGGCGGTCTCGGCCACCGGTTCCGGCAGCCGCCAGCGCCTGCCGGCCCGGGCTTCGCAAAGCGGTGAAGCGTCCATCAGCAGTTCCTACTCGGCCACCCTGGGCATCAGCGCCTATGAACTGGACCTGTTCGGTCGGGTTCGCAGCCTGAGCGAGCAAGCGTTGCAAAGCTACTTCGCCACCGAAGAAGCCCGCCGCAGCACCCAGATCAGCCTGGTGGCCAACGTCGCCAATGCCTACCTGACCTGGCAGGCCGACAAGGAACTGCTCAAGCTGACCCAGGATACCCTCGGGGCCTATGAGCAAAGCTTCAAGCTGACCTCGCGCAGCGCCGAAGTCGGCGTGGCCTCGGCCCTGGACCTGAGCCAGGCGCGTACCGCTGTGGAAAACGCCCGTGTGCAACTGGCCCGCTACACTCGCCAGGTCGCCCAGGACGAAAACAATCTGACCCTGCTGCTGGGCACCGGCCTGCCGGCCAACCTGAACCCACAACCGTTGAGCGATGACCTGCTCAGCGAAGTGCCGGCCGGGTTGCCGTCGGACCTGCTGCAACGTCGTCCAGACATCCTCCAGGCCGAACGCAACCTGCTGGCCGCCAACGCCAGCATTGGCGCCGCGCGGGCCGCGTTCTTCCCGAGCATCAGCCTGACGGCCAACGCCGGCACCTTGAGCCCGGACCTGTCCGGCCTGTTCAAGGGCGGTTCGGGCACCTGGTCCTTCGCACCGCAAATCAACCTGCCCATCTTCAACGCCGGCAGCCTGCGGGCAAGCCTGGACTACGCCAAGATCCAGAAAGACATCAACGTCGCCAATTACGAGAAGTCGATTCAAACCGCGTTCCAGGAAGTCTCCGACGGCCTGGCCGCGCGCCAGACCTACAACGAACAGTTGCAGGCCCAGACCGACTTCGTCGCCGCCAACCAGGACTACTACCGCCTGGCCGAGCGTCGCTACCGCATCGGCGTCGACAGCAACCTGACCTTCCTCGATGCCCAGCGCCAGTTGTTCAGCGCACAACAGTCGCTGATCACCGATCGCCTTGCGCAACTGACCAGCGAGGTCAATTTGTACAAGGCACTGGGTGGTGGCTGGAATGCCGAGACGGGCAAGAACGAACCGGTGAAAGAAGAAGCGCCGAAGATGAAGTTGTTCTGATGGATGCCTGACCGCTGAAACACGAAGCCCACCGGAAGGTGGGCTTTTTTGTTTGTGCCTGCTTCAACTCCGACTTGGCGAACGCGGGTCGACGATATCCAGCGCACGATTGGCCAACAACTCACTCAATTCAATCATCTGCGCCACGCCTAGCGCGACATGCCGCCGAGAACCCTCCAACTCGAACGCCAAGTCACTGACCATGGCATTGGCGGAGGCCAGGGTTTCGCTGAGATTGGCCAGGAGACACTCCGTGTCGATGGTATCGATGACGGTGAAGACTTGTGTTGAGGTTTTGGGTTTGGGATCAGGGTGAGTGCCCAGATGGTAATCGAGTGCCCGGTCTGCGGCCTCTTGGAGCTTTTCTGGATCGGGGTCGTTGTAGGGGAAAGTGCTCTCTGATGGCGAAGAAGGATGATGTTTTTTCATAACGGCGCTCCTGAATCAATTGGAGCCCGAGACGTGGGCCCGGGCGCTGGCGCCTAACGAATTCGGCGGGCTTGCAGACCCGGTCGCTGGATTGGCAGCGACCCAAACAAGCTAGAGATTCCGCTTCCGAGCAGCAACCTTAAAACCTCGTCGGAAAAATCGCCGCGTCTGTCAGACCGGCCATGAGTCCTGTGGGAGCGAGCTTGCTCGCGATGGCGGCCTTACGGCCAGAAAATTGTTGATCGAGTACATATCCATTCCTGCGGTAACGGCTACTTAGGGTTCCGCCCTGACGGCGGCTCACTTTCGAAGAGCGCGAAAGTAAGCAAAGCGCTTTTGCCCCACCACTCGGTGCCTCGCCTAGGCTCGGCATGCCTGAACGCAGGCATTGCTCCGTGGGCCGCCGCGAAGGGCCATCCATGGCCCAGCGCGGCTAACCCGGCATCCATGCCGGGTTGCCCACTGCGCAATACCTTCGTTCAGCCAGCGTGGTTAACGGGGCGCCAAGATCAACGTCCACCGCGAGGCGGCCTAGTAGCCGACCTGGTTCTTGGTAGGACCGCGTTTTCCCTGTGGGAGCGGGCTTGCTCGCGAAGAGGCCGGAGCATTCAACATCTCCAACGACTGTGCCATCGTCTTCGCGAGCAAGCTCGCACACATTGGCTCAGTGACGACCTATGGATTTGCGGGCACCGCAAATTCCTGTGGGAGCGAGCTTGCTCGCGATGGAGGTGGATCAGCCTGCATCAGCGTTGGATGTGCCGCCGTCTTCGCGAGCAAGCTCGCTCCCACATTGGATCGGAGTCCAGATGCCAGAATCAGGTCGGCTGTAAGTCCGCCTTCGCGAGCAAGCTTTTGCTCCCACAGGTCTGATGGGTGTACGACCGGAAGAGCCAGGTCGGCTCTAAGGCCGCCTCGCGTCGGACGTTGATCTCGGCGCCCCGTTAACCACGATGGCCGAACGCAGGCATTGCGCAGTGGGCAACCCGGCATGGATGCCGGGATAGCCGCGCTGGGCCATGGATGGCCCTTCGCGGCGGGCCCACGGAGCAATGCCTTCGTTCGGGCATGCCGAGCCTAAGCGAGGCACCGAGTGGTGGGGCAAAAAGCGTTTTGCTTACTTTTGCGCTTCTCAAAAGTGAGCCGCTGTAAGAGCGGAACCATAAGCCGCCGTTACCGCAGCAATGGATATGTACACGGTCAAAAAAACCTTGATTAACCGTAAGGCCGCCTTCGCGAGCAAGCTCGCTCCCACAGGAATCGCATCCGCCGAAGCAATTTTTTGCTGTTCGATAATCGCCCAAAACCCGCAAACGGCAATTGAACCGATCCCGGGCCGCCCTTCACCATCCCTCGCACAAAACCAATAACAACAGGTTCGACGCCATGCCCCTACGCCCCGCCTCACCCGGCTGATCCCCGATCGCCCTGACGCCCCTGGCTCCACCCTTAGCGCCTGCACTTCAAAAACGTGCGGCAACGACCCGCTTCGTCCACAAAAAATAGAGACAACGCCCATGAAGCCCTCACAGCACTTGTTCCCCAGCCTCATTGCCGTCGCCCTGACCAGTACCGCCCTGCCCGTCCTGGCGGCGGAATCGGGGTTTGTCGAAGACGCCAAGGCCACGCTGAACCTGCGCAACTTCTACTTCAACCGCAACTTCACCAACCCGAACAACGCCCAGGGCAAGGCCGAGGAATGGACCCAGAACTTCATCCTCGACGCCAAGTCCGGCTTCACCCAGGGTGTGGTTGGTTTCGGTGTGGATGTGCTGGGCCTGTATTCGGTGAAGCTCGATGGCGGCCGTGGCACGGCGGGCACGCAATTGTTGCCGGTGCATGACGACGGTCGTCCGGCTGATGACTTCGGCCGTTTGGGCGTGGCGCTGAAGGCCAAGGTGTCGAAGACTGAATTGAAGGTCGGTGAATGGATGCCGGTGCTGCCGATCCTGCGTTCCGACGACGGCCGCTCCCTGCCGCAAACCTTCCGTGGCGGCCAGGTGACCTCCACCGAAATCAACGGCCTGAGCCTCTACGGCGGCCAGTTCCGTGGCAACAGCCCGCGCAATGACGCGAGCATGGAAGACATGTCCATGAACGGCCGCGGTGCGTTCACCTCCGACCGTTTCAATTTCGGTGGCGGTGAATACGCCTTCAATGAAAAACGCACCCAGGTCGGTGTCTGGTACGCGGAACTGTCCGACATCTACCAGCAGCAGTATTTCAACCTGACCCACAGCCAGCCCATCGGCGACTGGACCCTGGGCGCCAACCTCGGCTACTTCATTGGCAAGGAAGACGGCAGCGCCCTGGCCGGCGACCTGGACAACAAAACCGCGTTTGCCATGCTCTCGGCCAAATACGGCGGCAACACCTTCTACGTCGGCCTGCAGAAAGTCGGCGGCGACGACGCCTGGATGCGCGTCAACGGCACCAGCGGCGGCACCCTGGCCAACGACAGCTACAACTCCAGCTACGACAACGCCAAGGAAAAATCCTGGCAACTGCGCCACGACTTCAACTTCGCCGCCGTCGGCGTCCCGGGCCTGACCCTGATGAACCGCTACATCAGCGGTGACAACGTGCACACCGCCACGGTCGACGATGGCAAGGAGTGGGGTCGGGAAAGTGAGCTGGCCTACACCGTGCAGAGCGGCGCGTTGAAGAGCCTCAACGTGAAGTGGCGTAACTCGACGATGCGTCGGGACTACAGCACCAACGAGTTTGATGAGAATCGGTTGATCGTCAGCTATCCGATCAGCCTGCTGTAGAAGGCAAACATGGATGGAGGTTGTACCACTGTCATCGCGAGCAAGCTCGCTCCCACAGCGGATCAGTGCCGCGCACAAAATTTGTGCTCACTGACGATCCAGGGTGGGAGCGGGCTTGCTCGCGATGGCGGCGGCACAGTCAGCATCCTCGCCGACTGACCCACCGCTTTCGCGGGCAAGCCCGCTCCCACAGGGGTTTTGCAGCAGTCTTAAGTTCGGGATTCTGTCCCGAGCTCATCCCAGACCGATTCGGCCAAGTGGAAGGTGGCGTTGGCTGCCGGGATACCGCAGTAGATGGCGCTCTGCATGATCACTTCCTTGATCTCGCTGCGGCTCACGCCGTTGTTGGCAGCGGCGCGCAGGTGCAGCTTGAGTTCTTCGGCGCGGTTCATGCCGATCAGCATGGCGATGGTGATCAGGCTGCGGGTGTGGCGCGGCAGGCCCGGGCGGGTCCAGATGTCGCCCCAGGCATGGCGGGTGATCATCTCCTGGAATTCGCTGTTGAACTCGGTCAGGGCATCGAGGCTGCGGTCGACGTGGGCATCGCCCAGTACCGCGCGGCGTACTTGCATGCCTTCATCGTAACGTTGTTTCTCGTCCACAAAAAACTCCTCAGGCGCGGTTGGAATCAAGCAGGAAATCCAACACCCGGGTGCTGAACGCAGCGCCGGCCTGGACGTTGGACAGGTGCGCGGCATGGAACTCGGCATACTCGGCCCCGCTGACCCGCGCCTGGATGAAATGCCCCCCCGACGGCGGCGTCACCGCATCTTCGGTACCGGCGATCACCAACAGCGGCACACGGATCAACGACAATTGCTCACGAAAATCGGCATCACGCACGGCCGCACAGTTGGCCGCGTAGCCCTGGGGCGATGTGGTAGCGAGCATGTCGGTGATTTTCTTCACCTTCGCAGGATGAGCCTCGGCAAAATCCGCGGTAAACCAGCGGGCGATCGAAGCATCGCGCAACGCCACCATCGCATCCTTGCCGTCGCGCAGCACGGTTTCAATGCGCGGGTTCCACACCGACGGGTCGCCGATCTTGGCGGCGGTGTTGCACACCACCAGTTTGTGCAGGCGCTCGCCGGCATTGATCCCCAGCCACTGGCCAATCAACCCGCCCATGGACAATCCACAGAAATGCACTTTATCGATGTTCAACTGATCGAGCACCGCCAGCACGTCGCGACCCAGCTGTTCGATGCTGTAGGGGCCTTCGGTGACCAGCGATTGACCATGGCCGCGAGTGTCGAAGCGCAGCACGCGAAAGTGTTCGCTGAAGGCCGCGTCCTGCTCGTCCCACATGTGCAGATCAGTGCCCAGTGAGTTGGAGAGCATCAACACCGGGGCGTCTTGCGGCCCGTCCAGTAGGTAATTCAGATCGCCCTCGGCGAGTTTGACGAATCCCACAACAATCTCCTTTCAGATGTTCAAGGCAAAGTGTTCGGCAACGGCTCGGGCGACCCAGGTCTTGGCTTGGCCGAGGTAGTGCGCCGGGTCGAGCAGATGATCAAGCTCGGTCGCCGATAGCTGCGCGCTGACCTGGGCTTCGTCTCCCAGTACCTCGCGCAGATGCCGCTGTTCGGCCACGGCGCGCTTGCAGCATTGCTCCAGCAAATGATGGGCCGTGTCGCGCCCGACACGCTGGGCCAGGACAATGCTCACCGCTTCGGCCAGCACCAGCCCTTGAGTCAGTTCCAGATTGCGGGCCATGCGCACCGCATCCACTTCCAGCCCTTCGGCCAGCAGTCGCGCCTGTTGCAAGGCACCGGAGACCAGGCAGCAGATTTCCGGCAAGGTTTCCCATTCGGCGTGCCACAGGCCCAGGCTGCGCTCGTGTTCCTGGGGCATGGCGCTGAACAGCGTCGACAACAAACCGGGTACTCGCGTCGCCGCGCCGATCAACACCGCCGCGCCCACCGGGTTGCGCTTGTGGGGCATGGTGGACGAACCGCCCTTGCCGGGCGCGGAGGGTTCGAACGCTTCGCCGGCCTCGGTCTGCATCAGCAAGCTGATATCACGACCCAGTTTCCCCAGGCTGCCGGCGATCAACCCCAGTACCGCGCCAAACTCCACCAAACGATCACGCTGGGTGTGCCACGGCTGCTCCGGCAGGGTCAGTTGCAGTTCGGCGGCCAAGGCTTCGGCGACCGGCAGCGCCTGGTCGCCCAACGCGGCGAGCGTCCCGGAGGCGCCGCCGAATTGCAGCACCAGCAAGCGTGGCTTGAGCTCCTTCAAGCGTTGGCGACTGCGGGTGACCGCCCCCAGCCAACCAGCGATTTTCATCCCCAGGGTCACCGGCGTGGCGTGTTGCAGCCAAGTGCGCCCGGCCAACGGTGTGGCGGCGTAGCGTTCGGCTTGTCGGGCCAGGATGGCGGCCAGTTGCGCCAGCTCGCCGTCGATCAGCCCCAATGCCTGGCGCAGTTGCAGCACCAGTCCGCTGTCCATCACGTCCTGACTGGTGGCGCCCAGGTGCACGTAGCGCTCGGCTTCGGCATCCTCGGCGGCGATGCGCTTGCCCAACGCCTTGACCAACGGAATTGCCGAATTACCAGCGCTGGCGATCGCTTCGCTCAGTGCCGAAAAATCGTACAGCTGCGCACGACAAGCCTGCTCGATCGGCGCCACGGCACTTTGCGGAATCACCCCGACCCGCGCCTCGGCCCGGGCCAAGGCGGCTTCGACGTCAAGCATGGCCTGGACCCGGCCCGCATCGCAGAACACCTCGCGCATGTCACGGGCAGTGAAGTAGGCATCGAATAGCTGATTGCCCGGTCGTTCGCTCATAAACAGTCCTTGGGAAGGTAGATGTCCTGTGGCCAGAGATTGCTGTGGCCACAATGACTCAAACAAGCCTCAAATGATCAGGTGGATTCAAAGGTCGTGATGCAAATACGCCGGTTGCTTAGGCAGGCGCAGGCTGAACAGGAATGCGACGACCATCATCACCGTGACATACCAATAAAAGGCGTTCTCCATGCCCTGGGCTTTCAGGCTCAAGGCGACGTATTCGGCCGAGCCGCCGAACACGGCATTGGCCACCGCGTAGGCCAACCCTACCCCCAGCGCCCGGACTTCGGGTGGAAACATTTCCGCTTTCACCAGGCCGCTGATGGAGGTGTAGAAACTGACGATCGCCAGCGCCAACGTGATCAGGATAAACGCCAGGAACGGGCTGCTGATGCTTTTGAGGGTCAGCAGGATCGGCACCGTGCACAACGCCCCCAGGGCACCGAACCAGAGCATGGAATTGCGTCGGCCGATCTTGTCCGCCAGCATGCCGAACAACGGCTGCATGCACATGTACAGGAACAGCGCGCCGGTCATGATGTAGCTGGCGGTCTTGGCGTGCAGGCCAGCGGTGTTCACCAGGTATTTCTGCATATACGTGGTGAAGGTATAGAAAATCAGCGAACCGCCGGCGGTGTAGCCCAGCACGGTGACGAACGCGGCCTTGTGGTCGCGAAACAGCGCCGCGATGCTGCCAGCGTCCTTGTTCTCACGCATTTCCTTGCTGCTGGTTTCTTTCAGGGACCGCCGCAGGAACAGCGAAATCAGTGCGGCCACGGCGCCGACCACGAACGGGATCCGCCAGCCGTAGGCACGCAGTTCATCTTCGTTGAGAAACTGTTGCAGGATCACCACCAGCGACACTGCCAGCAGTTGCCCACCGATCAACGTCACGTACTGGAACGAGGCGAAGAAACCGCGCTGGCCCTTGAGGGCGACTTCGCTCATGTAGGTGGCGGTGGTGCCGTACTCGCCGCCCACCGACAAGCCTTGCAGCAGGCGTGCGAACAACAGCAGCACCGGCGCCCAGACGCCGATGTCCTTGTAGGTGGGCAGGCAGGCAATGAGCAACGAGCCGAAACACATCATCAGCACCGAGATCATCATCGAATTCTTGCGCCCGTGACGGTCCGCCACTCGGCCGAAAATCCAGCCACCGATGGGTCGCATCAGGAACCCGGCGGCGAACACACCGGCTGTGTTGACCAGTTGCACCGTCGGGTTGTCGGACGGGAAGAATGCCGGCGCGAAATAGATCGCGCAGAACGCATAGACATAGAAGTCGAACCATTCGACCAGGTTGCCGGATGAAGCGCCGACGATGGCGAAGATGCGCTTGCTGCGTTCTTCGCCGGTGTAGTGGCTGATGATTGGGGTGGCCATGGATTATTCACTCGTTGGGGAATGGACAAAGTCTAGACACACTTCGTAACAGACCCGTTCCGCAAACAGACGTTGAAGCGATAGCGCCTGTGTGGACGCCATCGCGAGCAAGCTCGCTCCCACAAGGGTTGTTGCCATTGCCCACCGCATGTCGGGTCCCCCTGTGGGAGCAAGGCTTGCCCGCGATGGCGCCACTGTTGGCTCACTCAGTAATCGAAGAACACCGTCTCGGCATCCGTGCCCTGAAGGATCACGTTCCACTGGTACACGCCCGACGCATCAGGCTTGGCCACGATTGTGCCGCGACGTTCTTCGGGGACGCAGGCCAGCAGCGGGTCGGTTTCGTTGGCCGGTTCGCCGTCGAAATAGATGCGCGTCAGCAAGTGCTTGACCAACCCGCGAGCGAACACCAGCACCACCAGGTGCGGTGCCTGGGTCGTGCCACCCAATCCCGGCACGGTGCCCGGCTTGATGGTGGTGAAGCGAAAACGCCCTTCGGCATCCACCGGCACCCGGCCGAAGCCATCAAAATGCGGATCCAGGGGTTTGTCCTGGTCGTCTTCCGGGTGGGCGTATTTGCCGGCGGCGTTGGCCTGCCAGACTTCCAGCATCGCGTCGTTGACGAACTGGCCGTTGCCATCGACCACCTGCCCGGTGATCGCCACGCGTTGGCCGAGGGTTTCGGCGACGGTCAGGTCTTCGCGGTTCAGCCAGGTCAGGCCGATGTGGTAGTACGGGCCGACGGTGTGGGACGTGGTAGCGGTGAGGGTCATCTTATTTCTCCATCGGCGTGGCATCGCGGCCGCGCAAGACGATGTCCCAGCGGTAACCGAGGGCGTAGTGAGGGACGGTTTTTTCCAGGTCGAAACGGGCGATCAGGCGCTCCTTGGCACTCGTGTCCGGCACGCAGTTGTAGATCGGGTCGTATTCCAGCAACGGATCGCCAGGGAAGTACATCTGCGTCACCAGCCGCGTCAGAATGCTCGGCCCGAACAGTGAGAAATGGATATGCGCCGGGCGCCAGGCGTTGTGATGGTTACCCCACGGATAAGCGCCGGGCTTGATGGTCTGGAACTGATACCAGCCGTCGGCGTCGGTGACGGTGCGACCGGTGCCGGTGAAATTCGGGTCCAGCGGCGCGTCATGGTTGTCACGGTCATGGTTGTAGCGACCGGCGGCGTTGGCCTGCCAGATTTCCACCAAGATGCCTGGCACCGGCTGGCCGTGCTCATCCAGCACGCGCCCGTGAATGATGATCCGCTCACCCAGTGGCTCGCCGGCATGCTGGGCGGTCAGGTCATGATCCTTTTCCTGCACGCGGTCGGCGCCGACAGTCGGGCCGGTAATTTCCGACAACGAATGCGGCAGGAACACCAATGGCTTGGACGGCGAGCGCAGGTTGGTGGACTGGTACGGCGGGTGCAGATACTCCGGCTGGGTGCCCGCTTGGGGGCGACGATAACCAGGCTTGTCAGTCATGAAGCATTCCTCTGTTTCTTATTAGTAGAGCGACGCGTCAGACGCGTTCGATGGCCAATGCCAGACCCTGGCCGACGCCGACACACATGGTCGCCAGGCCTTTCTTGCCGCCGGTCTTTTCCAGATGGTGCAGCGCCGTCAGCACCAACCGCGCCCCACTCATGCCCAGCGGATGGCCGAGGGCGATGGCGCCGCCGTTCGGGTTGACCTGCGGCGCATCGTCCGCCAGCCCCAGATCACGCAACACCGCCAGGCCCTGGCTGGCAAACGCTTCATTGAGTTCGATCACATCGAAATCGGCGACCGCCAGGCCCAGGCGCTCAGTGAGCTTGCGCACCGCCGGTACCGGGCCGATGCCCATCACCCTGGGCGCGACGCCGGCACTGGCCATGCCCAGCACTTTGCCGCGAGGCGTCAGGCCATGTTTTTTCACCGCCTCGGCCGAGGCCAGGATCAATGCCGCCGCACCGTCGTTCACACCCGACGCGTTGCCGGCGGTGACGGTCTTGTCCGGCCCGTTGACCGGCTTGAGTTTGCTCAAGGTTTCCAGCGTGGTGTCGGCGCGCGGGTGCTCGTCCTGCTCGACCACGGTTTCGCCTTTTTTATGGGCGATGCGCACCGGCACGATTTCTTCGGCGAAAAAACCTGCCGCCTGGGCCGCCGCCGTGCGCTGTTGGCTGCGCAAGGCGAAAGCGTCCTGGTCGGCGCGGGACACGGCGTAGTCATCGGCCACGTTATCGGCGGTCTGCGGCATCGCGTCCACACCGTACTGGGCTTTCATCAACGGGTTGATGAAGCGCCAGCCGATGGTGGTGTCTTCCAGTTTCATGTTGCGCGAGAACGCGGTGTCAGCCTTGCCCATCACGAACGGCGCACGGGACATCGACTCCACGCCGCCAGCGATCGCCAGTTCCATCTCGCCGCTGGCGATGGCGCGGAACGCGGTGCCGATGGCGTCCATGCCCGAGGCGCAAAGACGATTGAGGGTCACACCGGGAATGCTCTGCGGCAGGCCCGCCAACAGCAGCGCCATGCGCGCCACGTTGCGGTTGTCTTCGCCCGCCTGGTTGGCGCAGCCGAGAAACACCTCGTCCACCGCGTTCCAGTCCACCGACGGGTTGCGTTCCATCAGCGCCTTGATCGGCACAGCCGCCAGGTCATCGGCGCGGACCGCGGACAAACCGCCGCCAAATCGACCGATGGGGGTTCGAATCGCATCACAGATATAAACGTCGCGCATCAGGCTTCTCCCGGTGCCTGGCCGTGGGCCGCCGCGGTGCGAGCTTCAAGGTCGCGCAGTGCACGCAGCTCCACCTCGGTTGGCTCGGCGGTGGTTTGCACTTGGTCGGCGAAACGGATCGCCCACCCGGTGGCCGCAATGACTTGCTCGCGGGTCACGCCGGGGTGCAGCGCGGTGACCACGAATTCATGGCTGCCGGCTTCCGGCTCCATGATGCACAAGTCGGTGATGATGCCCACGGGCCCTGCGCCCGGCAGACCGAGACGCTTGCGCGAATCGCCACCTTCGCCATGGCCGACCGAGGTGATGAAATCCAGCTTGTCGACAAACGAACGCGCCGACTGCTTGAGAATGATCAACACGCTCTTGGCCGAGCCGGCAATTTCCGGTGCGCCACCGGCACCCGGCAGGCGGACTTTCGGCTGATGGTAGTCGCCCACCACCGTGGTGTTGATGTTGCCGAAACGGTCGACCTGGGCCGCGCCAAGGAAACCGACGTCGATACGCCCGCCCTGCAGCCAGTAGCGAAAAATCTCACTGGTCGGTACGACGGTATCGGCGGTTTCCGCCAGCTCACCGTCGCCGATGGACAGCGGCAATACGCTGGGTTTGGCACCGATCGGGCCGGACTCGTAGATCAGTACGACGTCTGGCGACGAGGTCAGCCGCGCCAGGTTGGCCGCTTTCGACGGCAGGCCGATGCCAACGAAGCACACGGCATTGTTTTTCAAGCGACGCGCCGCGGCGACGGTCATCATTTCGTGGGTGGAGTAGGTCATGGTTTCACCTGCGAAGCGGCTGCCAGTCTGGCCTGGAATTCACTGAAATCCCGAGTGCCGTGGATGTATTCATTGATCCATGCGGTAAACGTCTCACGGTCGCGGGCGATCGGATCCCACGCCTGGTAGAAACGATTGTCACGCTCGGTGTAGCCGTGGGCGTAGGACGGATGGGCGCCGCCCGGTATGTGGCACACCGCGCTCAGCGCCCAGGTCGGCAGCACGCAGGCGTTCATCGGCGCATTCAGGTCGTCGACGATTTCTTCCACGGTGACGATGCAACGCTTGGCGGCCAGGGCGGCTTCTTTCTGCACACCGAGAATGCCCCACAGCAGCACGTTGCCCTTGCGGTCGGCTTTCTGGGCGTGGATCACCGTGATATCAGGGCGCACCGAAGGCACGGCGGCCAATACTTCACCGGTGAAGGGACAGGTTACGCTCTTGATCAGGGGGTTGACCTTCGGCAGGTCGGAGCCGGCGTAGGCCCGCAACACCGCGAATGGCAGGCCGGAGGCGCCGGCGACGTAGGCGTTGGCCAGGTCGGCGTGGCTGTGCTCCTCGATCTCCAGCGGGTGCGGCCATTGTTTTTCCACGGCATCGCGCAAGCGGTGCAACGACCCGACGCCAGGGTTGCCGCCCCAGGAGAAAATCAATTTGCGAGCACAACCGGCGCCGATCAACTGGTCATAGATCAGGTCAGGTGTCATGCGCACCAAGGTCAGATCTTTCTTGCCCTGGCGAATGATTTCATGACCCGCCGCCGTAGGAATCAGGTGAGTGAAGCCTTCGAGCGCGACGGTATCGCCGTCGTTGACGAATTGCTTCACCGCGTCGTGCAGCGAAAGGATTTCAGCCATGGGGCAGGCTCCCGTTTTCCAGTAGACCGACATGAAGAAAAAAGGCGCGAGGTTAAGCGCCGGAGTGACTGGAAGATTAAGCTTCGGGAAAAAGCCAAACAATCCGATAATCGACTGAGTGTTCGTTTATCGAACAGATTGTTGTTTGGCTATCGATTTATCCAAACACACAGCGCCCACCCTGTGGGAGCGAGCTTGCTCGCGATGGCGGTGGATCAGACAGACATCAGTCGCTGATACATTGCTATCGCGAGCAAGCTCGCTCCCACAGGGTTGCTTACAGGCTTAAGCTCTGGCTCAGGTCGCATCCGCATGACTGACCATGCCTTTGATCACCACCGCCGTGGTCGCCAGGGCCGCCGGAATGACCAGGGCCGTCAGGACCTGCTCGAAGTTCCAACCCAGGCCCAGCAGGGTCGCGCCCATCCAGGCCCCGAGGATCGCCCCGAAGCGACCGATGCCCAGCATCCACGAGACACCGGTGGCCCGGCCCTGGGTCGGGTAGAAACGTGCCGCCAGGGAAGGCATCGCCGATTGCGCGCCGTTGACACACATGCCGGCCACCAGCACCAGGGTGGCGAGCAAAGTGATGTTGCCCAGGCTCTGCCCCACCGCGTAGGCAAACAACCCGGCCATCAGATAGAAAAGGCCGATGACCTTGTGCGGATTGAACCGGTCCATTGCCCAACCGACGAAGACGGCACTCAACACGCCGCCGAATTGAAACAACGCGCCGATAAACGCGGCCTGTTCCATGCTCGCGCCGCTGTCGCGCATCAAGGTCGGCAACCAGCTGGTCAGCAGGTAGACGATCACCAGGCCCATGAAATAGGTCAGCCACAGCAGTAAGGTGCCGGCGCTGTAGGTGCCGGAGAAAATCACCGCCAGCACGTTGCGGGCTTTCACGGTTTTCTGTTCCGGCACACTGAAGCTCGCCGCTTGGGCCACCGTGTGTGGCTCGATCGGTGCCAGGGTCTTGCGCACTTTGTCGGTACCGCGATTGCGCACCACCAGGTAACGCGCCGACTCCGGCAGCCAGAACAGCAACACCACTGCCAGGATCAACGGCAGGATCCCGCCAATCAGCAGCAGGCTGTGCCAACCAAACGCCGGTATCAGCTTGGCGGAGATGAATCCGCCGCCGGCCATGCCCAGGTTGAAGCCGCAGAACATGCTGGTCACCAGCAGGGACTTCTTGCGTTCCGGGGTGTATTCCGAGAGCAAGGTGGTGGCGTTCGGCATCCCGGCGCCCAAGCCCAGGCCGGTCAGGAAACGCAATACCAGCAATTGATCGACGTTGGTGCTGTAGGCCGACGCCAGGCTGAAAGCGCCAAACAGCAGGACCGCGCCCACCAGTACGACTTTTCGCCCGAAGCGGTCAGCCAACGGCCCAGAGCCCAGCGCACCGAACACCATGCCGATCAGCGCGGCACTCATCACCGGGCCGAGGCTGGCGCGATCGATGCCCCAGTCCTGGGACAAGGCCGGAGCGATGAACCCCATGGCGGCAGTGTCGAGGCCGTCGAGGAACACAATCAGGAAACAGAGAATCACCACCCGCCACTGATAGCGCGAAATGGGTTGGGCATTGATGAAGGACTGCACATCGAGGCAGTGGCCTACGGAGGTCTGAGGCTGGTTCATTTTATTTTTATTCCACGCAAGAAACGCAGGCGAACGATCAGAGACCGGCGAAATACGCCGGATGACGCTGCGCGACATTAATGAGCCCAGACAAATACCGTCAATTCATCGCCGCCGACTGTGTGCGTTTATCGAACAGCTTAAGTGAACAGTTGTGCACTCAGGTCGCGACTGGCTCCCAGCAGGCCTGGCAGGAAGCGCTGTTCCAGCTCATTGCGACTGACCCGCCCGGCATGGGTACTGACGTTGAGCGCGGCCACCACTTGACCGGAAGCGTCGTACACCGGCACGGCAATCGAACGCAGGCCCTGTTCCAGTTCCTGGTCGACGATGCACCAGCCCTGTTGCCGCACCTGTTGCAGGCACTCGAGCAACGCTTGGGGGGTGTGCAACGTGCGGCTGGTCTTGGCTTGCAGGTCGGCGTGATCGAGGTAATCGCGCAGCGACGCATCATCCAGGGCCGCCAGGAGAATCCTGCCCATCGAGGTGCAATAGGCTGGCAGGCGTCCGCCCACCGACAGGTCAACCGAAATCAGACGCTGAGTGGTGGCGGAGCGGGCGATGTAGAGAATGTCGTCGCCTTCGAGCGTGGCCATGTTGCAGGCTTCGTGCAGTTGCTCGCTCATGCGGTCCAGGTACGGCTGGGCAGAAACGGCCAGGGGCGTGGAGGACAAATAGGCGTGACCAAGGGTCAGCACTTTAGGCAGCAGCGAATAGGTGCGCCCGTCCGTGGTGGCGTAGCCAAGCTTGATCAAGGTATGCAGGCAACGTCTGACGGCGGCGCGGGGGATTTCCGTGCGGTGGCTGATCTGGGCGATGGTCAGGTGCCGCTTGCGCTCCTGGAAGGCCTGAACCACCGCCAACCCGCGGGCCAGGGACGTCATGAAGTCTGGATCACCGGTCAGGGCCTGGATCCGCTTGGCTGGCGAGGCGACGATCGGTGGCGCGACTGAAGTGAAGGCATTGCGCAATTGGTCGTTCATGTCTGATCCTTCCCCGGGAGTGACGGCTATTCAAGCGGCTGCCCGATGGGCAAGCAAGGGCCGCCGGCCAAGATCGTTCGATTATCGAACCGTCGACCGATAATCGCAATCAGGCCAGGCCCGAATAAGCGCCTGCCGCAGACGTGATCGATAGTAAGTTTGCGGGAAACAACACAGGGTTTGACGTGACGATGTTAGCCATATTGAACTAGTCGGCGGGAACGGCATCTGGATAGGGCACTAGCCGGTATCTTCTGCGAGCGGCCGTACAAGTTGCACATACAAACATGAGTTCACACAACAACAACGCCTTTTACTTTTTCCCGATAGTGTTATTCGGCTGGGTCGCTATAATGCAAAACAGCGACGGTACGGCCAATCGACCGTATTCGTACGCAGGCATCGTGGTCGCGACCCTGGTGCCCGAGGCACCTTCATGGTCGCTTCCCCTGTTTGGCAACAACGCGAAGCCCTGATGCTACGTCAGCTGTCAGCTCTGGTGCCGTGGCCGTCTGCATGTCCACATGCAGTGCGTATCACCAGATTCAACTTCAATTAATTTAGGTAAAACTGTGACGAAAGACGAACTGCGCGCGGAACTTGAGCGCCAGGAACAACGTTACAAGGAAGTTTACGGCGGAGAAGTCACCACCTACGCCGCGCAACCTGAACCGGAACGCAAACCCTGGCGTAAGCGCGCCACCGTTCAGGACCAGGCCTTCACCCAGGAACTTCAGAAAATGGAAAAAGAACTCAAAGCCGAAGAGCAGTGACGCTCCGGGGCCGACGTTCTTGTGAAGAGGTCTCCGGCCGCCACCCTGGCCGGAGGCCATAGCGCACGCCCGCCATGAGCGGGCCGCCATCCACTCCCCGTCCGACAATCGGGAAGGGGCTTGGCCGACCTCTTTTTCAGATATTTCATACAATTCCTCGAGGCGTCCTATAGCTGGCGGCGATCCTGCTCGGATGCGCTTTGCGCCCCTGAATCAAGGGGTTACGCACCCCGCGGAAAACCTCGGGCTTGAGGCTTTCCTACAAATTATTTCGTTGAAGAATGTTACCGGTGAGCAGGCAGTGCATCGATTACCGAGGTTTTCTGGCATAATCGCGCCCCCTTACGACCGGGTCAGAAAACCTTCATGATCGATTTATTCAGCGGACTGGATGCTTGGGTGCTTGTGAGCCTCTTGCTCGCCCTGGCTTTTGTCCTCGCCTTCGAGTTCATCAACGGCTTTCATGACACCGCTAACGCGGTTGCCACTGTTATCTACACCAAAGCCATGCCGCCTCACCTGGCGGTGTTCTTTTCCGGTGTGTTCAATTTCCTCGGCGTGCTGCTGGGCGGCGTGGGGGTGGCGTACGCCATCGTTCACCTGCTGCCCGTGGAGCTGCTGATCAATGTGAACACCGGACACGGGCTGGCCATGGTGTTTTCGCTGCTCGCAGCGGCCATCACCTGGAACCTGGGCACCTGGTACTTCGGTATCCCGGCGTCCAGTTCCCACACGTTGATCGGTTCGATCCTCGGCGTGGGCCTGGCCAATGCGCTGATCAACGATATCCCGTTGGCCGACGGGGTGAACTGGCAGAAGGCGATCGATATCGGCGCCTCCCTGGTGTTCTCGCCCATGGCCGGTTTCCTGATCGCCGCCCTGGTGCTGATCGGCCTGAAATGGTGGCGCCCGCTGTCGAAGATGCACAAGACACCGGAACAGCGCCGCCAGATCGACGACAAGAAGCACCCGCCGTTCTGGAATCGCCTGGTACTGGTGATCTCGGCCATGGCCGTCAGCTTTGTCCACGGCTCCAACGATGGCCAGAAAGGTATCGGCCTGATCATGCTGGTGCTGATCGGTATCGTGCCGGCGCAGTTCGTACTCGACCTGGGCAGCACCACCTACCAGATCGAGCGGACCCGAGACGCGACGCTGCACTTGAGCCAGTTCTACCAACGCAACAACGAGTCCCTGGGTGAATTCCTGGCGCTGGGCAAAAGCGTGGAAGGCGATCTGCCGGAGAAATTCCGCTGCAACCCGCAGCAGACCGAACCGACCATCAATGCCCTGCTCGACACGCTCAAAGGCGTGGCGGACTACCATTCGCTGCCGTCGGAACGACGCATCGAGGTTCGTCGCTACCTGCTTTGCCTGGACGACACGGCGAAGAAGGTTGGCAAGTTGCCAGGCCTGGCAGCTCGTGAGAAGGACGACCTGAACAAGCTGCGCAAGGACCTGACCGCCACCACCGAATACGCCCCGTTCTGGGTGATCCTGGCCGTCGCACTGGCGCTGGGCCTGGGCACCATGATCGGCTGGAAGCGCGTAGTGCTGACCATCGGCGAGAAGATCGGCAAGCAAGGCATGACCTACGCCCAGGGCATGTCGGCCCAGATCACCACCGCGTGCATGATTGGCGCGGCGAACGTCTTCAGCCTGCCGGTTTCCACCACCCACGTCCTGTCCTCGGGCGTGGCCGGCACCATGGTCGCCAACAAGAGCGGCCTGCAAGGTGGCACCGTGCGCAACATCCTGCTGGCCTGGGTGCTGACCCTGCCGGCGACGGTGGCCCTGTCGGCCGGCTTGTTCTGGCTGGCATCGAAGGCCCTCGGCAGCTGATTCCAGCGGCTGACAAAAAAGGTGCGACCCTTGCGGTTCGCACCTTTTTTTATGCCCAAAACCAATGTGGGAGCGGGCTTGCTCGCGAAGGCGGTGTGTCAGTCAATGTATGAGTAACTGACACAACGCCTTCGCGAGCAAGCCCGCTCCCACATTTTGATTTGTATATACCGGAAATCGGCAAAAAAAGGGCGACCGAAGTCGCCCAAAATGCCTTGCGTGCTCGTTGTAGCCGGAAAGACCTACGGTTTTTTCCGCTTGTGTGCGTCTTTCCAGATGAATAATCCGAAGCCTGCGAAAAACACGAACATGAGGCCGACCGTCAACACCCCGGCAAACACCACATTATCGAAAAACATGACCGACCTCCTGGTCTTGCCCCTGTTGCGATGGGTTCAAGGTAACCAATCAGGCCTGGATGAAAATTGACCGGGGTCAATAACGCCCGCGACGGGGCGCAAAGGCGGGGAAATAACTGATCTGCATCAATGGATCGAGGGGGTTCAGCGCTTTTTCGGTTTGTTTTTCGGCTTTTTCTTGGGCTTACCCAACGGCATGGCCTGCTCGAAAGCCTGGCGGACTTCATTGAGGCGTTTTTCGTTGAGGTCGTGAACGCGCTTGGCGCGCTCGGCACTGAGGTCGATCAGCTTGTCGTCTTGGC
Organism: Pseudomonas sp. NFACC56-3; assembly: GCF_900100025.1. Taxonomy (NCBI): domain Bacteria; kingdom Pseudomonadati; phylum Pseudomonadota; class Gammaproteobacteria; order Pseudomonadales; family Pseudomonadaceae; genus Pseudomonas; species Pseudomonas sp. NFACC56-3. Next base: position 135,530 of record NZ_FMTK01000013.1, on the reverse strand, counting down.
TCATGGCGTGTGGGCATCGTGCAGTGAATTGCGGATGCGCCCATGATGCGGGCTGTTGGCGGCGTTGACCAGCCTGTGCGTGCAGGCAGGGGCCTGGATCAGATCTGGATATCGACCCACAGGCCCTGGCGCGTCTCGTCGTCTATCAGCGGCACCACTGGCACGGTGTTGTCGGCGTTGAGCTCGGTACCCGGTACGGCGAGGTGTACTTCCGGGTCTTCATCGGCCTCGCGGCGGCGTCGGTCGCGCTCCTGCTGGCGACGCTGCTCCTCGCGCAACAGCAGCGCGGTCTCTTCCGGGTCGCGTTTTTGCAGGTCGATGGTGCTTTCATTGGAGCTTTGCTGCACCGGGACCACGGGCGGTATGTCCGGTCGCTGGCGAACCGGATCCTGTTGAGCGGTGATGGGTACGGCGCTCAAAGGGAGCATGGGTGGCAACATAAAGTTCTCCTGTCTTCAGGTTGTCGGCGGCTAAAGGGGCAGCTTGAACCGCCGGTCCGAAACTTGTGACCCAGTTGGCAATTGCACCGTTCACCAGGGCCGAGCTTGTTTGATCGCTGGGCAAGCGTAAGTTCCATGCCGTTGGTAATGAATCAGCGTACGTAAATCCTTTGGTCTGAAGGATCCTTCCGTTAAGATAACCGGCTTTTTCAAGGCGGGAGTCAGGCAGCATGGCGCAGCAGTATCAACCGGGGCAACGCTGGATCAGTGACAGCGAAGCCGAGCTGGGTTTAGGCACCGTTCTGGCACAGGACGGCCGCTTATTGACCGTGCTCTATCCGGCCACTGGCGACACCCGCCAGTACGCGCTACGGAATGCGCCACTTACCCGTGTACGGTTTTCGCCGGGCGACGTGATCACTCACTTCGAAGGCTGGAAAATGACCGTGCGCGAAGTCGATGACGTCGATGGCCTGCTGGTCTACCACGGCCTCAACGGGCAGAACGAAGTCGTCACCCTGCCCGAGACTCAACTGTCGAACTTCATCCAGTTCCGCCTGGCCAGCGACCGTCTGTTCGCCGGCCAGATCGACCCGCTGGCCTGGTTCTCCCTGCGCTACCACACCCTGGAACACACCAGTCGCCAGTTGCAGTCTTCGCTTTGGGGCCTGGGCGGCGTACGTGCCCAGCCCATTGCCCATCAACTGCACATTGCCCGTGAAGTGGCCGACCGCATTGCACCGCGGGTGTTGCTGGCCGACGAAGTGGGCCTGGGCAAGACCATCGAGGCCGGCCTGGTCATCCACCGTCAGTTGCTGTCCGGCCGCGCCAACCGCGTACTGATCCTGGTGCCGGAAAACCTCCAGCACCAATGGCTGGTGGAAATGCGCCGGCGCTTCAACCTGCAGGTCGCGCTGTTCGACGAAGAACGCTTCATCGAAAGCGATGCCAGCAACCCGTTCGAAGACACCCAATTGGCCCTGGTGGCGTTGGAGTGGCTAGTGGACGATGAGAAGGCCCAGGACGCGCTGTTCGCCGCCGGCTGGGACCTGATGGTGGTCGACGAGGCCCACCACCTGGTGTGGCACGAAGACCAGGTCAGCCCGCAATACGCCCTGGTCGAGCAGCTTGCCGAAACCATCCCAGGCGTGTTGCTGCTCACCGCGACCCCGGAACAGTTGGGCCAGGACAGCCACTTCGCCCGCTTGCGCCTGCTGGACCCGAACCGCTTCCATGACCTCAAGGCCTTCCGCGCCGAGAGCGAAAACTATCGCCCGGTGGCCGAAGCCGTGCAGGAGCTGCTGGACAAAGGCCGCCTCTCGCCCGAAGCCCACAAGACCATCCAGGGTTTCCTGGGCAATGAAGGCGAAGCCTTGCTGACCGCCGTCAATGATGGCGATGCCGAAGCCAGTGCCCGCCTGGTGCGCGAGCTGCTGGACCGCCACGGCACCGGCCGCGTGCTGTTTCGCAACACCCGCGCCGCCGTGCAGGGCTTCCCGGAGCGCAAGCTGCACGCCTACCCGTTGCCTTGCCCGGACGAATACCTCGAATTGCCGTTGGGCGATCACGCCGAGCTGTACCCGGAAGTCAGCTTCCAGGCCCAGCCGGACGCCAGCGAGGAGGAGCGCTGGTGGCGTTTCGACCCGCGGGTTGAGTGGCTGATTGACACCCTGAAAATGCTCAAGCGCACCAAGGTGCTGGTGATCTGTGCCCACGCCGAAACGGCCATGGACCTGGAGGATGCCTTGCGCGTGCGCTCCGGCATCCCGGCCACGGTGTTCCACGAAGGCATGAATATCCTGGAGCGTGACCGTGCGGCGGCCTATTTCGCCGACGAAGAGTTCGGCGCCCAAGTGCTGATCTGCTCGGAAATCGGCAGTGAAGGCCGCAACTTCCAATTCGCCCATCACCTGGTGCTGTTCGATCTGCCGGCGCACCCGGACCTGCTGGAACAGCGTATCGGCCGCCTGGACCGGATCGGCCAGAAGCACACCATCGAGCTGCATGTGCCTTACCTGGAAACCAGCCCGCAAGCGCGGCTGTTCCAGTGGTATCACGAAGCCCTGAATGCCTTCCTCAACACCTGCCCGACCGGCAACGCCTTGCAGCACCAGTTCGGCCCGCGCCTGCTGCCCTTGCTGGAAGAAGCCGACGATGGCCAGTGGCAAGCGCTGATCGACGAGGCCCGCGCCGAACGCGAGCGCCTGGAAGCCGAGCTGCACACCGGGCGCGACCGTCTGTTGGAACTCAATTCCGGCGGCGCCGGTGAAGGCGATGCGCTGGTGGAGGCCATTCTCGAGCAGGACGACCAGTTTGCCCTGCCGATCTACATGGAAACCCTGTTCGACGCCTTTGGTATCGACAGCGAGGACCATTCGGAAAACGCGCTGATCCTCAAGCCGAGCGAAAAGATGCTCGACGCCAGCTTCCCACTGGGCGACGACGAAGGCGTGACCATCACCTACGACCGCAACCAGGCGCTGTCACGCGAAGACATGCAGTTCATCACCTGGGAGCACCCGATGGTGCAGGGTGGCATGGACCTGGTGTTGTCCGGCTCCATGGGCAACACCGCGGTGGCGCTGATCAAGAACAAGGCCCTAAAGCCCGGCACCGTGTTGCTGGAGCTGCTCTACGTCAGTGAAGTGGTCGCCCCGCGCTCGCTGCAATTGGGCCGCTACCTGCCGCCGGCCGCCCTGCGTTGCCTGCTGGACGCCAACGGCAACGACCTGGCCGCCCGGGTCTCGTTCGAAACCCTGAACGACCAACTCGAAAGCGTGCCCCGCGCCAGCGCCAACAAGTTCATCCAGGCCCAGCGCGACCAGCTCACGCCACGGATCAACGCTGGCGAAGAGAAGATCGCCCCGCGTCACGCCGAACGCGTGGCCGAGGCCCAGCGCCGCCTGGCCGCCGATACCGACGAGGAATTGGCCCGCCTGACCGCCCTGCAAGCGGTCAACCCGACCGTGCGCGACAGCGAGCTGGTGGCCCTGCGCCAACAGCGCGAGCAAGGCTTGGCGATGCTTGAGAAGGCGGCGTTGCGCCTGGAGGCGATTCGGGTGCTGGTGGCGGGCTGATTGCCACCGCCTGAAAGCTGTTGGGATTCACCTGTGGCGAGGGCGCTTGCTCCCGCTGGGTTGCGTAGCAGCCCCCTTTTTTGGGGAGCGCTGCGCACTCCAGCGGGAGCAAGTGCCCTCGCCACAATGTCCAGCGCCTCGCATCAAGGACTGTAATACCCCACCGCCACCAGGAAATGCCCGACCTTCTTCAGGTACGCGTGTTTATCCTCGACCTTGCCGGTCACCGGATTCTTCCAACGGTACTCGTACTCTCCCTCGCCCTGTTTGCCGATCAACGCCAGGATCGGCTCGCCCACCGGTTTGCCATCCGGGTCCTTGACCTTGGCGAAGTCGGTATTGATCAAGCGCAAATTGGTGCCATGGCCGACATAGCGCCGGGTATCGAGGTCGACGACAAAGACATACAAGTCATCCTGCAGGTAACCGCCCTTGAGGGAGTTGACCGCCGTCAGCGTGGCTTTCTCGTTTTTCAGCAGGTCATTCGAGGCCTTGTCCAGCAACGCCCTGGCCTGTTCGGCGGAAGCCCGGGGCAGGTAGTAGCCGACAGCCAGGATTCGCTCGCCGACACGCTGGAAATACACATGCTTGCGCTCGACCTTGCCGTCCATCCAGTTCTGCCAGCGGTACTCGGCTTGCTGGATGCCACTGGCCTCGGGGGTTTTCAAGGCGTCCTTGAAGGCTTTGCGCAAATCCGGCCCCAGCACGTCGGACACGTCTCGCCCGATCAACGCCGAGGACGGCCCGCCGCTGGCGAGCATCACACCTTGGGTGTCCACCACGAACACGTAGCGATCCTTGTCGACGAATTCCCCTTGGCGACTGAACGCGGCAAAGGCTTTGTCGCCGTTGTCGTGGTAATAGGCCAAGGCCTTCTCCAGCAGCGCCCGGGCCGCCTGGCCATCGTCCGCAGTGGCCGCCTGGGCCTGAGCTAGCCCCAGCATGAGCATTGCACCCAGCCAGGCCATCCTGTGAAAAAACCCCATGCGTGCGCCCCTCGTTCTTGTTGGTGTTTCAAGAGCGTAGACGGCGTGGGGTGATGTTGGAGTATTCAGGGAATTGCTGGGGAGCCTGGGTGAGCCAGTGGTATTGATATTGACTGACAGGACGTCATCGCGAGCGAGCTCGCTCCCACAGGGTCAGCACCCTCCGGTGTGGGAGCGAGCTTGCTCGCGATAGCGGCGGCACATCCAGAAATGATGCGCGCACAAACGGCTTATTGAGCCCCAGCGCGCAGTTGCTGCTGCAAGTTCTGGATCTGCGCCTGCAACGTGTTGATGTTACGGGTGACCTGGCCGCGGAAAGCGTCAAACTCGGCCGTGTTGCCGCCCTTGTCCTGCTGGCTCTTGAGCACGATCACCTCCTGTTCCAGGCGGTCGATGGCGGAGTTGGAGGTGGCTCTTTTCAGGGCGGTGATGTCAGCGCCGATGCTCTTGAGCTGGGCATCCAAGGCACCACCCTCGCCCTGGCTCTTCAGGGCGGTCACTTCTGCCGCCAGCGCCTTGACCTGGGCTTGGAGCTCCTTGTTGGACGCTTGCAACTGCGTGTTGGTGTTCTGCTGTTCCGAGGCCTGGGCGATGAGCTGGGCCAGTTCCTTGTCCAGGTCGGCAGATGGACCGAACGTGGCCTGCTGTAGTTTGTACTGTTCCTGCAGCTTGCCGTCGAATTGCCGCCCCTGTTCCTGCAGCTTGTTGTCCAACTGTTTGATCTGCAGCTTCAAGGCTTCACTGTCGCTCATGACGTTGGACTGCCCGGCGACCACCTTGCCGGAAATGTCCTGCAAGCGCCCTGCCGCATCCTCACTGATCCGGGCGAAGCTTTCCTGGGTCGCCACCAGTTGCTGCTCCATCAGGGAAATCTGCTGGAAGCTCCACCAGGCCAGGAAACCGAATGCACACAGCAGCGCGCCGACCAATGCCCACAGCGGCCCGGTGCTGGGTCCTTTGACCTTGGCCGCGGCAACGGGCGCCGAGCGCGCTTGCACGTGAGGCTGGCGGCTGGGCATGAAATCATCGTCATCGGGAATGTCGGCCCGCATCCGCAGGCTCGGAACATCGTCGAAGTCGTCATTGGCATCGTTACGCATGGGCATGGTTCGACCTTTGGAAAACCGATAATGGCTTGATGCGGCGAGTATAACCCCCTCGCCCGCCGCACCGATTGACCCCGAACCTGGCACTCGGTTCATGATGGGCCGATCAGCGGGCTGTCTGGACACCCCACCAGGCGCAAAATTCATCGAGGGCGGTCCACAGGCTGACCTGCGGATCGTAATCGAGATAATGCCGGGCGCGACTGATATCCAAGGTGAAATTTTTGTTCATGACCTGCATGCCCAGGCGCGACAGCGTCGGCTCGGGACGGCCTGGCCATAACTTGCAGAACCCTTCATTCAGGGCAGCGAGGCTGTAGGCCAAGCCGTAGGAACGATAACGTCGGACCTGTGGGACTTCCATCTGGCGCATCACATAATTGACCACATCCCACAGCGGGACCGGTGCCCCGTTGCTGATGTTGTAAGCCTTGCCCAGGGCTGAATCGGTGGCCAGCAGACTGCTGAGCAACGCTTCGTTGAGGTTCTGCACACTGGTGAAGTCCACCTTGTTCAACCCGTTGCCGACAATGGCCAGTCGCCCCTTGCGCTGCATGTTCAGCAGGCGCGGAAAAATGCTCATGTCACCGGCACCGGTCACGAAACGCGGGCGCAGGGCCAGCACTTCGAGGCCGAACTCCTGGGCACCGAAGACTTTCTGCTCGGCCAGGTACTTGGTGGCGGCGTAAGGGTGCTTGAAGCGCTTGGGCACCTGTTCTTCAGTCAACCCGAGGTGGTCACGGCCGTCGAAGTAAATGGACGGCGAGGACAGATGAACCAGGCGGCGCACCTTCTGCTTGAGACAGGCTTCGACGACATTTTCCGTGACTTGGACATTGCCCTGGTGGAAATCCTGGTAGCGGCCCCACAGCCCTACGGAGCCGGCGCAATGCACCACGGCCTCGACATCCAGGCACAGGTCGCGGGCCAGCAGAGGGTCGTTCAGGTCGCCTTGGACGAACTGCGCACCGCGACGCACCAGGTGTTCCACACTCTCGGCCCGGCGACCGTTGACCCGTACATCCAGGCCCTGCTCCAGAGCGAAACGCGCAAAGCGCCCGCCAATGAAGCCGCTTGCGCCGGTGACCAAAATCTTCATGCATGCTCCTAAAAATCAGATTCGAGCTACAAGCCACAAGCTTCAAGCCAAGCGCTTTTCACTTACCGCTTGCAGCGTGCTGCTTGCCGCTGCGATCAATCGCTCAGTCAATAAGCCGAGCAACTGCCCACCATTGCGCCAATGATGCCAGTACAGCGGCACATCGATCGGTTTATCTGCCAACAATTCCACCAGCACGCCTCGCTCCAGCTGTTCGCGCACTTGCAGCTCGGGCACCAGCCCCCAGCCCAACCCCACCTCGGCAAGACGGATGAAACCTTCGGACGAGGGGCATAAATGATGCTCGAAACCGCCCTCCACGCCTACGGACGCAAGGTAGCGATGCTGCAGGAAATCATCCGGGCCGAACACCAATGCCGGCGTACGCGCCAGTTGATCGGCGCGCACGCCGTCGGGAAAGTGCCGGGCGATGAAGGCCGGGCTGGCCAACGCCCGGTAGCGCATCGCCCCCAACAGCACGCTGCGAGCACCCGCCACCGGGCGTTCGCTGGCGCAGACACAGGCCGCCACTTCACCGGCGCGCATGCGCTTGAGGCCCACGGTCTGGTCTTCTACCACCAGGTCGAGCAACAGGTGATGGTCGGCGCAGAAATCCCCCACGGCAGCGGCCCACCAGGTTGCCAGGCTGTCGGCGTTCAAGGCGATGCGCAGACGCTCCGGCAGCCCCTCTTCATCCAGCGCCGGCACCAGGCTCTGCAGGTCGCGCTCGAGCAGCCGCACCTGTTGCACATGGTTGAGCAACCGACGGCCGATTTCCGTGGGCGCTGGCGGCGTGGCACGCACCAGAACGGGCTGCCCGATACGCGCCTCCAGCAGCTTGATCCGTTGGGAAATGGCCGATTGCGACAAACCCAGCACCTGGGCCGCGCGCTCGAAACCAGCCTGCTCGACTACGGCGGCCAGGGCGGAGAGCAATTTGTAATCGAACATCAGTTTCCCTAATGAGCAATCAGCAATATTGGTTTTTCTTATACAACTCGCCACAGGAGAATGGCCAGCAATTCATCAACTGACCGGGGATAAAACGATGTGGCAAAGCTATGTGAACGGGCTTCTGGTGGCTCTCGGGCTGATCATGGCCATCGGCGCCCAGAACGCATTCGTGCTGGCCCAGAGCCTGCGCCGCGAGCACCACTTGCCGGTCGCGGCGCTGTGTATCGCCTGCGACGCCCTGTTGGTCGCCGCCGGGGTGTTCGGCTTGGCGACCTTGCTGGCCCAGAGTGCGTTACTGCTGTCGATTGCCCGTTGGGGCGGCGCGGCGTTCCTGCTCTGGTACGGCAGCCTGGCCTTGCGCCGGGCCTGTTCGAAGCAGAGTCTGCAACAGGGTGAGAACCAGGCTGCGCGCTCGCTGCGGGCCGTGTTGCTCAGCGCGCTGGCGGTGACGCTGCTCAACCCCCACGTCTACCTCGACACCGTGCTGCTGATCGGTTCCCTCGGTGCCCAGCAGAGCGTGCCCGGCGCCTATGTAGTGGGCGCGGCCAGTGCCTCGCTGCTGTGGTTCCTCACCCTGGCCATCGGTGCCGCCTGGCTGGCCCCCTGGTTGGCCCGTCCAAGCACCTGGCGGATCCTGGACCTGTTGGTGGCGGTGATGATGTTTACCGTGGCGATGCAATTGATTGTCGCCGGCTGATTATTCCAAACCGCTCTGGAACCTCTATTCCACACAGTTGTTGCGTGGTTATGCCGCACCCCCGGTGCTATGATCCGACTCCTGCGCCGCAAAGAGTACAAACTCCCCGGCGCTAGTCTGGCCGCCCGTGATCGGCCTTGCGCTCACCGCAACTGACCTGATTAGGAGAATCACCATGGCTTTCGAATTGCCGCCGCTGCCCTATCCACACGATGCACTGCAGCCGCACATCTCCAAAGAGACTCTGGAATATCACCACGACAAGCACCACAACACCTATGTCGTGAACCTGAACAACCTGGTGCCTGGCACCGAGTTCGAAGGCAAGACCCTGGAAGAAATCGTCAAGACCTCCTCGGGCGGTATCTTCAACAACGCCGCTCAGGTCTGGAACCACACCTTCTACTGGAACTGCCTGGCGCCAAACGCCGGCGGTCAACCAACCGGTGCCCTGGCTGAAGCCATCAACAAGGCATTCGGTTCGTTCGACAAGTTCAAGGAAGAATTCAGCAAGACGTCCATCGGCACCTTCGGTTCCGGCTGGGGCTGGCTGGTGAAAAAAGCTGACGGTTCCCTGGCCCTGGCCAGCACCATCGGCGCCGGCAACCCGCTGACCAGCGGCGACACCCCGCTGCTGACCTGCGACGTGTGGGAACACGCCTACTACATTGACTACCGCAACGTTCGTCCGAAATACGTCGAAGCGTTCTGGAACCTGGTCAACTGGAAATTCGTCGCCGAGCAGTTCGAAGGCAAAGCCTTCACTGCCTAAGCTCGATGCCAGACAAAGGAAACCCGGCGCCGTGCCGGGTTTTTTTTGCGTAACAGAATTGATCGCAAGCCAAATACCCCGTGTCTGGAACCCAAGAAAAAATCCCGGCAGGCCTCAAGTTGCGGTGCCTTCCAACCGACACAATGGTCGTAGAGCAATCACTCTGGAAAAAACGTACATCGGCCAGGTTTCAAGCGAAAACCCTTGTGTTTGATTGTCCCTTTGACTGACATCACAGGATTGCCAATACTCATGGCAACTTGACGCTACCCGCACGGAACAAGGAACCACTCTTTGAAGCTGGAACTCAAGAACAGCTTGTCTGTGAAGTTGCTCCGGGTCGTGCTCCTCTCGGCATTGATCGTTGGCATGGTCTTGAGCTGCGCCCAGATCGTGTTCGATGCCTACAAAACCAACCAGGCCGTCGCCAGTGACGCCCAGCGTATCCTCGACATGTTCCGCGATCCATCGACCCAGGCCGTCTACAGCCTGGACCGGGAAATGGGCATGCAAGTGATCGAAGGCCTGTTCCAGGACCAAGCCGTGCGCATGGCCTCCATCGGCCATCCCCGCGAAACCATGCTCGCCGGAAAGGCCCGCCCCTTGCAGCACTCCGAAAGCCGCTGGCTGACCGACCTGATCCTGGGCAAGGAGCGCACCTTCACTACGCAACTGGTGGGACGTGGCCCCTACAGCGAATATTACGGCGACCTGAGCATTACCCTCGACACGGCCACCTACGGCGAGGGTTTCATCGTCAGCTCGGTGATCATCTTCATCTCCGGGATGCTGCGGGCCCTGGCCATGGGCCTGGTGCTGTACCTGGTCTATCACTGGCTGCTGACCAAGCCGTTGTCGCGGATCATCGAGCACCTGACCGAAATCAACCCCGATCGCCCCAGCGCCCACAAGATCCCGCAATTGCGCGGCCACGAGCAAAACGAACTGGGCCTGTGGATCAACACGGCCAACCAACTGCTCGAATCCATCGAGCGCAACACGCACCTGCGTCACGAAGCGGAAAACAGTCTGCTACGAATGGCCCAGTACGACTTTCTCACCGGTCTGCCCAACCGCCAGCAACTTCAACAACAACTGGACAAGATCCTGGTGGACGCCGGACGCCTGCAACGTCGGGTGGCGGTGTTGTGTGTAGGGCTGGATGATTTCAAGGGCATCAACGAACAGTTCAGCTATCAGACCGGCGATCAGTTGCTGCTGGCCCTGGCCGATCGACTGCGGGCCCACAGTGGGCGGCTTGGCGCACTGGCGCGGCTGGGGGGCGACCAGTTCGCCCTGGTCCAGGCCGACATCGAACAGCCTTACGAGGCCGCCGAACTGGCCCAGAGCATCCTCGATGACCTGGAAGCGCCGTTCGCCATCGACGATCAGCAAATTCGCCTGCGGGCCACCATCGGCATCACCCTTTTCCCCGAAGACGGCGACAGCACCGAGAAACTGCTGCAGAAAGCCGAGCAGACCATGACCCTGGCCAAGAGCCGCTCGCGCAATCGCTACCAGTTCTACATCGCCAGCGTCGACAGCGAGATGCGCCGCCGCCGCGAGCTGGAAAAAGACCTGCGCGAGGCCCTGGCCCGCGAGCAGTTCTCCCTGGTGTACCAGCCACAGATCAGCTACCGCGACCTGCGGGTGGTGGGCACCGAAGCCCTGATCCGCTGGCACCATCCCGAGCACGGCCTGGTGCCGCCGGACCTGTTCATTCCACTGGCCGAGCAGAACGGCACCATCATCGCCATCGGTGAATGGGTGCTGGACCAGGCGTGCAGGCAATTGCGCGAATGGCACGACCAGGGCTTCGTCGACCTGCGCATGGCGGTCAACCTGTCGACCGTGCAACTGCACCACGCCGAACTGCCACGGGTGGTGAACAATCTCCTGCAGATATACCGGCTGCCGCCGCGCAGCCTGGAGCTGGAGGTCACCGAGACCGGCCTGATGGAAGACATCACCACCGCGGCCCAGCACCTGCTGAGCCTGCGTCGCTCTGGAGCGCTGATTGCCATCGATGACTTCGGCACCGGCTATTCGTCCTTGAGCTACCTCAAGAGCCTGCCGCTGGACAAGATCAAGATCGACAAGAGCTTCGTCCAGGACCTGCTCGACGACGAAGATGACGCAACCATCGTCCGGGCCATCATCCAATTGGGCAAGAGCCTGGGGATGCAGGTCATTGCCGAGGGCGTCGAGACGGTCGAGCAGGAAGCCTACATCATCGCCGAGGGCTGCCACGAAGGTCAGGGCTACTACTACAGCAAGCCGCTACCGGCGCGGGAATTGGGTCTTTACCTGAAGCAGGCCGAGCGCAGCAAGGTGTCCATCCTCTGATTCCTCTCTTTTGCCACGTTCCTGCAGGAGCTGGCGAAGCCTGCGATCTTTTGATCTTTCGCTCCAGACTCGATTGGCAGTGGGAAGATCGCAGCCTCGCTTCGCGAGGCAGCTCCTACGGACGCTGCCGATCCCTTCATTAAATAAGAAATATTTACAAGCATAACCCTTTACACATAATGCAAATCTTTCGCATTATGTCGCAGTTTTTGCGCACCCTCGCGCCTGTCCCATCCATCACCGAAGCAGGATGTTCGCCATGATTCGTATGCCCCTGGCTACCGCCAGTCTGCTGGCCATCGCTATTTCCCTCGCCGGTTGCGGCGAAGGCAAAGACAAGGCCGCCGCGCCGCAAGCGCCAACGCCGGCCGCCAGCACCTCGGCACCGGTCGCCCCTGCTGCCGCCGGCAAAGTCGACGAAGCCGCCGCCAAGGCCGTTGTCGCGCACTATGCCGACATCGTCTATGCCGTCTACAGCGATGCCGAATCCACTGCGAAGACCCTGCAAACCGCCGTCGACGCGTTCCTGGCCAAGCCGAACGCCGACACCTTGAAAGCCGCCAGGGCTGCCTGGGTCGCCGCACGCGTGCCGTACCTGCAAAGCGAAGTGTTCCGTTTCGGCAACACCATCGTCGACGACTGGGAAGGCCAAGTGAACTCCTGGCCCCTGGACGAAGGCCTGATCGACTACGTCGACAAGTCCTACGAGCACGCCTTGGGTAACCCGGGCGCCACCGCCAACATCATCGCCAATACCGAAATCCAGGTTGGCGAAGACAAGGTCGACGTCAAGGACATCACCCCGGAAAAACTCGCCAGCCTGAACGAGCTGGGCGGTTCCGAGGCCAACGTCGCCACCGGCTACCACGCCATCGAATTCCTGCTGTGGGGCCAGGACCTCAACGGCACCGGCCCGGGCGCCGGCAATCGCCCCGCTTCGGATTACCTGGAAGGCGCCGGCGCCACTGGCGGCCACAACGACCGTCGTCGTGCCTACCTCAAGTCCGTGACCCAACTGCTGGTCAGCGACCTGGAAGAAATGGTCGGCAACTGGAAGCCGAACGTGGCCGACAACTACCGCGCCACCCTGGAAGCGGAACCTGCCGAAAGCGGCCTGCGCAAGATGCTGTTCGGCATGGGCAGCCTGTCCCTGGGTGAACTGGCGGGCGAGCGTATGAAGGTGTCCCTGGAAGCCAACTCGCCGGAAGACGAACAGGATTGCTTCAGCGACAACACCCACAACTCGCATTTCTACGATGCCAAGGGCGTACGTAACGTGTACCTGGGCGAATACACCCGTGTCGACGGCACCAAGATGACCGGCGCCAGCCTGTCGTCCCTGGTCGCCAAGGCCGACCCGGCCACGGACACCGCGCTCAAGGCCGACCTGGCCGACACCGAGGCCAAGATCCAGGTCATGGTCGATCATGCCAACAAGGGTGAGCACTACGACCAGTTGATCGCCGCCGGCAACACTGCCGGTAACCAGATCGTGCGCGACGCCATCGCCGCACTGGTCAAGCAGACCGGTTCGATCGAGCAGGCTGCGGGCAAACTGGGCATCAGTGACCTGAACCCGGACAACGCTGATCACGAGTTCTGATCGAACCGGCTGGCTGAGGGTTAACGCAGCCAGCCAAGCCACAAAACCTGTGGGAGCGAGCTTGCTCGCGATGGGGATCTTATTAGTCGACATTGATGTTGGCTGGTCTACCACTATCGCGAGCAAGCTCGCTCCCACAGTGCTTTCTGGTGTGTCGAAAATGCGGGATCAGTCATCACTATCCTTGTGGGAGCGAGCTTGCTCGCGATGGGGGTCTATCAGTCGATATTGATGTTGGCTGGTCTACCGCTATCGCGAGCAAGCTCGCTCCCACAGTGCTTTCTGGTGTTTCGAAAATGCGAGATCAGTCATCACTACCCTTGTGGGAGCGAGCTTGCTCGCGATAGGGGTCTATCAGTCGATATTGATGTTGGCTGGTCTACCGGTATCGCGAGCAAGCTCGCTCCCACAAGGGGCGTCACTGTGGTTCATGGCTGCAACCCGGCAAGCCGCCCTTCGATAAACCGTCGTTCCGGCAGTTGCTGCGTCAGTTCGAGCGCGCGTCGGTACGCGGCCCTCGCCTCGTCCACCCGCCCCAACTGCCGACAGAACTCCGCCCGCGCCGAGTGGGCCAGGTGATAGTCCGTCAAATCCCCCCTGGCGAGTATTCCGTCAACCAGGCGCAGCCCTTCCTGTGGTCCGTCGCGCTTGGCCAGGGCGGCGGCGCGGTTGAGTTCGATCACCGGCGACGGCACGGCCCGCAGCAGCACATCGTAAAGCCCGACGATCTGCGGCCAATCGGTCTGCTCAGCCGTCGGCGCTTCGGCATGCACCGCCGCAATCGCCGCTTGCAGGCAGTACGGCCCGAACCGTCGGGTTTTCAGCGCGGCTTCCACCAACGCACAGCCCTCGGCAATCAGCTCGGCATCCCATAAGGATCGCACCTGCTCATCCAGCAGGATCAGTTCGCCGGTCGAAGACGTTCGCGCCGGGCGCCGGGATTCGTGCAGCAGCATCAACGCCAGCAACCCCATGACCTCGGCCTCGGGCAGCAACTCCATCAGCAGACGCCCGAGACGGATGGCTTCGCGCGTGAGGTCTTCGCGAGTCAACTCGGCCCCCATCGAGGCCGAATACCCTTCGTTGAACACCAGGTAGATCACCCGCAGCACGCTGTCCAGCCGCTCCGGCAGTTCCGCGCGGGACGGCACCTGATAGGGGATCCTGGCATCGCGGATTTTCGCCTTGGCCCGCACGATGCGCTGGGCAATGGCCGCCGGTGCGGCGAGAAAGGCCCGGGCGATTTGTTCAGTGGTCAGGTCGCAGACTTCCCGTAGCGTCAGGGGCACCTGGGCATCCGCCGCCAGGGCCGGGTGGCAACAGGTAAAAATAAGCCGCAGGCGATCGTCTTCCACGTCTTCGTCACTCCACGGATCCTGCTCCAGCGCCTCGAGTTGAGCGATCAACATCGGTTGGGACGCGGCGAAACGCGCGCGCCGGCGCAAACTGTCGATGGCCTTGAAGCGCCCGGCAGACACCAGCCAGGCCCGCGGGTTGTCCGGTACACCGTCGCGCTGCCAGCGCTCGACCGCGATGAAAAAGGCCTCGTGCAAGGCCTCTTCCGCCAGTTCGAAATCACCCAGCAGGCGAATCAGCGTCGCCAGGATCCGCCGCGAGTCTTGCCGATAAACCTGCTCGACCCGCGCCTTGACCGTTTCGACCGACATCAGTCGGGCATGCCTTGGGCAACCAGCGTCTCAAACCGGTCCAGGCCCTGGCCCCAACCCTCGGGGAAACCCATGGCGTCGTGTGTCTGGCGATCGATGACCCGGCTGATGGATAACGCGCAAGGGGCAGCGGTGAGGTTCATGAATGAAATCCTGTTTGTGCTTGTTGTTCAGGGGTTCAGTTGGCGTACCGGTCGCACTTCAACGCAGCCGACCCGGGCCGCCGGGATATGGCCGGCGACCTGGATGGCTTCGTTGAGGTCCTTGGCGTCGATCAGGTAGAAGCCCGCCAGCTGCTCCTTGGTTTCAGCGAACGGGCCGTCGGTGATCGACAGCTTGCCGCCACGCATGCGCACCGTGGTAGCGGTCTGTACCGACTCCAGGGCTTCGGCGGCCAGCATGCGCCCACTGCCCTGGATCGATTCGGCATAGGCCATGCACTCGGCGTCCTCCGGGCTGTCGGGCGAGTCGTGCAGCGTCTGTTCGTTGCTATACACCAGGCATAGGTACTTCATGGAAGGCTCCGTGTTCGGACTGATCAACTATGGACGGCAGAATGACGCTCGGCGAAAAAAACCGACGATCAGGGTTGCAGGTCGAACAGCGCCGTCCCGGCCATCGGGTCGAACGGAGCGGACCAATGTTCATGGACGATCCGCCATTGTCCGGCTACACGCTGGTAGCAGGCTGTCACACGCATCCAGCAGGCCTGTTCCTCGCCTTTTTCGTTGGTACCACCGCAATAGGCCAACCAGTGGGCGAAGGCGATGTTGTCGGCCGGGGTGATCTTGACCTGATGAAAGTCGAACTTGTGCGGGCCGGGGCACATTTCCATGCAGGCTTGCCAATGGGCCCGGTAAGCGCTTTTGCCCTTGAATTGCAGGGCCTGGATGGCATCGAACGAGACAATGTTCTCGTCATAGAGCGCCATGACTTGTTCGACGTCCTTGGCCATCACGGCTTGACGATAGGTGTCGATCAGGGCCTGGATTTCGGTTTCAGTGGTTTGGGTATTCATGGTGATTCTCCGCAGTTTTTTGTTGAAGACACCCTTTGTCGTTTGGAGAAACAGCGAATCGACCATCCAACAAAAATAATTCAAGGAGAAAAATTGGCTAGAATCCCAGTCTTATTCTGCCGGCAACATTGGACGTTTCTGTGACCGCTCAACTCACCCCCTACGAAGACCTGACCGCGCTGCAACGCGAACAAGTCAGCGCTATCGAACTCCACCCCGAACAGATCAAGTTCTCCGGCGATATCCATGGCGCCCTGCACATGCTGCTGTCCCGGCCCGGCCCGGGGGTCAAAGGCTTTGCGCTATTGGCTGAGGAGGTGCCAGTGGCCTTCCTGCTGCTCAAGCGCCCGCCGGCACTGCCCGCCTGGGCCAACGAACACAGCGCCACCTTGCATGCCCTGCAAGTCGACCACCGGGCCCAGGGCCGAGGTTATGGCAAGGCGTGCCTGGAGGCGCTGCCCGCCGTGGCGCGGGCCGCCTGGCCGGAGATCCGTGGATTGGAGCTTTCGGTCGACGCCGAGAATGACTCGGCCATCGGCTTGTACACCCGAATGGGTTGGGTCGACAGTGGCGAGGCCTACAAGGGCCGCATCGGTTATGAGCGGCGGATGGGGTTGCTGTTCTGACAAACAGAATCAATGATCGATAGGCGCTGAATGTGGGAGCGAGCTTGCTCGCGATAGCGGTGTTTCAGTCAACATCAAAGTGGCTGACCTGACGCTATCGCGAGCAGGCTCGCTCCCACAGGGGGACCTGCGACGATCAGCTTGGCTTGAGCGGAATCCAGATCTCCAGGGTGCCTTGGCCGGTCCTGGGGTTGAAGTCTTCGCTGTAGCGCTCGAATTCAGGCTCATCCGCCGCTTCGTAACCGGAATGGGGCAGCCATTCTTTCCAGATGTACTGAAACGTATCCGGCAGCTTTTTCAAGGGCCCGGTGTGTTCGAAGACCGCGTAATGGCCTGGCTGGATTTCGATCCAGCGGTATTGCTCCGGCAAATCATCGAGCCGGCTGATTTCCACGCCGGCGATGTATTCGAACCCACCCTTCCCGTCCGGGTTGCAACACACACCGTAGGTCACTTCATCTTTCTGCCCTGGCACCTTGCCGAGCCAGGGCAGGAACTTTTCCCAGAGCAAAGGGATGTCTTGGGCGGTGTCCTGGGTAAACCGAGCACCAAAGCCAGCAATGAGCTGAAAACGTCCCTGTTCAAAGCGTGGTACGGCTGTGCAATCGCGTTTGGGCTTTTCCATGCGGCAACACTCCAGCAAAACGTGAAGTCGGGTTTGGCAGTATAGAAGCCAAACCGTGATTGCCAGGGCCGTTTCGCTTATCAGATGCCAGGCAGAGCCCCGGCGACGGCGCTTCCTACAAACTCGTTGTAGCCAGAAACAATCACGTACACCGCGAAATAACAGAAGATCGCGGCGGATGCCCAATAGGAATAACGCAACAATTTATCCCCCAACAGTTTGCCGCCCTGGGTCGCCGCCAGGCACAAGGCCGCGCACCACAGCAGCCCGGCGCAGAGAAAACCACTGAGAAACAGCGCCGAGCTGAGCAAGGTTCCGCCGCCCGAACGGGCGATCAGCGTACCGCCCACCGCCGCGAACCAGAGGATGGCACTGGGCGATGACATGGCCAGGAAAATCCCGCGCAAGAACTCCTGGCGCGAAGAGTTGCCCTGCACTTCACCGGCCTCGGCCAGTACCGCGCTGTGATAGATCGCCGAGTGGATCATCTTGGCCGCGAAGTACAGCAACAGCACCGAGCCGCCGACCCACAGCACCCAGCGCACCGCTTCGTATTGCAGCAGCACGGTCATGCCGGCCAAGGCCAGGACGGCATAGATCAGATCGCCCACGCAGGTGCCCAGGCCCAGGGCGAACCCCTGGAAATAGCCGCGCTGCATCGCCAGGGTAATCATCGCGATATTGGCCACGCCAATGTCCAGGCACAGCGAAAGGCTCAGCAGGAAGCCGCTGGAAAATTCCATCATTCGTTCCATCAGGATTGGGTGAGACAGGTTCAACAAACCGCTGCGACCATCGATGGCGCCGCGGCCAGGGCGACAGTGTCGTCGAAAATAGTTCGCCGCGGCTACTGGACAATCCGACATCCGCCCGATTATCTTGCGCCGCAGGCCACCGCAGTGGCCAACGTCGCTCGGACGGTTCCGGGCGCTCACGTATCTCGAGGCAACAATGGCCGAACAAGGTTCGCCGCGCCGCTTTGCGCGCATCGATCGACTCCCCCCGTATGTATTCAATATCACTGCCGAGCTGAAGATGGCTGCGCGTCGGCGCGGCGAAGACATCATCGACTTGAGCATGGGTAATCCCGACGGCGCCACGCCTCCACACATCGTGGAAAAACTGGTCACCGTCGCCCAGCGCGAAGACACCCACGGTTATTCCACCTCCAAAGGCATCCCGCGCCTGCGCCGCGCCATTTCGCGCTGGTACAAGGACCGCTATGAGGTGGACATCGACCCGGAAACCGAAGCCATTGTCACCATCGGTTCCAAGGAGGGCCTGGCCCACCTGATGCTGGCCACCCTGGACCAGGGCGACACGGTGCTGGTGCCCAACCCCAGCTATCCGATCCACATCTACGGCGCAGTGATCGCTGGCGCCCAGGTACGCTCGGTGCCGTTGGTGCCAGGGGTGGATTTCTTCGACGAACTGGAGCGGGCCATTCGCGGTTCGATCCCCAAGCCGAAGATGATGATCCTCGGCTTCCCATCCAACCCCACCGCCCAGTGCGTGGAGCTGGACTTCTTCGAGCGGGTCATCGCCCTGGCCAAGCAGTACGACGTGCTGGTGATCCACGACCTGGCCTACGCCGACATCGTGTATGACGGCTGGAAAGCCCCGTCGATCATGCAAGTGCCGGGCGCGAAAGACATCGCGGTGGAGTTCTTCACCCTGTCCAAGAGCTACAACATGGCCGGCTGGCGCATCGGCTTCATGGTGGGCAACCCGGAACTGGTCAACGCCCTGGCGCGGATCAAGAGCTACCACGACTACGGCACCTTCACTCCGCTGCAAGTGGCCGCCATCGCCGCCCTTGAAGGCGACCAGCAATGCGTGCGCGACATCGCCGAGCAGTACCGCCAGCGCCGCAATGTGCTGGTCAAGGGGCTGCATGAACTGGGCTGGATGGTGGAAAACCCCAAGGCGTCGATGTACGTCTGGGCCAAGATCCCCGAGGCCTATGCGCACCTGGGCTCGCTGGAGTTCGCCAAGAAGCTGCTGGCCGAGGCCAGGGTCTGTGTCTCGCCGGGGGTGGGGTTCGGGGAGTATGGGGATGATCACGTGCGCTTTGCGCTGATCGAGAACCAGGACCGGATTCGCCAGGCGGTGCGTGGGATCCGTGGGATGTTCAGGGCGGATGGGTTGGTAAGCAAACCTAACGCCTGACCTAAAACCAGCGGCGGGGGGTGGCTCCCGCCCTGGCTCTACTGAGCACCCGAAACCAGTGTGGGAGCAAGCTTGCTCGCGATAGCGGTACAGCAGTCAGCCAAGTATCGACTGTAAGCCCGCTATCGCGAGCAAGCTCGCTCCCACAAGGGGTTATAGGTTGTCGGTTAGACCACCAGCGACAGCAGCAGGATAAAGATCAACCCCACCACCGACAGGATGGTTTCCATCGCGGTCCAGGTCTTGAACGTCTCGGCCACGGTCATGTTGAAGTACTGCTTGACCAGCCAGAAACCCGCATCGTTGACGTGGGACAGGATCAACGAACCGGCACCGGTCGCCAGCACCAGCAGCTCACGGTTCACCCCCGGCATCATCCCCACCACCGGCACCACGATACCGGCACCGGTAATGGTCGCCACCGTCGCCGAACCTGTGGCGATACGGATCACCGCGGCCACCAGCCACGCCAGCAGGATCGGCGAGATCTGCGCACTCACCGCCATGTGCCCGATCACATCGCCCACGCCGCTGGTGACCAGCATCTGCTTGAAGCCACCACCGGCACCGATGATCAGGATGATCGCGGCAGTCGGCGCAAGGCTGGCGTCCAGCCATTTGAGCATCTGGCTGGAACCGATGCCCTGCTTGTAGCCGAAGGTGTACAGCGACAGCAACAACGCCAGCAGCAAAGCCGAGATCGGGTGACCGATCATGTCCATCCAGGCGCGGAAGAGGTTGCCGTCCGGCAGCGCCACGTCAGCGAAGGTCTTGAGCAGCATCAGGAACACCGGCGACAGCACGGTGACCAGGGTGATGCTGAAACTTGGCAGCTCGGCGGCGCTCGTTTCGCGGGCCAGTTGGTCCACCAGTTCCTGGTTCGGATGGCCGGGGATGTGCTTGGCAATGAACGTACCGAAGATCGGGCCGGCAATGATGGCAGTCGGCAGCGCGACGATCAGGCCATAGAGAATGGTCTTGCCGATGTCGGCGCCAAACACGCCAATCGCCAGCAACGGCCCCGGGTGCGGCGGCACCAGGCCGTGGACCGCGGAAAGACCGGCCAGCAGCGGGATACCGATCTTGATGATCGACACGCCGGTGCGGCGCGCAACGATGAACACCAGCGGGATCAGCAGCACGAAGCCGATTTCGAAGAACAGCGGGATGCCCACCAGGAACGCGGCGAACATCATCGCCCACTGCACCTTGTCCTTGCCGAAGGCGCGGATCAGGGTCTGGGCGATCTGATCGGCCCCGCCCGACTCGGCCATCATTTTGCCGAGCATCGTGCCCAGCGCCAGGATGATGCCGACAAAGCCCAACACGCCACCGAAGCCGTCCTGGAACGCCTTGATGATGGTGCCGGTCGGCATGCCCGACGTCAGGCCGAGGAACGCGGCGGCGATGGTCAGCGCAATGAACGGATGGAATTTGAACTTGGTGATGAGGACGATGAGTCCGATCACCGTGACCACTGCATCAAGCAGTAGAAACGTCTCGTGGGACATGCCGAACATGGAGGTGTCTCCTGATTTGTTGTTGTTATTGAAGCAGTTATTTATGAGTCGTCGGGACAGCGCTATCTTTCTGACGCAAATTTTTGAAACTCAGCTGGCCAGCTTCAAACCGTGAGCCAACCACCAGACGTAAGCCTGCTGTGCCAGTTCATCAACGCTGTGGCTGGACGCGTCCAGAGCCAGGGTCAGGGGCTCGCCGACAGGGGATTCAAGGGTGGCGAACTGACTGTCGATCAAGGTCGACGGCATGAAATGGCCGGGACGATGGGAAACGCGGTCGGCGGCCACTTCGGGGGTCAATTCAAGGAATACGAAGCCCAGGCCGGGCAAGGCGCTGCGCAGACGCTCACGATAACTGTGCTTGAGGGCCGAGCAGGTCAGCACCGGGCGCTCGCCCGTGGCATCGACACGGCGCAACTCGTCGCACAGGCTGTCGAGCCAGCCGGCACGGTCGTCGTCGTTCAAGGGGATACCGGCGCTCATCTTCTGGATGTTGGCCGCGGGGTGGAACGTGTCGCCTTCGATGGCGGTGGCGCCGCTCAGTTGGCACAGGGCCTGGCTGACGCACGTTTTGCCGCAACCGGCAACGCCCATGATGACCAGGGCGGAGATGGGATTGTTCATGTAACACCTCAGCGCGCAGACAGCGCTACCTTTGCCAGTTATGACACCGCAGCAAAAGCAGAAGTTGCCGACGCCTTCTTGTCATTTTTGTGGTTGCAGCATGTTCGTTCACGACACCCACGGACGGGGGATCAGGCAACCCCCGCTCACGCATTTGCAGCGGCGTCGAGACAGCGCTACCTTAGTGCCTTGATTTTTGTTTGGCAAGCCGCCCTGATGACCGCCCCTAAAAACGATAAGAATCCTCGCACCACCGGTCGCCCCACGCTCAACGAAGTCGCACGCCTGGCCGGTGTCAGCCCTATCACCGCCTCCCGTGCCCTGCGTGGCGTCAGCACCGTCGCCTCGGAACTGGTGGAAAAAGTCCGCCAGGCCGCCGTGGAACTCAACTACGTCGTCAATCCCGCCGCCCGCGCCCTGGCTTCGGCCCAGAGCCATTCGGTGGTGGTGCTGGTGCCGTCATTGTCCAACCTGTTGTTCATCGACACCCTGGAAGCCATCCATCGGGTGCTGCGGCCCAAGGGGTTCGAAGTGGTGATCGGCAACTACCACTACTCCCGGGACGAGGAAGAAGACCTGTTGCGCAACTACATGGCCTATCAGCCACGGGGTCTGCTGCTGACCGGTTTCGACCGCACCGAAAGCGCCCGGCGCATGATCGAGGCCAGCAACATACCGTGCGTGTACATGATGGAACTGGACCCCGGTGCCGGGCTCAACTGCGTCGGTTTTTCCCAGCTCAAGGCTGGCGAAACGGCGGCCGAGCACCTGATTTCCAAGGGCCGCAAGCGCCTGGCCTACATCGGCGCGCAACTGGACCAGCGCACCCTGCTGCGCGGCGAGGGTTTCCGGCGTGCCTTGCAGAACGTCGGGTTGTACGACCCGGACCTGGAAGTACTGACGCCGCGTCCATCATCGGTAGGCCTGGGCGGCGAGCTGTTCCTGCAACTGCTGGCCAGTCACCCGGACGTTGATGCGATCTTCTTCGGCAACGACGACCTGGCCCATGGCGCCCTGCTCGAAGCATTGCGCTGCGGCATCAAGATCCCCGAGCGGGTGTCGATCCTCGGTTTCAACGACCTGCCCGCCTCGGCCCACATGGTGCCGCGCCTGAGCAGCATCAGCACCCCACGGGAAGCCATCGGTCGCCGCGCCGCCGAACAGATGCTGACGCTGATGGCCGGCAACCGCATCGCGCAGCCGGTGGTGGACATGGGTTTCGAGCTCAAGGTTCGCGAAAGCACCTGAAGCGCCATGCTCAGGCGGTCGATCCATGCCGTCAAACGGCAAGGGTTGGCCGCCCCCCTCGTCGCGCACTTGTCCACACCCCTCGGAATACGGCCATCGCGCAGGCGGCATGGGAATTGCTCCTGCCCATCGCTCAGCCATTACCTACAGGTGTTCATCATGTTGGTCAGTGCCAAACAGCAAGCGATGGTCTTGCCACTCAAACGCCCGGGCGAGGATCCCACCGCCGAAGCCGCCAGCGGCCTGCAAAGCGCCGCGTTGCAGGCGTTGCGCGATAACGTCCAGGCCCAGGCCAGCCAGGGCAGTGCCCAGGTCCAGGACTCCTTCACCCAACGAGCCACGCAACAGGTCAATGCCGCCACCGCCATCAGCGACAAGGTGGATGAAGCGTTCGCCAAGACGCGCGTGCAACTGCAGACCGTGGTTTCATCAATGCCTGAAGAAACCACGGCACTGGGCGGCTCCGCCACGGCGCAGTTCAAGGACTACATGAGCAAGACGCCCGAAGAGCGCCTGCGCGACAGCATTCTCGAAGAGATGGGCATTACCGAGGAAGAGTTCGAGGCGATGCCGCCCGAGAAGCAGATGGCGGTCAACCAGGAGATTGCCCAGCGCATGCAGGACAAGTCGGCGATGGCCCAAGTGGAAAAGGCCCAGGAGAGCCGCACGGGCGACAAAGCCTCGGCCACGGACATGTTTCTCGCCTCGCTTTGAGCCTCGGCACATCACGAAGCGTTTGAGCTGGGCGACCGCCCAGCTCAAACCTCAGGCCCGCCGAAGCGGTACCGGCTCAATGACCGAACAGGTTCACCTTCTTGGTTTTTTTGTCGGCGCGCTTCTCATCGGCAGTCTTCGCCGGTTTTTTCTTTGCCGCTTTTTTTGAATCCATGCCTTTGGCCATGATACGTACTCCAGTCATACGGGATGTGAAGTCAGGTATACACCTATCGCCGCACTCACGTTCTTTTATAATTGCCTCCCCCTTCTGCGCCACGACCCAACCATGTCCGAAATCCATTACGCAGCACTAGAAGCATCGCTTTGGCCGCTGATGAACAAGTTCTATCGCGCTCACCAATCCTCGATGAAAGCGGTGCGTGACGCGCAGCTGTGGGTGGCACGGCGCGATGAGATCGTCGCCGCCCTGTGCTTGCGGCCAGTGTCGGGGGGGCATTGGTTGACGGGGTTGTTCGTCGACCCGGCGTACCGCGTCCAGGGCATAGCCGCGCGATTGATCGCCGAAGCGGTGAACGGTGTGGACAAGCCGGTGTGGCTGTTCTGCCACCCGGACTTGCGCGGCTTTTATGAGCGGCGTGGTTTCAGCTTCGACCCTGAGCTGCCCTATGCGATGGCCGAACGCCTGAGTCGGTATGCCCGCAGCAAGCCGATGATTGCGATGGGGTTGAGCTAAATACCCTGACCTGGAATGCAATACAGATCTCATGTGGGAGCGGGCTTGCTCGCGAAGACGGCGGCACATTCAACATCCATGCAAACTGACCTACCGCTTTCGCGAGCAAGCCCGCTCCCACAGGGTTTTGTGTCCGGCAATCAGTCGTCTGCAGCCGGGTCCAGGTCCGGGAACATCACTTCGGTAAAGCCGAACTTGCTGAAGTCAGTGATGCGCGACGGGTACAAGCGCCCGATCAGGTGATCGCATTCATGTTGCACCACTCGCGCATGAAAGCCCGAGGCGTAACGCACGATCGGCTCGCCCTTGGGATCGAAGCCTTCATAGCGGATGTGTTGGTAGCGCTCCACCGCACCGCGCAGGCCCGGCACCGACAGGCAACCTTCGAAGCCCTCTTCCATCTGCGGGCCCAGGGGGGTGATCAGCGGGTTGATCAGGATGGTCTGGGGCACCGCCTCGGCGTCGGGGTAACGCTCGCTGTGCTCGAAGCCGAAGATCACCAGTTGCAGGTCGATGCCGATCTGCGGCGCTGCCAGGCCGACGCCGCCGACGCTTTCCATGGTCTGGAACATGTCGTCGATCAATTGCCACAATTCCGGGCTGTCGAACATTTCGGCGGGCACCGGCGGGGCAATGCGCAGCAGGCGTTCGTCGCCCATTTTCAGGATTTCACGGATCATGGTCGGGCTTCGTCAGGGTGGGTTTGAGGGATGGAATGGTCGCGCCCCAGGCCCGACACATGCTGTTTTTCGTGCTCGCCCGCGCTCTTTTCACCCGGGTTCTTGCCCTCGGTGGACATGTGCTCGATCACCGCATTCATTTCCGCGCCGAGCAACAGCACCGCCGAGGAAATATAGAAATACAGCAACAACACGATGATCGCACCGATGCTGCCATACATGGCGTTGTAGTTGGCAAAGGTCTTGACGTAAAACGCGAACCCCAGGGAAGCGATGATCCACACCACCACCGCCAGCACCGACCCCGGCGTGATGAAGCGAAACTCCTGCTTGACGTCGGGCATCACGTAATAGATCAGCGCCACGGCCACCATCAGCAAGAACACGATCACCGGCCAGCGCACGATCGTCCAGAGCGTGACGATGAACTCCTCCAGGCCGACTTGGGCCGCGATCCAACCCATCACCTGCGGCCCGAGCACCATCAACGCCGCAGCGGCCAACAGCATGCCGGCAATGCCGACCGTGTAGAAAATCGACAGCGGGAAGCGCTTCCAGGCCGGACGGCCTTCCACCACATCGTAGGCGGCGTTCATCGCGCTCATCATCAGCCGCACGCCCGCCGAAGCGGTCCACAAGGCGATGACGATACCCACGGACAGCAACCCACCCTTGGACTGCTGGAGCTGGTCGATCACCGGGTTGACCTGCTCCAGGGCCTGGGGCGGCAGCACCAGCTCCGATTGCAGGCGCAGCCAGGAGAAGAAGTCCGGCAGGTGCAGGAAACCGATCAAGGCAATCAGGAAGAGAATGAACGGAAACAGCGAAAACAGCATCTGGTAGGCCAGTGCCGAGGCGTAGGTCGACATCTCGTCGTCGACGAACTCGGTCACGGTACGCATCATCACACGATGCAAAGGTAAGCCTTTCAAGGCCGGAAACATCATGTGCGTCTCCTTTCGCCGCAAAAAAGGAAGGTCGCCTGGCGACTCATGGGGTTGTTATACAAGACAAGTAACCTGTTTGGCGACTTTGGAACAGTTTCCCCGGTGCAAGTTCGAGCCGACATGAAAACGGCCATCCGCGGATGACCGTTCCATTGGCTTTGCTACAGGCGGGTTAGGCCTTGTCGACGCCTTTCTTGACCGCATCCTTGGCCTTGCCCACGGCTTGTTGGGCCTCGCCTTTTTTCTCCTGGACCACGCCCTCGGCGCGCATGCGGTCATTGTCGGTGGCCTTGCCGACGCCTTGCTTGATGTTGCCAACGGCTTCGTTGGCAACGCCCTTCACTTTATCGCTCGTGCTACCCATGATGTCTCTCCTGTGAACAACGGTACGAAAAGTCCTTACCAAGGGTTGACCGAGGCCGTTTGCCGGGAGTTTCATTTTTTTCAGCGACACATTTCAGCGTCGAATGCAGGTTGCACTTTATGTTTGTCGATCAACCCCCGAGAATGCCCCACGTATTCAGGCTGTGGCTTGAAGCTCCAACCCCGTAGGAACGTTATGAAACTCGATAAAAAGCAGGCCATCGCCCGCAGGAACCAGGAACTGGGCGCCGCCGTCCTGGGCGTCAACAATTGCCATTTCAGCGAATTGAACCGCAACCGCAACATCTTCTGGTTCGATATCCCGGTGGCGCGCCTGGCCATCGGTCAGTACGAATGGATCCACCTGCTGCTGCACACGCCGGCCACCGATGAGCTGCTGCACTTGAAGGTGCCGACCGTGTTCCTGCGGGAAAAAATGGAAGGCCTGGAAGTGCGCAACCAGGGCAAACGCAAGGCAGCCCTGAGCCTGGAACTGAGCGCCGACAAGGACGCCTACCTGCAGGACATGCGGCCGGGTGGCACCAACCTGGATTTTGCGCAGTTCCGGTTGTAACCGGACCCGACAAGCACCGGTTCCCTGTGGCGAGGGAGCTTGCTCCCGCTGGGCTGCGCAGCAGCCCCCTTCGATCTGACGGACACACCACAAGGGGCCGCTGCGCGTCCAGCGGGAGCAAGCTCCCTCGCCACACAAGCTTTCTTGCCCAGGAAATCGCAGCCAACAAAAAGCCCCGCATCAGCGGGGCTTTTCATGGGTAACGGTCTTACTTCTTCAACCCCAACTTCCTGAGTTCTTCATCCCGCAACTCGCGGCGCAGGATCTTGCCCACGTTGGTGGTTGGCAAGGCATCGCGGAACTCCACGGCCTTGGGCACCTTGTAGCCGGTGACGTTGGCACGCATGTGTTCCATCACCTGTTCCTTGGTCAACGTGACACCCGGCCGTGCGACGATGAAAATCTTGATCGCCTCGCCAGACTTCTCGTCCGGTACGCCGATGGCCGCGCACTGCAGCACGCCCGGCAGGGTTGCCAGCACGTCTTCCAGTTCGTTGGGGTACACGTTGAAACCGGAGATCAGGATCATGTCCTTCTTGCGATCGACGATGCGCATGTAGCCGTCCGGCTGGATCAGCGCGATATCACCGGTCTTGAGCCAACCTTCGCTGTCGAGGATCTCGTCGGTGGCTTCCTGACGCTGCCAGTAGCCCTTCATCACCTGCGGGCCTTTTACGCACAACTCGCCGATTTCGCCCAATGGCAGCTCGACGCCCGCGTCATTGATCACCTTGCACAGTGTCGACGGCACAGGAATGCCGATGGTACCGACCTGGATGTGCTGGATCGGGTTGACGGTGGCCACCGGGCTGGTTTCGGTCATGCCATAACCTTCGCAGATCGGGCAACCGGTCACCGCTTTCCAGCGCTCGGCCGCGGCCAGTTGCAAGGCCATGCCTCCGGACAGGGTGACTTTCAGTGCCGAGAAGTCCAGCTTGCGGAACGCTTCGTTGTTGCACAGGGCCACGAATAGCGTATTGAGGCCGACGAAACCGCTGAACTTCCACTTCGACAGTTCCTTGACCATCGCCGAGAGATCGCGCGGGTTGCTGATCAGGATGTTGTGGTTGCCGATCAGCATCATCGCCATGCAATGAAAGGTGAAGGCATAGATGTGGTACAGCGGCAGTGGCGTGATCAACACCTCGCAACCTTCATTGAGGTTGGAGCCCATCAGCGCCTTGCACTGCAGCATGTTGGCCACCAGGTTGCGGTGGCTGAGCATCGCGCCCTTGGCCACGCCGGTGGTGCCGCCGGTGTATTGCAGCACGGCCACATCGTCGCTGGTGGGGTTGGCTTCGTTCACTGGCTGGCCGTGGCCTTTGCTCAGCACGTCGTTGAACTTGACGGCCTTGGGCAAGTGATAAGCCGGGACCATCTTCTTGACGTACTTGATCACGCTGTTGATCAACAGGCGCTTGAGCGGCGGCAGCAGGTCGGCGACTTCGGTGACGATGACGTGCTTGACGCCCGTCTTCGGTACCACGGTTTCGGCCAGATGCGCCATGTTCGCCAGGCACACCAGGGCCTTGGCACCGGAGTCGTTGAACTGGTGTTCCATTTCCCGCGCGGTGTACAACGGGTTGGTGTTGACCACGATCAGCCCGGCACGGATCGCACCGAACACAGCCACCGGGTACTGAAGAACGTTGGGCAGCTGCACGGCGATTCGATCGCCCGGCTGTAAATCGGTATGCTGTTGCAGGTACGCGGCAAACGCCCCGGACAACTCGTAGAGCTCACCGTAGGTGATCGTCTTGCCGAGGTTGCTGAATGCCGGCTTGTTGGCAAAGCGTTGGCAGGACTGCTTCAACACCGCCTGAATATTCGGATACTCGTCTGGATTGATGTCGGCAGCAATCCCAGCTGGGTACTTATCCTTCCAAAAGTCTTCGATCATGGAAGCCCACTCCTCAGCAACGCGAATTCTCACCGCATTTGATGCGATTATTATTGGTGTGTGTTTATTGGTGAATCTGGCTTGAATCAAGGCCGAGAAGTCACAAAAGCGCGCCGAGAGTAGCAGCTTTGCCAAGGGTCGCCTAGAGCCAAAAACAACCCCCACAGTCATAAACATGACTCATGAATATTTCATGGTCATTTTTAGAGTAAAAATTCTAAGCTTTGGATAATGACCCCGAATATATAAAAAACGGTGGGAGCGAGCTTGCTCGCGATGGCGGTGTATCAGCCAACATCTCTGTCACTGACCTACCGCTATCGCGAGCAAGCTCGCTCCCACAGCGCTCCATGAGGCAGGCGCCTCAGGCGATATCCCGCAACTCCCGCCGCAGGATCTTGCCCACCGGCGTCATCGGCAATGAGTCCCGCAACACGATGTGCTTGGGAATCTTGTAGCCGGTGAAGTTCTCCTTGCAATAGGCCTTGAGCTCTTCAAGGCTGACCCCGGTTTCCCGCGCCACCACGAACAACTTCACCGCCTCCCCCGAACGCTCGTCCGGCACGCCGATCACCGCGCAGTTAGCCACCTTGGGATGGGCCATCACCACGTCTTCGATCTCGTTGGGGTACACATTGAAACCCGAGACGATGATCATGTCCTTCTTGCGGTCGACGATGCGCACGAACCCGTCCGGGTCGATCACCGCGATATCGCCAGACTTGAACCAGCCCTCGCTGTCCAGCACTTCGGCCGTGGCCTCGGGCTTGTTCCAATAGCCTTTCATGATCTGCGGCCCCTTGATGCACAGCTCGCCGCGCTCGCCCAGGGGCTGCTCGACGCCATCGTCGTTGATCACTTTCATCAGCGTACCGGGCACCGGCATCCCCACCGTGCCCAGCCGAGACTTGCCACCATACGGATTGGCACTCGCCACCGGTGAGGTTTCGGTCAGGCCATAGCCCTCGGTAATCCCGCAACCGGTGATCTGCTGCCAGCGCTCGGCGGTGGCCTTGATCAGCGCGGTGCCACCGGAGTTGGTGACCTTGAGGTGGGAAAAATCCAGGGTCTTGAAATCCGGATGGTCCATCAACGCCACGAACAGCGTGTTGAGCCCCAGCAGCAACGAGAAACGCCAGTTCTTCAGTTCCTTGATGAAGCCGCCGATGTCCCGTGGATTGGTGATCAGCACGTTGTGGTTGCCGGTCACCATCATGCACATGCAGTTCGCCGTGAACGCATAGATATGGTACAGCGGCAGTGGTGCGATCATGACCTCCTGGCCTTCGCGCAGCAGCGGCTGGCCGTCATCGCCCAGCTGTCCCAGACAGGCCCGGGCCTGTTGCATGTTGGCCACCAGGTTGCCGTGGGTCAGCATCGCGCCCTTCGCCAACCCGGTGGTGCCACCGGTGTATTGCAAGACCGCAATATCGTCGAGGCTGACGTTCAGCGGCTTGATGCCCTGGCCGCGTCCCAGGCGCAAGGCGCTCTTGAAGGAAATGGCCTGGGGCAGCGAATAGGCCGGGACCATTTTCTTGACCTTGCTCACCATCGTGTTGACCAGCCAGCCCTTGGCGGTGGGCATCAGGTCGCCCATCTTCGCTTCGATCAGGTACTGCAGGTCCGTATCGGGCAGCACCTCCTGGACTTTCTGCCCGAACATGTTCAGGTACACCAGCGCCCGGGCCCCGGAGTCCTTGAACTGATGACGCATTTCCCGCGCGGTATACAGCGGGTTGGTGTTGACCACGATCAGCCCGGCGCGCAAGGCACCGAACACGGCGATCGGGTACTGCAGGATGTTGGGCATCTGCACCGCGATACGATCGCCAGGCGCCAGGTCGGTATGGGTTTGCAGGTAACCGGCGAAAGCCGCGCTGTAGCGCTCGAGCTCGGCATAGGTGAGGGTCACCCCCATGTTGCTGAACGCCGGACGGTCGGCAAATTTCTTGCAGGAACGCTCGAACACCTCGATCACCGACTTGTAGGTCCCCAGGTCGACGTCCAAGGGCACGCCGGCCGGGCGTTTGTCATTCCAGAAATCAGGCTGCATTGTTTTTGTCCTCTTTACCTGAGCATGTCCGGGCCGCCTCTGTATCGCGTGCAGAGGCGGAGCTCTTGGGACACTAGCAGCTATGGCCAATCAGGCAAATATGGCAACCTGCGTCATAGATTGTGTGAATCTTCTTGCCATGGCGTGGCCTGATCAGGCGAGACGCAACGGATGCGCTATACAATGCAGCGACGCTGCGTCTGACTTTGTGCAAAGGAATCGCCATGATCCACCAAACGTTCTGGCTGACCGCGACCGACCATAGCCGCCTGTTCGTCAACCAGTGGCTGCCCGGAACCGCCCCGTTGGCGGTGATCATGCTGGCCCATGGCATGGCCGAACACAGCGGCCGCTACGCCCGCCTGGCCCAGGCGCTGTGCGACGCAGGCTACGGTGTCTATGGGATGGACCTGCGCGGCCATGGCAAGACCGGCGAGGAAGCGATACTCGGCCACTTTGCCGACGAAGACGGCTGGGCCAAGGTCGTGGGTGATTTGGCCAGCCTCAACCATCACATCGGCCAGCAGCACCCTGATACGCCCATCCTGCTGCTGGGCCACAGCATGGGCAGCTACATCGCCCAGGGATACCTGCTGCATCATAGCGCCAGCCTGCACGGGGCGATTCTCAGCGGTTCGAACTTCCAGCCGGTGGCGCTCTACCGCAGCGCTCGCCTGATCGCCCGCTTCGAACGCTGGCGCCAGGGTGCGGCGGGGCGCAGTGCCTTGATCGAGTGGCTGTCGTTCGGCAGTTTCAACAAGAAATTCAAACCGACGCGTACCCCCTTCGACTGGCTCAGTCGCGATCCGGGCGAAGTCGACAAGTACGTCCACGACCCGCTGTGCGGCTTTCGCTGCACCAATCAACTGTGGGTCGACCTGCTCGGCGGCTTGCAGCAAATCAGCAAAGCGTCCAATCTCGCCCAGATCGATCCGGGCCTGCCCCTGCTGGTGATCGGTGGCGAATGTGATCCGGTGAGCGAAGGCAAGCGTCTGAAGGATCTGGCCGGTGCCCTGCGCGACGCCGGCAGCCAGCACCTGCAATTGACGATTTACCCGCAGGCCCGACACGAATTGTTCAATGAAACCAACCGCGATGAAGTGACCGCCGATGTGCTGGCCTGGATTGCCCAGGCCCTGGACCACAAGCGGCCGCCACGCAGCGAGTAGGCTTGCAGCGTTTTCCTTTACTCCACAGGATCTGAAACAGATGACCCAGGTTACCAACACCCCTTACGAGGCCCTCGAAATCGGCCAGACCGCCAGCTACAGCAAGACCGTCGAGGAACGCGACATCCAGCTGTTCGCAGCGATGTCAGGCGATCACAACCCGGTGCACCTGGACGCCGAATTCGCCGCGGCGAGCATGTTCAAGGAGCGCATCGCCCACGGCATGTTCAGCGGTGCGCTGATCAGCGCGGCGGTGGCGTGCGAGCTGCCTGGGCCGGGCACGATCTATATCGGCCAGCAGATGAGCTTTCAGAAACCGGTGAAAATCGGCGACACCCTGACCGTGCGCCTGGAAATCCTGGAAAAGATGCCGAAGTTTCGCGTACGCATCGCCACCCGCGTGTTCAACCAGCGCGACGAGCTGGTCGTGGACGGCGAAGCCGAAATCCTCGCCCCGCGCAAGCAGCAGACCGTGACCTTGCCGACGTTGCCGGCGATCAGCATTGGCTAACAGCTTCTGCGTGATTTTGTGGGAGCGAGCTTGCTCGCGATGAGGTCGGACAGTCGACCTCGATGGAGAATGTCAGGCCGCCATCGCGAGCAAGCTCGCTCCCACAAGTTATGGCTGGTCTTCGCGCACCTGCACGCTCGCCGTCATCCCGGCGCTCAGGTTCACGCCCTCCGGCACCTTGTCCAACTTGATCCGCACCGGGATCCGCTGGGCCAGGCGCACCCAGTTGAAGGTCGGCTCCACCTCCGCCAGTAACTGCGCATCGGGGTTGGTGTTGCGGTCGGTAATGCCGCGACTGATGCTTTCGACATGCCCCTCCAGCGCATGGCCGGCACTCATCAGCCAGATCTTGACCGGATCGCCCACACGAATCCTGGGCAATTTGGTTTCTTCGAAATAGGCCTGCACATAGAACGTCGAGTCGTCGATCAGCGCCATGACCGGCTGCCCGGCATTCACGTAGTTGCCTTCGGCCAGGCGCAGGTTGGTGATGTGGCCGCTGCGGGGGGCCAGGACCTGGCTGCGGGCGAGGTTGAGCTCGGCGACCTTGGCCTCGGCCTGGGCTTCGCGCAGTTCGCCGCGGGCGATGCCAGCGTTGATCTGGGCGTTTTCCCGCAGTTCGGCACTGATGGCCTGGGGGCCCAGAGCGGCGCGGCGACTGGCTTCGTGTTCGCGCAGGCTCAGTTGCTGCTGGCGTGTCTGGACCACGGCCCGGGCCTTCTCGACCGCCGCCTCGAAACGCTCGCGGTCGATGCTCAACAACAGATCACCGGCCTTGACCTGCTGGTTATCCACAGCCTTGAGCTCGCGCACCCAGCCCGACACGTCGGGGGCGATCACCACCACGTCGGCGCGGATCCGCGCATCGCGAGTCCAGGGCGTGAGCATGTAGTACTGCCACAGGTGAAAGCCGGCGAAAATCGCCACGGCCACCATGCACAGCGTGACGGCGACACGTACGGAAGTACGCATGTTCAACTCCTATAGCGGCCCGAGGACCACGGTAATGACAGTCAGGACACAGACATACAGGGCGCAGTCGAACAAGGCTTCATGCCAGATCCAGCGCCCGGCCGGCACCAGGCTAAGCAACAGGCGCAGCGCGCCGGTCACCAGCAACGCCAGCACCACATAAATCAGGAACGGGCTGAGCAACACCCCACCAATCGACCACTCACGCAAGCCCATGGCTGTGCTCCCGTCGTTCAGGTTCGTGCTGGCTGCACCAGGCGCGCCAGCTGTTTTGCAATTGCACCACCGCGCCCTGGGCCAGCTTCAATGCATCGCTGGGCGGCTGGGTCGACAACACGTCCAGCAATTCGGCGCTCGCCGGGGCCAGCGCATCGGCCTGGTCACCGGCCGGACCACGCTCGAGCACCTGCTCCAGCGCTTCGAAATAACGGCGCTGCGCCCGGGTATCGGGCACTTGGGCGACGGCCAGGCTCAGGCGCAAATGCAACAGCTCATCGCCGATGTCCAGGCCAAGCAAACCATCATCCCAACGGCTGCGCGACTGCGCCGGCAGTTCAGGGTAATGCCTGGCGAGCTGCAACAGCCGGTCGGCCATGCGCCCGCCGAACCAACTCTCGGCCCCCGGCAGGCGGCGATGGGTCAGGCGCACCAGATCGTGAAGGGTCGCGGCCAGCAGACGGCGGCTGTGCCAGGCCGGGTTGCGCAAAATCAGCAGATTAAAAGCCAGCACCGCCGCGCCCACGCCGATCATCATGGCCTGGGCGTTGTTGAAGAACGCCGCGACGTCGTATTTCATGGCATTGAGCGGTGAAATCAACACCACGAAATGCAGGCAGAACGACGTCGCCGTGGCGAAGATCTGCGGCTTGGCCATGCCCAATGCCCCGAAAAACAACGGCACGCCCATGGCCATGCACAGCATCGCGAAACTGCTCCATTGCGGTAGCACGAGTTCGCCGATCACGAACGCCGTCGGCACGGCCAAAAAGATGCCCCGCAGAAAACTCATGCCGATCTGCGCGCCGTTCTCGCGACTGGCGAACAGGCTGCACACCACACACGTCAGTACCAGCGCACCCGATGCGGCGGGCCAGGCGGTCGCCAGCCAGAAACAGGCCACCGCCAGGAATGCCAGGGCGCTGCGCGCGCCGAAGACCATGGCCAGGGACACGTCGCGATGGGGCGTCAAGGTGCGGGGTGGATCCGCCGCCTCCCTGCCCTCCTGCACCGCCGTCAAGGCTGCGCAGGCGGCCAGGGCGGTATCGAGCAACAAGGCGAACCGCGCCAGGCAGTAACTTTGCGCCGCGCTGATCTGCGGATCGTGGGACGCATCCCATACCCGGGGGCGCAGGGCTTGCAGGGTCGCGCTGTCGGCATTGAGGGCTTGCTGCACCTCGTCCATCCACGGCTGGAGCGCCACCGCTTCCTCGGGGTCGAGCTGTTTCCACTGCCGACGCACCGAGCGCGAGATACGCAGCAGCATCAGCAATTTCTGGCTCAAGCCGCTGATGGCCCGGGCTCGCTGTCGACCACGGCGGCCTTCGAACCAGGCATGTTCGCGCTGGGCATCCACCGCGACGATCCTGCCCAGAATTTCCAGCAACCCTTTACGGGCCTGGGCATTGCCCGCCAGGGTCGCACGGGCTGCCTGCATGCCACTCTGCCAGGCAGCCAGGGCCTGACCGGCCAGTTGCCGCTCGACCCGCAACGGCCAGAGCAAGGCACTGGCCGCCGTGGCACAGACGATGCCCAGGCTGATCTCGGTACAGCGCGCCACCGCTTGGTCGAACACCCCCAGCGGATGGGAAATGGCCGGCAGGGCAATGATCGCCACCGTGTAGCCGGCCAATACGAATGAATACGACCAGGCACTGCGCAGCAGCGTCGAACAGGCCGTGCAAAGGCCCAGCCAGAGCGCCAAGGCCAGCAGGAACAACCAGGGCGCCTGGGCAAACAGGCCCATGAACACCACCGACATGACCGTGCCCACCAACGTGCCGACCAATCGCGCCAACCCTTTCTGCACCACCATCCCGGACAGTGGCTGGGCGACGATGATCGCCGTCATCAGCGCCCACGACGGCTGCTCCAACCCCCAGCGCAACGCCAGCCATAACGCCAGCCCGGCGCCCAGCACGGTCTTGATGGCGAACTGCACAGCGAGGCGGTCGGGGGCGAACAAGGCCTGGAAAGTAATGGGCACGCGAAAAACTCTTTGGGGGACGCCAATAACAATAGATGCAATGTGGAGGGATAGGCGGCGCAATTATTAGCTAGCTACCTATTAGAGTCCAGAGCTGATTATGGATGGATTCAACAACACACTTTTTCCGATCGAGGCTGAGTGAGCCAACCTGTTTCGCCACAACAATGTCACCTTCAATCCGGAGCCCCAAACAAAAAAACGCCAGGCAGGCTGGCGTTTTTTTTTGGCGTTGGCTGCGTGTTTAACTCTGGGCACGCGCCTGGTTACGCAGAGCCTTGACCTGGTCATGGTTGCGTTGCACACCATGATACTGACGCTCAACCAGGTCACGAATGCCCACCAGGTTGTGCTTGTTGATCTTCTCGATGGCCTCTTTGTAGGCCTTGAGGGCGTGATCTTCACCGCGCTCGGCTTCGTTGAGCACCGCTTCTTCGTCCTTGCCGGTGAACATGGATTTCACGTCCACCCAGCGACGATGCAGGTCACCGGCGACGCTGGTGGACGTTTCCGGATCACCGCCCAACGAACGAACGGCGGTTTGCAGCTCGGCTGCCGCAGTGGCGCAATCGGCGGAGCGCTGGATGAACAGCGTCTTGAGCTCTGGATGCTTGATGTCTTCAGCGCAGGTCTTGAACCCTTCCTGGCCATCCTTGCAGGTCTCGATCAGGTCGTTCAAGACGGAGATGGATTCTTTGTTGATGTCAGTCATTTTTCAGTTCCTTTGCGGGTGAATAAAAAACCTGCAAGGGATATTGCATCAGCCATGCCAGCCATCAAACTCAATAAAAAAACTTAAAAATCAATTAGTTAACAAACACCCCGAAATCTGTATCCGCGCTATTTGCATGATCTGTCATTTGGCCTGCATGCAGAATGCCTGTATTTTCGAGACAGGTTTGAAATCAAGACGATTGCCATGAATCCGGAAAAGCTCGAGCTGCTAGTCACGCGTCAAATGCCCTTTGGTAAGTACAAGGGCCGAATCCTTGCCGACCTGCCGGGTCAATACCTCAATTGGTTCGCTCGCCAGGGTTTCCCCCACGGTGAACTCGGCGGTTTGCTGGCATTGATGCAGGAAATCGATCATAACGGCTTGTCCGACCTGCTGGACCCGCTGCGCGCCAAACATGGCCTGCCCAAACCTCGCCATTGACTGAGACCCGCCATGCCCGAGAACACGCTGCGCGCCCACGATGAAACCTTCTGGCGAACCTTTGTCGACCGCTACGACATCGATCCCGCCGGGCCACTCAATCTGGAAAACGGCTACTTCGGACGCATGTCCCGTACCGTGGTGGAGGAATACCAGCGCAACATCGAGTTCATCAACCGCGGCAACTCGGTGTATGTGCGCCAGCAGTTCGACCGGGAACACGGCGAAGCCATTCGGCGCCAGGTGGCCCGGCTGATCCACGCCTCTCCCCAGAGCGTGACGTTGGCCAACAGCGCGGTGGATGCCCTGCAAACCTTGATTCGCAACTACAACGGCCTCAAGCCGGGCGATCAAGTGCTGATCTGTGACGTGGAATATGCCTCGGTCAAAAGCGCCATGCGCTGGCTGGCCCGCCAACGTGGCGCGGAGGTGATCGAAATCGTCCACCAGCACCCCGCCAGTTTCGACAGCCTGGTGAGCACTTACCGCGAAGCGTTCATTCGCTACCCTCGCCTCAAGCTGATGGCGCTGACTTACGTCAACCACCTGACCGGGCTGGTGATGCCGGTCCAGGCCATTGCCGAGAACGCCCGGGCGTTTGCCGTCGATATCATCCTCGACGGTGCCCACGCCCTGGGCCAGATCGATTTCGACCTGAAGAAGCTCGGGATCGAATTTGCCGGGTTCAACCTGCAGAAGTGGATCGGCGGCCCGCTCTCCCAGGGTTTCCTGTACATCGCCCCGCAGCGGTTGGCCGACATCGACCCGGACATGGACGAAGACACCTACCCCGCCACCGACATCCGCGCACGCACGCCCCACAGCACGCCCAATATCCCGGCCTTGCTCACCCTGCCCCTGGTCTTCGAAGAACACCGCAGCCTGGGCGGTGCCTTGGCCAAAGGCGCGCGCCTCTGCTACCTGCGCGACCTGTGGGTGAATGCCGTGCGCGATGTGCCGGGCATCGAGGTGATGACCCCGGATGACCGGCGGCTCTATTGCGGCATCACGGCGATGCGCTTCACCAACCAGGCCGACCAACAGACGATGGCCGCTCGACTGCTCGATGAGCATGGGATTTTCACCGTGGTGCGCCATACCAGCGTCGGGCCATGCATCCGCATTACCCCAGGGTTGATTACCTTGGCGAGTGATATCGAGCGGTTGACCCAGGCGCTGATCGACTTGAGCCGGACATAGTTGTGGCGATGTTCGGCCATTGCAGCGCGTAAAAGCGAGACAAAAAAAACGGCGCGCCGACCAAGCGCACCGTAAAACCGTAGAACACCCAACGAGGTTCGGTAAAACAATCAGTCCAGCAGCGCCAAGGCCTCGGCGGTGCATTCCTGAATGCGGGCCCAGTCGCCGTTCTTGATCCACTCCGGATCAAGCATCCAGCTTCCGCCCACGCACATCACGTTTTTCAACGCCATGTAGCTCTTGATGTTGGCAGGGCTCACGCCGCCGGTCGGGCAGAATTTCACTTCGCCGAACGGGCCGCCCAAGGCCTTGATGGCCGCGACGCCACCGCTGACTTCGGCCGGGAACAGTTTGAAGCGGCGATAGCCCAGGCTGTAGCCTTCCATGATGCCCGAGGCATTGCTGATGCCCGGCAACAAGGGGATGGAGCTGTAGACACTGGCTTCGAGCAGGTCACGGGTGATGCCCGGGGTGACGATGAACTGCGAGCCGGCCGCCTCGGCGGCGTCCAGCATGTGGCGATCGAGCACCGTGCCAGCACCGGTCACCAGTTCCGGACGCTGCTCGCGCAGCACCTGGATGGCCTTGAGGCCGTGCTGGGAACGCAACGTCACTTCCAGCGCCGTCAGGCCACCGGCGGCCAGGGCATCGGCCAGCGGCAGGATGTCCTGTTCACGGGCGATGGTGATCACCGGCAGGATCCGCGCCTTGGCGCAGAGGCTGTCGATCAGGGCAACTTTGTCCGCCATGGAAACGGTCGGGGATGGGTTTGTCATAGCGGCTGATCCTTGGTTCATGGGCACCAGTAAATCTCTAACGTAGGTTGCAAAAACGCACGGATCGGCATTTCGGCGACATCGTCACCTGCCACCGCGGCGTTCAGGGTGGTCAATTTCGACTGACCGGAAATCGACAGCACTTTGTGTTGCGCCGAAGCCAGCAAGGCGCGGCTCATGGTCAAGCGCTGGTGCGGCACGGTCGGTGCCAGCATCGGCCAGCAGCGGCGTGCGCCATTGACGTCCAAGGCTTGGGCCAGGTTCGGACTGTCGGGGAACAGCGAAGCGGTGTGCCCGTCATCGCCCATGCCCAATACCAGCACGTCGATGGGCGGCAGCTCGGCCAGCAAACGATCGGCCTGCTCGGCAGCCGCTTCCAGGTGAGCGCTGGCGCTGTAGAGGCTCAGGAACTGGGCCTTGGCCGCCGCGCCTTGCAACAGGTAACGCTTGAGCAAGCCGGCGTTGCTGTCAGCGTGTTCAACCGGCACCCAGCGCTCGTCGGCCAGGCTGACCACCACCTTGGACCAGTCCAGCGGCTGCTTGGCCAAGTGCTGGAAAAACGCCACCGGGCTGCGGCCACCGGACACCACCAGGGTCGCCGTGCCGCGCCCATCGATCGCATTGCGCAACTGCTCGGCCACGTTCAGCGCCAGGCCTTCGGCCAGCAGCACCGGGTTCTTGTATTCACGGGCGCTGACGCCCTGGGGCAGTTTCACTTCAGATATCGCCATACCATGACCTCCCATCCCGCGTGATCAGTGCAATGGAGCTCATCGGCCCCCAGGACCCAGCCGCATACGGCTTGGGCGCATCGCCGGATTTTTTCCACCCGGCAATCAACTGGTCACACCACGTCCACGCGGCTTCGATTTCATCTTTACGGACAAACAGGTTCTGATTGCCGTTCATGACTTCCAGCAACAACCGCTCGTAGGCATCGGGAATCCGTGCGCTGCGGTAAGTGTCGGAGAAGTTGAGTTGCAGCGGACCGCTGCGCAATTGCATGCCCTTGTCCAGGCCCTGCTCCTTGGTCATCACCCGCAAGGAAATCCCTTCGTCCGGTTGCAGGCGGATGATCAGTTTGTTGCTGATCTGCAGACGCTGCTCGGGCGCGAAGATGTAGTGGGACGGTTCCTTGAAGTGGATGACGATCTGCGACAGCTTCTGCGGCATGCGCTTGCCGGTACGCAGGTAAAACGGCACCCCGGCCCAACGCCAGTTGCGAATGTCGGCGCGCAGGGCGACGAACGTCTCGGTGTCGCTCTGGGTGTTGGAATTGGGTTCTTCGAGGTAGCCAGGCACCGACTTGCCCTCGCTGTGGCCGGCGATGTACTGGCCGCGCACCACCTGGGTGGTCAAGCCTTCCGGGCTGATCGGCGCAAGGGCCTTGAGCACCTTGACCTTCTCGTCACGGATGCTGTCGGCGGACAAGTCGGCCGGTGGGTCCATGGCGATCAGGCACAGCAGCTGCAGCAGGTGGTTCTGGATCATGTCCCGCAGTTGGCCGGCCTTGTCGAAATAGCCCCAGCGGCCTTCGATACCGACCTTCTCGGCCACGGTGATTTCCACGTGGGAAATGTAGTTCTGGTTCCACTGGGTTTCGAACAGGCTGTTGGCGAACCGCAGCGCGATCAGGTTCTGCACCGTCTCCTTGCCCAGGTAATGGTCGATGCGATAGGTACGGTTTTCCGGGAAGAACTGCGCCACGGCGTCGTTGACCTTGCGCGACGACTCCAGGTCCGAGCCAATGGGTTTCTCCAGCACGACCCGGGTGTTCTCGCTCAAGCCGACCTTCGCCAGGTTCTCGCAGATTGCCCCATACACCGCCGCCGGGGTGGCGAAATAGGCAATGACCTGCTGGGCCGAACCGGCCGCTTCGGCCAGGGCGACATAATCGTCGGCCTTGAGGAAATCCACGTGCAGGTAGGTCAACCGTGCCAGGAAACGCTCGAGCACGGCTTCGTCCAGGTCTTTTTCGCCGACATAACGGCGCAGCTCGGCGGCGATGAATGCCAGGTGCTGCTGCTCACCGCCGGGCTCACGGGCCAGCGCGATGATCCGCGTGTCCTCGTGCAACAATTGGGCGCCATCGAGCTGGTACAGGGCAGGAAAGAGCTTGCGCAAGGCCAGATCGCCCAACGCGCCGAACAAGGCAAAGGTGCACGGTTCAACCGTAATCGAAGGCATGATGTTTGTTCTTTTATCAAGTTAAACTACAAATACCTTTTTTCAAGGTATCACTCAAGGAAAAATGTAGTAATAACCACAACATTTTCCGAAAATACCGATTCCGAGTGGTGGTCCGCCGGAGCCATCAGTAGGATAGGCCACCGCAAAGGGTCGTATCAAAGACCCGTCTTCCTAGGAATCTTGTATGGACCGCGTGCGAAACTTACTGGAACAGATCCAGAGTCGCCTTGAAGACCTGAACAAGGCCGAACGCAAGGTGGCCGAGATCATCCTGCTCAACCCGCAGCAGGCGACCCGCTTCAGCATCGCCGCCCTCGCCCAGGCGGCGTCGGTCAGCGAACCGACCGTCAACCGTTTCTGCCGCTCGTTCGGCGTCAGCGGTTACCCGGAACTCAAACTGCAATTGGCCCAGAGCCTGGCCAGCGGCGCCGCTTATGTCAGCCGCGCGGTAGAAGCCGATGACAACCCGGAAGCCTACACCCGCAAGATCTTTGGCAGTGCCATTGCCTCATTGGACAGCGCCTGCCAGGCCCTTGATCCCAATTTGATCAGTCGCGCCGTGGACCTGCTGATCCAGGCCCGGCAGATCCACTTCTTCGGCCTCGGCGCCTCCGCCCCGGTGGCCCTGGATGCCCAGCACAAGTTTTTCCGCTTCAACCTGGCAGTGACCGCTCACGCCGACGTCCTGATGCAGCGCATGATTGCGTCGGTGGCCCATACCGGCGAGCTGTTCGTGATCATTTCCTACACCGGCCGCACCCGCGAGCTGGTGGAAGTGGCGCGCATCGCCCGGGAAAACGGCGCCTCGGTATTGGGCCTGACCGCCGAAGGCTCACCGCTGGCCAAGGCCAGTACCCTGAGCCTGAACATCCCGCTGCCTGAAGATACTGACATCTATATGCCGATGACCTCGCGGATCATCCAACTCACCGTACTGGACGTGCTCGCCACCGGCATGACCCTGCGCCGGGGCGTGGACTTCCAGCCGCATCTGCGCAAGATCAAGGAAAGCCTGAATGCCAGCCGGTATCCGGTGGGGGATGAGTTCAACTGACCGAGCCTGAGTGCCTTACTGCCTGACAGGCCGTCATCGCGAGCAAGCTCGCTCCCACAAGGGTTTTGTGAACACCGAAGATCCAGTGTGGGAGCGAGCTTGCTCGCGAAGGGGCCAGCAGCCGCACCTACCACCCTGCCCCTGCATCAAGCCCCCACCCACGCCTGCAAACTCAAATGCGCCCGCTCCCCCGGCGCCAGACACAGGCTATCGGTGCCGCCACTGGCCGCTTCGACACAGACGAATTCGCTGACCTCATCCCAACTCACCCCCAGCAACGGCCGCGTGCCGGGATGCCAGACCACGGTGTCGGCACTGTCGCCGGTGTCGATGCACAATTCGCGTTGCCAGGCGTGGTCCTTGAGCTGCAATTCACCCTCATGCTGGAACACCCGCTGGCAACCGCCCTCGACCCGCAACTCGCCTTCCTGCTGGCAAGCCGCACGGCTCAACTGGTCGTAACCCTGGGCGCCTTCGAGCCCAGACAGCGCTACCTCACCGACGTCACCAATACGCCAATAGGCGTGCAAGGCCTGGCTCAACTGGCACGGTTGGCTATCCTGGTGCTCGGTGCTCAAGCGCAGTTCCATGCGCTCACCCAGGTCGGCGTGCAAGTCCACTTGCCAGTCGCACAATTGCAGTTGCCAGTGCAGATGCACACCGTCTTCATCACTGCGGCTGTCGAGCAGCTTCCAATCGATCAACCGCGCCCAACCGTGGGACGGCCAGGCGTTTTCGCTGGGATGGCGGCCATACCACGGCCAGCACACCGGCACTCCACCGCGGATCGCACCGACGTGTGGCCATTTGGCCGCGCACCACAACCAGGGCTTCTGGCCTCGCGGCTGAAAATGCAGCAACTGTGCGCCCTGGCGACTGAACACCGCCTGGCACAACGGATGATCGATCACCAACACATCACGTTGCCGATAGCGCTCCCACGCGAACACCGGGCGTTCGCGCAAGGATCTGAAAAAGCGTTGTAGCGGATGCTCATGCATGGGCCGCGGTCCTGGAGATCATTGAATACTCAACTAAGTACGTACGACACTATTTTTGTGGCGAGGGAGCTTGCTCCCGCTCGGCTGCGAAGCAGTCGTAAACGGGACAAACGCGATCTGGCTGAAGCACCGCAGTGAATGGCTTTGGGGTCGCTTCGCAACCCAGCGGGAGCAAGCTCCCTCGCCACAGGTTCGCCATGCCCCCAACGCGCTTCCCAAAAAAAAGCGGACAGCCTTGGCCGTCCGCAAATATGCGCACATAGAGAGGAGCTTATCGCAACAGCGTTAGAACACCGACTGAATTTTCAGGCCGGCCACCAGCGCGTTGTCGACTTCATCCACACCACCTGGGTGAGTGATGTACTGCAGGTTCGGACGCACGGTCAGCCAGTTGGTCACGTGGACACCGTAGTTGAGTTCGTAGTTGTACTCAGTGCTACGCAACGGCGCGAACAGCGGATCGTTATAGTCGCTGACACCATTGGCATCGTTGGTCAGCTCGGCGTTTTTCTTCACGTCTTCGTTGACATGGATGCGGGAGAAACCGATGCCGATGTCATCTTTTGGACGCGCATCGAATGGCCCCTTGTACACGAACATCAGCGACTGATAGTTGTCGACGACGTTGGTGTCCTTGTCGTGGAAGGTCGCGTTGGCGGCAATGTTCAGGCCGCGGGACGCGTCACCGTTGTGAGTGGTGAGTTGTTGCTGTGCCACGAACCAGTAGCCATGCTTGCTATCGTGGCTACGATAGGCGTTACGGGTGGTCGCGGCATCGTCGCCGTTGTCATCTTCACGGACGTCATCGGCATTGGCCGTGCTCTTGTAGTAACCCACACGGTACTCACCCGGCAGGTTGTTGACCTTCGGCGACCAGACCAATTCGACCGGGATCACGGTACCCTTGGTACCGCTGCCGCTGAGCTTGAAGCCGTTGCCGTGCTCCAGTTGCGAAGGGTTCTGGTTGTACGCGCCGATCTGCGCATAGAACTCAGGCGTGAGGTTGTACTTCACGCGGATCGCGGCCTGGCTGACGGGCCAGTTGTACCAGATATTGGTGGCCCAGTTACCGACCTGGGAGCCGCAGAACGCCAGGTTCTGGAATTCGCAAGGGAAGGTGTTGAAGTCTTCGCCTTCGCCGAAGT
Organism: Pseudomonas sp. NFACC56-3; assembly: GCF_900100025.1. Taxonomy (NCBI): domain Bacteria; kingdom Pseudomonadati; phylum Pseudomonadota; class Gammaproteobacteria; order Pseudomonadales; family Pseudomonadaceae; genus Pseudomonas; species Pseudomonas sp. NFACC56-3. The sequence goes on along the minus strand of NZ_FMTK01000013.1, from coordinate 91,648 downwards.
AACCGGCCTTGACGTCCAGCTTGCCGTCGAGGAACTGGTGCTTGATCCACAACTGGGTCAGACGGACCATGTGACCACGGCCGTAGACTTCCTGGGAGGAGCTCAAGGTCCCGGCACGCGGATCGCCGACACGGTCGTTGGAGATGTTCTCGCCATTACGATTGGTCAGTTGGATCTTGGCCTGGGTGTTATCCCAACCCCACAGCTTTTGCAGGTCCAGCGCGACGCCCAGGCCAAACTGGTCGGAGTAACGCGCGGTCTTGTCGTTGTTGTAGCCGCCATGCAGGTTGCCGCCGACTTCACCGACGTAGTCGGCCTTGATGTCGATACCTTGCTCGATCAGCCTGGTCCGTTCACCGCCCCAGTCACCCGTCATCCACTTCGAGTCGGCGCTGAACGCCTCGTCCGCGTGTGCGCTACCGGCCAGCATCATCGCCGCAACGGCTGACAACTGGCAGATTAGCTGGGCGTTGTTTTTCTTCTTCATCCCTACATCCTCGTCTTTATTGTTATTAACTGTTTTTATCTAACGCGGTTTACAACGATTGCGGCGAGTGGTCCCCCACTCACCGCATACTCCTTCTTGGTGGGCGCACGCTGGCTCCCACATTTGTTCTTCATCGGCCTTTGAACTGCGCCACGTTGGCGCTGCGTACGTCAGCTTGCGGCTGGCCGGCCACGCCCAGGCGTTCGCCGGACTGGGCATCGAACAGCAGCACTTTCGATGGATCGAATTGCAGCGTCAGGGTCTCCCCGACTTGCGGCGCCACGTCCGGTGCCAGGCGGCAGCAGACCTTGGTGTCGTTGAGGTTGACGAACACCAGGGTATCCGGCCCGGTAGGCTCGGTGACCTGGACTTCGGCGCGAATGGTCGGCAAGCCATTGGGCTCGCTGCCCGCCAGCATGATCTGCTCCGGGCGCATGCCCAGGATCACTTCGCGGTCTTCCAGGCCGGCGTCCTGCATGCCCATCGGCAGTTCGCAACGGGCCTGGCCGCTGTCGAGCAGCGCCAGCAGGCGACCGTCCTTGCGTTGCAGGCGCAGCGGGATGAAGTTCATCGGCGGCGAACCGATGAAGCTCGCCACGAACAGGTTGGCCGGGTTGGTGTAGATGTCTTTCGGGGTACCGAACTGCTGGATGATCCCGTCCTTCATCACCGCCACTTTGTCGCCCAGGGTCATGGCTTCGATCTGGTCGTGGGTCACGTAGACCGTGGTGGTCTTCAGGCGCTGGTGCATCAGCTTCATTTCGGTACGCATCTCGACCCGCAGCTTGGCGTCGAGGTTGGACAGCGGTTCGTCGAACAGGTAGATCTTCGGCCGCCGCGCCAGCGCCCGGCCCATGGCCACGCGCTGTTGCTGCCCGCCGGAAAGCTGGCCGGGCTTGCGATTGAGCAGGTGTTCGATCTGCAGCAGCTTGGCCACGCGGTTGACTTCTTCGTCGATGGCCGACTGGTTCATCTTGCGGATTTTCAGGCCGAACTCGATGTTCTCCCGCACGCTCATGGTCGGGTACAGCGCGTAGGACTGGAACACCATGGCGATGTCACGATCCTTCGGGCTCATGCCGCTGACATCCTGGTCACCGATCATGATCGCGCCGCCGGTAATGGTCTCGAGGCCGGCAATGCAGTTCATCAGCGTCGACTTGCCGCAGCCCGAAGGGCCAACGAGGATCAGGAACTCACCGTCCTTGATCGACAACTCGATGTTCTTCAGGGTGTCCGGCAGGCCGGCACCATAGGTCTTGTTTACGTTGCGAAGTTCAAGCGTTGCCATGATTACCCCTTGACTGCGCCGGCCGTCAGGCCGCGCACGAAATACTTGCCTGCGACCACATAGACCAGCAGGGTCGGCAGCCCGGCGATCATCGCCGCCGCCATGTCCACGTTGTATTCCTTGGCTCCGGTACTGGTGTTGACCAGGTTGTTCAGCGCCACTGTGATGGGCTGCGAATCACCGCTGGAGAACACCACGCCGAACAGGAAGTCGTTCCAGATCTGCGTGAACTGCCAGATCAGGCACACCATGATGATCGGGGTGGACATCGGCAGGATGATCCGCCGGAAGATGGTGAAGAAACCCGCACCGTCCAGTCGCGCCGCCTTCACCAGTGCGTCGGGAATGCTCACGTAGTAGTTACGGAAGAACAGCGTGGTGAACGCCAGGCCATAGACCACGTGCACGAACACCAGGCCGGTGGTGGTGCTGGCCAGGCCCATCTTGCCGAGGGTGAACGAGGCCGGCAGCAGGACCGTCTGGAACGGCAGGAAGCACCCGAACAGCAGCAGGCCGAAGAACAACTGCGAACCACGAAAACGCCACATCGACAACACATAGCCGTTCAAGGCACCGATGGCGGTAGAGATCAGCACCGCCGGGACGGTGATCTTGATCGAGTTCCAGAAGTAGCCGTCCACCGTGGCCCAGGCCTTGACCCAGCCGATGCCGCTGACCACGGTCGGCCAGCTCAACAGGTTGCCGGTGCTGATGTCTTCCGGCGTCTTGAAGCTGGTCAGCAACATGACCACCAATGGCACCAGGTAAAGCAGTACGGCGAGGATCAGCACCGCGTAGATCGCGATGCGACTCAGGCTGATGGAAGGTTTGGCAGCGAGACTAGTCATGACGCTTGGTCCTCAGCTCGGAGTACAGGTAAGGCACGATGATTGCGAGGATCGCACCGAGCATCAGGATTGCACTGGCCGAGCCCATGCCCATCTGGCCGCGACTGAAGGTGAAGGAATACATGAACATCGCTGGCAGGTCGGAGGAATAACCCGGGCCACCGGCCGTCATCGCCGCCACCAGGTCGAAGCTCTTGATCGCGATGTGCGCCAGGATCATCACGGCGCTGAAGAACACCGGGCGCAGGCTCGGCAGCACCACTTTCCAGTAGATGCGCGGCATGCTCGCGCCATCGATCTGGGCGGCACGGATGATCGATTGATCGACACCCCGCAGGCCGGCCAGGAACATCGCCATGATGAAGCCCGAGGCCTGCCACACCGCCGCAATCACCAGGCAGTACACCACGCGGTCCGGGTCGATCAGCCAGTCCAGGCGGAAGCCTTCCCAACCCCAGTCACGCAACAATTTGTCCAGGCCCATGCCCGGGTTGAGCAGCCATTTCCAGGCCGTACCGGTGACGATCATCGAGAGCGCCATCGGGTACAGGTAAATGGTGCGGATGAAACCTTCGCGACGAATGCGCTGGTCGAGAAGCACCGCCAGCAGCACGCCGATCACCAGGGTGATGCCGATGAACATGCCACCAAAGAGCACCAGGTTCTTGCTCGCCACCCACCAGCGGTCGTTGTCCATCAGCCGCGCGTATTGCGCCAGGCCGGCCCATTTGTAGTTCGGCAAGAACGTCGAGGTGGTGAACGACAGGACGAACGTCCACAAGATATAGCCATAGAAGCCCACCAGAACGATGAACATGCTCGGCGCCAGCACCAGTTTCGGGAGCCAGCGCTGCAATACATCGAACGGCGAGGCCTTGCTGAACACAGCAACAGAACTCATGGGAAGATCCAAAACAAGGTTACAAGGACATCCCTTTGTGGGAGCGAGCTTGCTCGCGATGACGGTGTGTCAGTGACTCTCTGCTGCCTGACATTCCGCTATCGCGAGCAAGCTCGCTCCCACACCACAAGGGACCGCGGCGCAAATTACTTGGCAGACTGAACCGCTGCGCCCAGTTTCTTCGCAGCATCAGCCGGGTCGGCTTTCGGGTCGTTGATGTAATTGGTCACCACATCGAAGAACGCACCCTGTACCGCCAGCGTGGTCGCCATGTTGTGCGCCATGCTCGGTTGCAGGCCGCCGGACTTGGCGTCCGCCAGGAAGTCCTTGGCCGCGGTCTGGGCGCAGGAATCGAAACCGTACTTGGCCATGTCGCCCAGCATGTCGTTGCGCACCGGGATCGAGCCCTTGTTGATGCTGAAGACCTTCTGGAAGTTCTCACCCAGCACGACCTTGGCGATATCCTGCTGGCCAGCCGCGGTGCCCGCGTCCTTCTGCTTGAACACCGCCAGGGAGTCGATGTTGTAGGTGAAGGCCTTGTCGGTGCCCGGGAAGGCCACGCACTCGTAGTCCTTGCCGGCGACTTTCTTCGCCGCGGTCCATTCGCTCTTGGCCCAGTCACCCATGATCTGCATGCCGGCCTTGCCGTTGATGACCTTGGCCGCTTCCAGGTTCCAGTCCTGGCCCTTGCCGTCGGCGTCCATGTAGGTCGCGACTTTCTTCAGTTCGGTCAGGGCCTTGACCATTTCCGGACCGGTCAGGGCCTTGTTGTCCAGGTCGACCAGGGCCTTCTTGTAGCCATCGGCCCCCATCACCGAGAGCACCACGGCTTCGAACACAGTGCTGTCCTGCCAAGGCTGGCCACCGTGGGCGAGCGGAATGAAGCCCGCGGCCTTGAGCTTGTCGCCGGCCGCGTAGAATTCTTCGAGGGTGGTCGGGTTCTTGGTGATACCGGCTTTCTTGAAGACTTCCGGGTTGATCCACAGCCAGTTGACGCGGTGGATGTTCACCGGCACGGCGACGTAGTCACCGTCGTACTTCACGGTATCGGAGACTTTCTTGTCGAGCAGGCTGTCCCACTTCTCGGCCTTGGCAACGTCCTTGAGGATGTCGGTGTCGAGCAGCCCGGTGGATGCCCATTCCTGGATGTCCGGGCCCTTGATCTGGGCGACACCCGGCGGGTTGCCGGCCACGGCACGGCTCTTGAGCACGGTCATGGCAGTAGAACCGCCACCACCGGCGACAGCACCGTCCTTCCAGGTAAAGCCGTCTTTCTCTACCTGGGCCTTGAGCACATCGACCGCGGCTTTTTCACCACCCGACGTCCACCAGTGGACGACTTCCACGGAACCTTTGGATTCGGCGGCAAGGGTAGTGACAGGGAAGGCTGCGACGGGAAGCAGGGAAGCAAGAGAAATGACAGTAGCGAGGCGAGAAATCGCATTCATCTAGAATTACCTTTCTTGTTGTTATGCATGCAAGTCTGGTGCTTGCGCTGCATGGATTCTAATCAGAGGGAATCCCTTCGCAGGTAACGAAGGGACGTGCAAATGTCACGACATGGTTACACAGGCGCAGGGCTGGATAACCGCGCCAGGGCTGATGCCATGCTCGGTGCCAGGGGCAGGCGCGGAATCAAGACCGCCTGCCAGGCGTGATACAGGTCCGGCTTGCCCGGCCAGATGTCGGCGCTGGGACGGTTTTGCGGATCGAGTTCGTGATGCCAGCTGCCGTTGCAGCGATCGATGAAATGTTTGTCGCAGAATTCCCAGAAGCACCGGTACCAGGCTTCGTACTTCGCCTCGTCGGTGCGCTTGAGCAGGGCGCTGGCCGCGGCCGCCGCTTCGGCGTGGACCCAATGCAGGCGGTGGCGAACCACGGCGCGGTTGTCCCAGTCCAGGGTGTAGACAATGCCCGGCGCGCCATCGACGTCCCAGCCATGGCGGCAGTTCTGGTCGAAGAGTTTTTGCGCGTCCTGGGCCAGCCACCCCGGGGTCAGCATGCCGATCTGGACCCGCGCGGCTTCAAGGTGCAGCAGCAGCCGCGCCCATTCGAAACCGTGGCCGGGGGTGGTGCCGTAGGGGCGGAAACCATCGGCGGGATTATCGTGGTTGTATTCGCGCAGCGGCTGCCAGTGGCGGTCGAAATGCTCCACCACCAGGTAGTCGTTGGCGGCGGCATGGCCGTGGATCACCCGTTCGACGATACGCAGGGCACGGGCCAGCCAACGAGGATCGTCGGTGGCATCGGCCAGGGCCAGGAAGGCTTCGGTGGCGTGCATGTTGCTGTTGGCGCCGCGATAGGCCTCTTCCTCGCTCCAGTCACGGCTGAAGGATTCGCGCAACGCGCCCTCTTCCTCGCTCCAGAAATGATCGTCGATGACCCGCACCGCTTCGTCCAGCAACGTCGTAGCGCCAGGGCGCTGGGCCACCACTGCGGAACTGGCCGCCAGGGCAACGAATGCATGCAGGTAGGCCGCCTTGCCAGCACCGTCTTCATCAGGCCGCGTCGTGGCGAACCAGCCACCGTGCTCGGCGTCGCGCAAGGGGCCGCTGAGGGCCTGGATGCCGTGGTCCACCAGTTCGGCAAAACCCGGCAGGCCCTGGATGTGCGCCATGGCAAAACTGTGGGTCATGCGCGCGGTGTTCATGGTTTCGGCCCGGGCATCGGCCGGCAGGCGGCCAAGCTCATCCAGGTTGCCAAAGCCGTCCGGCAGCTTCGAGGCCTTGGCGAACGCCAGCAGCCGCAAGCCTTCATCGGCAAGCCATTGCTGGTGGGCAGGGGCGTTCAGCCAACTGCTGAAGGCCGGTTGGAAGGTGTCCATCGGGGTACCTTTTTTGTTGTTTTGACGCAGGGAGTCTAAACAAGGGAGGGTCGGCGGCAGGTAACGAAAGGGGCGAGTTATGTCACTGACTTGTGACATTTGATTGGGAGAGATGGGTTGGGACGACTGGCGTCATCGCGAGCAAGCTCGCTCCCACACTGGATCTTCGGCGCTCACAAACCCCCTGTGGGAGCGAGCTTGCTCGCGATGAACGATAACGCGGTCCGATCAATCCACACTGCGAGGCAACAGCAAGGTCACCCGCAACCCACCCTCGCGCAGGTTTTGCAGGCTCACCTCACCCCCATGGCTGTGGGCGATATTGCGGGCGATGCCCAGGCCCAGGCCATAGCCCTGCTGTTGCCCGGCGAGACGAAAGTGCGGTTCGAAGACTTGCTCCAGGCGCTGTTCCGGCACACCCGGCCCTTCGTCGTCGACGTGCAGGATGAACGCGGTTTCATCGTCATCGATGTGCAGGTGGGCGTTCTGCCCGTATTTCAAGGCATTGTCGATCAGGTTGCCGATGCAGCGCTTGAGGGCCAGCGGCTTGCCGGGATACGGCGCCAGCGCCCGGCCATCCTGGGTCACCCGGCCATTGCCGTTGGGCGCCAGGTAAGGCTCCACCAGGCAATCGAGTACATGGTTGAGGTCCACCGGCTCGATGTTTTCGTGGATGTCGGTGTCCTTGACGCATTGCAGCGCGCCTTTGACCAGCAGCTCCAGTTCATCCAGGTCACGGCCGAACTTGGCTTGCAGGTTTTCGTCCTCCAGCAGCTCGACCCGCAGCCGCAATCGAGTGATCGGTGTGCGCAAGTCGTGGGAAATCGCGCTGAACAACTGGCTGCGCTCCGTCAGGTAACGGCTGATGCGTTCGCGCATGGCATTGAACGCTCGCCCCACTTCCACCACTTCGCTGCCACCACCCTCGGCCACCGGTTCCACTTCGGCGCCCAGGGACATGTCGCGCGCGGCCCGGGCCAGACGCTTGAGGGGCCGGCTCTGCCAATGCACCAGCAAACCGATGAACAGCAACAACAGGCTGCTGGTGAGCACGATGAAACCGACCTGTTGCTTGGGCAAGTCTTGTTCTTCGAGACTGGTGTAGGGTTCGGGCAGCAGCGAGGCGATGTACAGCCATTCTCCCGGCGCCATCTGGATCTGCGTGACCAGCACCGGCGGATTCACCGGTTCCAACGTCAGGGCATAGTGGGCCCACGAACGGGGCAGCTCATCGAGCTTGAGCCCGGCGTTGAAAATCCGCAGGTCGTCGGGGCTGACAAACGTCACCGAGATGTCGGCGTTAGCGCCCAAGGAGCGGCGCAGCACTTCATCCACGGCCTTGAGCACCGCCTGCTTGCGCGGCGTCACCGGCAGCACGTCCATGCCCAGGGGCTTGTCGTTGAGGGTGACGACGAACCGCGTACCGCCCATGCTGCGCAGTTGGTCAAGCACCAATGGCCGGTACGCCACCGGCAGCGAACGCAAGTAACTGACGCTGGCGGTCATCGAATGGGCCAGGCTACGGGCGCTGGTGACCAGGCCTTCGAGCTGGGTGGCGCGCAGTTGCGAGACCCAGATCAGGCTGGACAAGGTCTGGGCGAACAACACCACCAGCAAGGTCAGCAGCAGCATCCGGCCCAGCAACGAGTGCGGGACCGGTACCCGCCGGGCGATTTTCCTGATCCAGTCAATGCCCATTGCTGGCAACCACACTGGCCGCCAGTTGATAACCGCTGCCACGCACCGTGCGAATCAACCGCGGTGGTTTGTCGGTGTCACGCAGGCGCTGGCGCAGGCGACTGACCGCCATGTCGACGATCCGGTCCAGGGGCATCAACTCACGACCACGGGTCGCATTGCCGATGGTGTCGCGGTCGAGGATTTCCTGGGGATGATCGAGAAACAGCTTGAGCAGGGCGAAGTCGGCGCCGGAGAGAATCACCTCTTCACCGTCGGTGTGGAACAGCCGATGGCTGACCATGTCCAGCCGCCATTCATCGAAGGCCAGCACTTCACCGCCGGAGCGTTCCTGGCCGAATTGCGCCCGGCGCAACAGCGCCTTGATGCGAGCCTGCAATTCACGCGGGCTGAAAGGCTTGCCCAGATAATCATCGGCGCCCAGCTCAAGACCGATGACCCGGTCGGCCTCGTCGGAACTGGCGGTCAGCATGATGATCGGCACATGAGCCTGGCGTGGGTGCTGGCGAACCCAGCGGCAAAGGCTGAAACCGTCTTCATCGGGCAGCATCACATCGAGGATCACCAGGTCGCTCGGTGCATCGTTGAACGCCTGGCGAAACCCGGCGCCGTCGGGTGTGGTCCGCACCTGGAACCCCGCACGGCTGAGGTAGGTGTCCAGCAGTTCGCGAATCTCCTGGTCGTCGTCGACCAACAAAATCGATTTGTTTACTGAACTCACGGGCCTCGTCCTTGTTGTTTGGATTGGGGCGATTATGCCTGATGGACAAGGCCTACAAACACACTACAAAAACTCTGTGGGAGCGGGCTTGCTCGCGAAAGCGGTGCAACAGTCAACCTCAATGGCGACTGACACTCCGTCATCGCGAGCAAGCTCGCTCCCACAGGGGGTATTTCAAACCTTAAGCGGCGGCAGATTGCTCCAACGCCACGCCCGCGCCCATCAGGCCGGAGTATGGCGCGGTCACCAGCCAGACCGGAATGCCCTTGAAGTAATCGCTCATGCAACCCTTGTCGGCGAAGCAGCGGGCGAAACCGCTTTCAAGGAAGAAATCGGCAAAGCGCGGGACCACGCCACCGACGATGTAGACGCCGCCGCGTCCGCCCAGGGTCAACACGTTGTTGCCGGCCACGCGCCCCAGCCAACGGCAGAACTGCTCGAGCACTTCCAGGGCGATGGGGTCGCCGGCCAGGCCGGCCGCAGTGATGGATTCGGGGGTGTCGAGTACCGGCACATGGCCGTCCACTGCGCAAATGGCCCGGTACACCCGAGGCAAACCGCTGCCGCTCAAGGCGGTTTCGGCGCTGACGTGGCCGATCTCGTTGTAGATGTGCTGCCACAGCTGGGTTTCCCGCGGGCTGCTCATGGGCAGGTCGACATGGCCACCCTCCCCCGGCAACGCGGCGAAACGGCCCTCACCCAGGTCCAGCAGCGTGCCGACACCCAGCCCGGTACCCGGCCCGATCACCACCGCCGGACGCATCGGCTCCGGGGTGCCTTCGCACACGACCCGGTACTCATCGGGACGCAAGCAGGTCATGCCCAGGGCCATGGCCGAGAAGTCGTTGACCAGCAACAGCTTCTCCACCTGCAGGGTCTGGCAGAACGCCAGATTGCTCAGGCGCCAGTGATTGTTGGTAAAGCGAAACTCATCGCCGCTCACGGGACCGGCCACCGACAGGCACACCGAGCCGATGGCGCCCGGTTTCAGGCCCAGGCCGCTCAGGTACACCTGGATGGCATCTTCCGGGCAGGCGTAATCGGCCGTTGCCAGCACCTGGATGTTTTCCAGGGTATGGTTTTTCCACAGCGCGAAGCGTGCGTTGGTCCCACCGATGTCACCGACCAAAGCCAGTTTCAATTAAGCGTCTCCAGGGCAGATGTGAAGGCGCTGGCGCCCTGCTCCGCCGAGCTGAAGGCCATGCGCATGAAACCGAACAGCTCGCGGCCGGTGCCGATGTTGTTGCCCAACAGGCCCTTGGCCGGCGTGCGTGCGGCGAATTCCTCGGCGTCCACCTTCAATTCCAAGGTGCCTTTGACGCCATCGACACGGATGATATCGCCCTCCTGCACCCGGGCCAACGCACCACCGACATAAGCTTCGGGGCTGACATGAATGGCCGCCGGGATTTTCCCCGACGCACCGGACATTCGGCCGTCGGTCACCAGCGCCACTTTGAAGCCACGGTCCTGCAACACCCCCAGGAATGGCGTCATCTTGTGCAGCTCCGGCATGCCGTTGGAGCGCGGGCCCTGGAAGCGCATCACCGCGACAAAATCCTTTTCCAGCAGGCCGGCCTTGAACGCGTCCGCCAGGTCCTGCTGGTCCTGGAAAACCATGGCCGGGGCTTCGACAATCTGGTTTTCCAGGGCCACGGCCGAGACCTTCATCACCCCACGGCCCAGGTTGCCTTCCATCACGCGCAACCCACCTTCTGGCGAGAAGGCGCGGGCCACCGGGCGCAGGATGTTTTCGTCGAGGCTTTCGATCGGGCCGTCGCGCCACACCAACTCGCCATCCTCCAGGAACGGTTCCTGGGTGTAGCGGCTCAGGCCGTGGCCGAGCACGGTGTTGACGTTTTCATGCAGCAAACCGGCTTCCAGCAACTCACGGATCAGGAACGACATGCCGCCGGCCGCCTGGAAGTGGTTGATGTCGGCCTTGCCGTTCGGGTAGACGTGGCTCAGGGTCGGCACCACCTCGGAGAGGTCGGCCATGTCTTGCCAGGTCAACTGGATACCCGCCGCCATGGCGATGGCCGGCATGTGCAGGGTGTGGTTGGTGGAACCGCCGGTGGCGTGCAGCGCAACGATGGAATTGACCAGCGAGCGTTCGTCGACGATTTCGCCGATGGGCATGAAATTGCCGCTTTGCTTGGTCATGCGCGTCACCTGGAACGCCGCTTCACGGGTCAGGGCATCGCGCAGCGGCGTGTTCGGGTTGACGAACGAGGCGCCCGGCAAATGCAGGCCCATCACTTCCATCAGCAACTGATTGGTGTTGGCGGTGCCGTAGAAGGTGCAGGTGCCGGGACTGTGGTAGGACTTCATTTCCGATTCCAGCAGCTCTTCGCGAGTGGCCTTGCCTTCGGCGTAGCGCTGGCGCACGTCGGCTTTTTCCTTGTTGGAAATGCCCGAGACCATCGGCCCGCCTGGCACGAAGATCGTCGGCAAGTGACCGAAGCGCAACGCGCCCATCATCAGGCCCGGGACGATCTTGTCGCAGATGCCGAGCATCAGTGCGCCGTCGAACATGTTATGGGACAACGCCACCGCTGTGGACAGCGCGATCACCTCGCGGCTCGGCAGGCTCAGTTCCATCCCCGCCTCGCCCTGGGTCACGCCGTCGCACATCGCCGGCGTGCCTCCGGCGAACTGGCCGACCGAGCCAATTTCGCGCAGGGCTTTCTTGATCTGCTCCGGGAAGGTTTCGTAGGGCTGGTGGGCCGAGAGCATGTCGTTATAGGACGACACGATGGCGATGTTGGCGGCGTTCATCATCCGCAGGTGGTGTTTGTCTTCGGTGCCGCAACCGGCCACGCCGTGAGCGAAGTTGGCGCACTGCAGCTTGCCGCGCATCGGACCGTCGCTGGCGGCACCACGGATCAATGCAAGGTAAGCCTGACGCGTGGCGCGGCTGCGGGCGATAAGCCGTTCGGTGACCTCAAGAACGCGGGGATGCATGTGTAGAACTCCAGGCTAACGGGTGTGGCGACCTGATTGTCTATGCTGGTCAAAAGCCCGTTGCACGCTGTGTGGAAGGCGAGGCGACAGACGGTTTTTGACCATTCGGACCAGTTGATTCAGGTCACTCGTTGTAGATAAAACAAAATATTGCCATTAAAAAGGCTTGTTTTCTATTTTTATGCGAATAATCTTGTAATTCCAACAACAAATCGACGGCGGCGCAGTTAATGACTCTTCGAATCGCAATCAATGGTTTTGGCCGCATCGGCCGCAACGTCCTCCGTGCACTGTATACCCAAGGCTATCGTCGCGACCTGCAGATCGTCGCCATCAACGACCTGGGCGACAGTGCGATCAATGCTCATCTGCTCAAATTCGACACCGTGCATGGCACCTTCGATGCCGACGTCCAGCACGATCACGAAAGCCTGACGGTCAATGGCGACCGCATCTCGGTCAGCGCCATCCGCAACCCGGCCGAACTGCCTTGGGCGGCCGAAAAGATCGACGTCGTGTTCGAATGCACCGGTCTGTTCACCGACCGCGCCAAGGCAGCCGCCCATATCAGCGCCGGCGCCCGCAAGGTGATCATCTCGGCCCCGGCCAAGGGCGCCGATGCCACCGTCGTGTATGGCGTGAACCACGATATCCTGCGCCAGTCCCATCAGATCATCTCCAACGCTTCGTGCACCACCAACTGCCTGGCTCCGGTGGCCCAGGTGCTGCACCGCGAGCTGGGCATCGAAAGCGGCCTGATGACCACCATCCATGCCTACACCAACGACCAGAACCTGACCGACGTCTACCACACCGACCCGTACCGCGCTCGCTCGGCCACCCAGAACATGATCCCGAGCAAGACCGGCGCCGCCGAAGCGGTGGGCCTGGTGCTGCCGGAACTGGCCGGCAAACTGACCGGCATGGCGGTGCGCGTACCGGTGATCAACGTCTCGCTGGTCGACCTCACCGTGCAGCTCAAGCGCGAAGCGTCGGCCGAGGAAGTCAACGAACTGCTGCGCCAGGCCAGCCAGCATTCGAAGATCCTCGGCTACAACACCCTGCCGCTGGTCTCCAGCGATTTCAACCACAACCCGTTGTCGTCGATCTTCGACGCCAACCACACCAAGGCCAGCGGCAAGCTGCTCAAGGTACTGGCCTGGTATGACAACGAGTGGGGTTTCTCCAACCGCATGCTGGATAACTGCCTGGCGTTGTGTAACGCCGAATAACTGACACGGCAGTATCGAGCTTTTCTGTGGGAGCGAGCTTGCTCGCGATAGCGGTGTATCAGCCAACATCGATGGCGACTGACACGCCATCATCGCGAGCAAGCTCGCTCCCACAAGGGTTCACATTCGTGAAATGAATGAAGGCTTGACCCGCGACGTAGATGATAAGCATTATCATCAACTCAAACCGGATCGGGCCCTACCGTGAGTCAATCGCGCTTTCATCACGTCTTCCTCGCCCAGCGCACGCCGCTGCTGCGCACCCTCGAGCGCATGGTCAGCAACCCCAGTACCGCCGAAGACCTGCTTCAGGAAACCTACCTGCGTGTCACCCGTGCACTGGCCGAACGCACGGTCGAGCACCTCGAACCCTTTGTTTTCCAGACCGCCCGCAACCTGGCGCTGGACCATTTGCGTGCCCGGCGCATCCAGGCCCGGACCCTGCTGGATGACGTGCCGCTGGAAGTCGTCCAAAACGTCGTCGCCCCCCAAAGCAGTGCCGAGGACGCTGCCCATGCCCGGCAACTGCTCGAGCGCCTGAATGTCAGCCTGCAGGCCCTGAGCCCGCGACAACGACAGATCTTCATCCTCAGCCGCCTGCATGGCCACCGCTACCAGGAAATCGCCGAACGGCTGGATGTGTCCCTGAGTACGGTGCAAAAGGAACTGAAACTGATCATGGCGATCTGTGTGGGACAACTTCAGCTATAAGATTCAAGCTGCAGTTGTGTGCAGGCTTGTGCTTGCGACTTGAAACTTGAAGCTTGTAACTTGCCGCTGAACCGAGAAACGAGACCCCACCGTGACGGACAACTCCCCTTCTCCTGCGCCGACGCCGGAAACCGCCCATGCCATGGAGCAGGCGCTGGACTGGCTGATCCTGCTGGACAGCCCCAGCGAGGAACAGACGCGGCAGTTCCAGGCCTGGCTGGCGGCCGATCCACGTCACGGCGAGGCCTTCGCCCGGGCCCAGGCGATCTGGAACGGCCCCCAGGTGATGGAGAGTGCCCGCCGACTGGAAACCGCGCCCAAGGTCACCGCGCTGTCGCGCCTGCGTGCCCACTGGAAACCCCTGGCCACCGCCGCCGTGTTGTTTCTCGGCCTGTTCAACTTCAGCGACCTGCCCCTGCGCTTGCAGGCCGATCACCTGACCGTGGTCGGTGAGCGCCAGCGCCTGCAATTGGAAGACGGTTCCAAGGTCCTGCTCAACACCGACTCGGCGTTCTCCAGCACGTTCAACGAACATCGGTACGTGGCCCGCTTGTACAAGGGCGAGGCCTTCTTCGAGGTCCCGGGCAACCGCACCCTGCCGCTGGAAATCGACGCCGGCCCGGTCACCGCCAGCGTCAGCGATACCACGTTCGCCGTGCGCTACCTCGACGGCGTGGCCCAGGTCCAGGTGCAGCGTGGCGATGTGGATCTGCGGGCCAATCGCAACGACACCCATGTGCGGCTGTCGGCCGGAGAGAGCATCCGCATCGGCCCCAATGGCTTCGACCGGCCGGCCCGTCTCGATGCCACCACCGACCTGGCCTGGGTGAAGGGTCGGCTGGTGTTCGAGAACCGGCCGCTGAGCCAGGTACTGGCCGAGCTGCGCCGCTACTACCCCGGTTGGATCATCAACAGTAACGAACAGTTGGCCAATGTCGCGGTGACCGGCAATTACCGCCTCGATCAGCCGTTGGACGTGGTCCGCTCCCTGGCCCATATCACCTCGGCGCGGCTTCAGGAGTTCCCGGCGCTGGTGATCTTGAACTAAATGAGAATTATTTTTACTCGATAGGCTCCGCTGGTTCGTCTCGTTATAGCCAATGCAATTGATTCGCATCCAGCGATGCGATCTGCACCTATAACAGATGCGACACGGAGCGCTATCGATGTCCTCTCGTCTTACTTGCCGGTTTCTTGCCCCCTCTTGCACGCTGTCACTGCTCACCGCCGCCATCCTGATGGCCGGCACCGCGCCGCTCGCCCTGGCTGCCACCACCGTGCAGCCCCCAGCCCGCAACATGGGCGACTACACCTTCGCCATCGCCCGGCAGCCACTGGTCTCGGCCTTGAATGCATTCACCGCGGTCACCGGCTGGCAAGTCGGCATGCCGGCGGAGCTGGCCGAAGGCGTCGCGTCGCCAGGGGTGAACGGCTCGCTGCCGCCTGAAAAAGCCCTGGAGCGCCTGTTGCTGGGGACCCACCTGGGCTACCGCAAGCTGGGCGACAACAGCATCGTGCTGGAAAGACGCAGCAGCGGCAGCGCGATGGAGCTGCAACAGGTGACCATCAGCGCCACCCGCCAGGAACAGGACATCACCAGCGTACCCAGCACGGTCACCGTCCATGACCGCCAGGACCTGGATCGCAACAACGTCAACACCCTCAAGGACCTGGTGCGCTATGAACCGGGCGTGTCGGTGGGCGGTGCGGGCCAGCGCGGCGGCATCAGTGGCTACAACATTCGCGGCATCGACGGCAACCGGATCCTGACCCAGGTCGACGGCGTGGAAGTACCCGGCGGTTTCTTCAACGGCCCCTACGCCAAGACCCAGCGCAATTACGTCGACCCGGAAATCATCAAGCGCGTGGAAATCCTCCGCGGTCCGGCCTCGGTGCTATACGGCAGCAATGCCATTGGCGGTGCCGTCAGCTACTTCACCCTCGATCCGGACGACATCATCAAGCCTGGCCAGGACGTTGGCGCCCGCCTGAAGACCGGCTACAGCTCCGCCGACGAGAGCTGGCTCAAGTCCGCCACCGTCGCCGGCCGCAGCGGCCCATTCGACGGCCTGCTGCACTACAGCCAGCGTGACGGTCACGAAACCGAATCCTACGGCAGCCACAACGGCACCGGCCTGGACCGCACCGCCGCCAACCCGGAAGACGTGCGCGCCAACAACGTGCTGGCCAAGTTAGGCTGGAACTACAGCGATGACGCACGCCTTGGCCTGGTCTACGAGAAATACAAGGACGACCGCGACAGCGACCTGAAAAGCGCCTACGGCGGCCCCTACGCCAACGGCCAGCCGGCGATCCCCGACTTTGTACTGCCCGGCGGCATGTACCAGTGGCGCACCGGCAACGACACCATCACCCGCGAGCGTTTCGGCCTGGAGCACAGCTTCGCCCTCGACAGCCTGCTGGCCGACCACGTCAAGTGGAGCCTGAACCACCAGGTCGCCAAGACCGACCAGAGCACCGCCGAGTTCTATTTCCCGATCACCCGCCAGGTATTGCGCACCCGGGATACCCTCTACGAAGAAAAGCAGTGGGTCTTCGATGCGCAACTGGACAAGGCCTTCAGCCTCGCCGACACCGACCACGCGCTGACCTACGGCACCACGATCAAGCAACAGAAAGTCACCGGCTCGCGCAGCGGCAATGGCGTGTGCCTGGCGGTGGGTGTCGGTTGCTCTGCGGTGGGCGCCATCAGCACCCGGGACGCGCTGGCAAAAGCCAGTGACTTCCCCGATCCGACCATCAACAGCTACGCCCTGTTCGCCCAGGACCAGATCAGTTGGGACAAATGGACCTTCACGCCCGGCCTGCGCTACGACTACACCCAGCTCAAGCCGCACCTGACCGAGGAATTCCTCAACACCGTGGACCCTACCGGCGGCGGTGACGTCAGCGACAAGAACAAGACTTGGCACCGCGTCTCGCCGAAATTCGGCGTGACCTATGCCCTGACCGACCAGTACACCTGGTACGGGCAGTACGCCGAGGGTTTCCGCACCCCGACCGCCAAAGCCTTGTACGGTCGTTTCGACAACCCCAACGCCGGCTATAGCGTGGAACCCAACCCCGACCTGGAACCGGAAAAAAGCAAAAGCTACGAGACCGGCCTGCGTGGGCGTTTCGACTCCGGCTCGTTCGATGTGGCGGTGTTCTACAACAAATACCGCGATTTCATCAACGAGGACGCCATCACCCCCGGCGCCAACCAGTTGACCTTCCAGAGCAACAACATCAAGCACGCCACCATCAAGGGCGCCGAGGTCAAGGGCCGCCTTGAGCTGGATGTGCTGGGCGCGCCAAAGGGCCTGTACACCCAAGGTTCGGTGGCCTATGCCTACGGTCGCAACAACGACACCGGCGAGCCGCTCAACAGCGTCAACCCGCTGACCGGCGTGTTCGGCCTGGGCTACGACCAGGACCACTACGGCACCTTGCTCAGCTGGACCCTGGTCAAGAAAAAGGACCGCGTCGACGACAGCAACTTCAACTCGCCCGATGGCGTGAGCAGCCAATTCAAGACACCAGGCTTCGGCATCCTCGACCTGACGGGTTTCTACAAGGTGACCCACGACGTGACCGTCAGCGGCGGCCTCTACAACCTCACCGACAAGAAGTACTGGCTGTGGGATGACGTGCGCGGCTACGACAGCGTCGGCGAAGCGGCGGTGCTGAGCCCCGCCAACCTCGATCGCCTGACCGCGCCCGGGCGTAACTTCGCGGTGAACCTGATCTGGGATATTTGACCCAGACCCAAGGATTTCCCCTGTGGCGAGGGAGCTTGCTCTCGCTGGGCTGCGAAGCGGCCCCTGGATTTTGCGGTCGCTGCGCAACCGAGCGGGAGCAAGCTCCCTCGCCACAATGTGCTCACTCAAAGGATTTTTTTCATGAATACCCTGCGCCCCGTTTCACGTTCCCAACGCCTGAACCAGATCACCCACGAGCCTCACAGCAAGCTCGACGCCTTGGTCAAGGCCCATGCCCCGTTCGAAACCCAGGCCAGCTTCGCCCGTTTCGTCGTCGCCCAGTACCTGTTCCAGTCGGAACTGGTGGCGCTGTACAACGACGCCAAGCTGTCCGCCCTTATTCCCGACCTGCCGGCCCGTTGCCGGGCCGAGGCAGCCAGGGCGGATCTCGCCGACCTGGACACCGAAGTCCCCCCGCCGGTGGCCGGTGCGCTGCACAATCCGACCCAGGCCGAAGCCCTGGGCTGGCTATTCGTCTCCGAAGGTTCCAAGCTCGGCGCCGCGTTCCTGATCAAGCGTGCCGTGGGCCTGGGGCTGAGCGAAACCTTCGGCGCCCGGCACCTGGCGGAACCTGCCGGCGGGCGCGCCGAAGGCTGGAAAACCTTCACCCGCACCCTCGACGGCCTGGCCTTCACCGAACAGCAGGAAGCCGAAGCGGATAAAGGCGCACTGGATGCGTTCAACCGGTTCACGGTCCTGTTAGAACAAGCTTATGCGGTGGAATTGGCTTGATCGCTTAGTCCACTGTGGGAGCGGGCTTGCTCGCGAAAGCAGTGTGTCAGTCAAAATAACTGTGCCTGTTACTCCGCCTTCGCGAGCAAGCCCGCTCCCACATGGAAATGTGTATGCCTGAAAGGTACCGATGAACCATCCCTCGAAACTCACCCAACTGCTCTTCGCCCTGCTCGCCTACACCAGCCTGGCCATCGGCCTGGTCGCCATCGTCGTGCCCGGCCTGCCGACCACCGAGTTCATCCTGCTGGCCGCCTGGGCCGCGACCCGCAGTTCGCCGCGCCTGAGCGCCTGGCTGGAGAGCCATCGGTTGTTCGGGCCGATGCTGCACAACTGGCGCAACGGCAAGGTCATCCCGCGCCGGGCCAAGGTGGCTGCCACCGTCAGCATGCTGCTGTGCGCCGGGCTGATGCTGGTGATGCTCGACCACGGCTGGCCGGTTTACCTCGCGCTTGCGGGCATGGGCCTGGGCAACCTGTGGATCTGGTCACGCCCGGAACAGGCACAGGGCACTTGTGGCGAGGGAGCTTGCTCCCGCTGGGGCGCGAAGCGGCCCCCAACGGATTTTTGATCTATGATCGCCCTCTCGTACTGGAGGGCTTTCGATGTCAGATCTGCTCACGTCCATGCAAACCGCACTCGGCTTGCCCACGACCCCAATCACCTTCAGCGGCGAAGGTGCCCTGCCCTCGGCGTTCGCCGTCACGGAGCTGGCCAGCGCCAGCATCGCCGTGGCGGGCCAGGCGGCGGTCGCACTCATTCACCAGCAAACCGGACGCCAGGCGCCCGTCGAGGTCGACCGGCGCCTGGCGTCGTTCTGGTTCTCCACCTCCCTGCGCCCCATCGGCTGGAGCGTGCCGCCGATGTGGGACCCGGTGGCCGGCGACTACGCCAGCGCCGACGGCTGGATTCGCCTGCACACCAACGCACCGCATCATCGCCTGGCCGCGGAAAAAGTCCTCGGCACCTGCACCGACCGCGCCGACATGGCGGCGAGGGTGGTCCGTTGGAACAAGGCCGAGCTGGAACAGGCCGTGGTCGACGCCGGCGGTTGCGCCGCCCAGATGCGTTCGTGGCAGGCCTGGCAGGCCCACCCCCAAGGCATGGCGGTGAATGCCGAACCGCTGGTGCAACTGAGTGAAACGACTGCCGAGCAGCGCAAGCCCTGGCTCGGCTCCGTGACCCAGCCATTGGCGGGCCTCAAGGTGTTGGACCTGACCCGCGTGCTGGCCGGCCCCGTCGCCAGCCGCTTCCTCGCCGGCCTGGGGGCCGACGTGCTGCGCATCGACCCGCCGACCTGGAACGAACCCGGCGCGGTCCCTGAAGTCACCCTGGGCAAACGCTGCGCCCGCCTCGACTTGCATCGGCCCGATGATCGCGCGGTGTTCGAGGCGCTGCTCAAGGACACCGACATCCTCCTGCACGGCTACCGTGCCGATGCCCTGGAGCACCTGGGCTATGGCGCCGAACAGCGTCGGCAACTGGCCCCGGGCCTGATCGACGTCAGCCTCAACGCCTATGGCTGGAGCGGCCCGTGGCAGAACCGGCGTGGCTTCGACAGCCTGGTGCAGATGAGCAGCGGCATTGCCGAAGCTGGCATGGGTTGGAAACACACCGACAAACCGACACCGCTGCCGGTGCAGGCGCTGGACCACGGCACCGGCTATCTGCTGGCGGCCAGCGCCCTGGTGTTGTTAACCCGGCGCCTGGAAAGGGGTCACGGCGGCTCGGCTCGCTTGTCACTGGCGCGCACGGCGAAGCTGTTGATCGAGCGTGGCCCAGGGGACCCGACGCCATTGCGCGCCGAGGACGATAACGATCAGGGCCTGGTGGTCGAACAAACGCCATGGGGGCCAGCCCACCGCTTGCAGGTGCCGTTGAAAATCACCGGGACGCCCCTGCAATGGACCTTGCCGGCGGCAGAGCTGGGCGCCCATCGGCCGCAGTGGTGAAGAAGGCCTGTGGCGAGGGAGCTTGCTCCCGCTGGGCTGCTCAGCAGCCCCAAAAAAACAGGGCCGCTACGCGCCCCAGCGGGAGCAAGCTCCCTCGCCACGGGAACCGCACGAGCCTTACAACGCCAGCACGCCAACGTACAACCCATAAGCCGCCACCCCCGCCCCCGTCATCACACAGGCAAAGACGCCTTTCTCCACAGGAGTGAACAAGGGTAGGCGCTGCTCGCGCTTGGCCTGGGCAAACAGGATCACCCCCGGCGCGTACAACAACGCCGACAGCAGCAGGTATTTCACGCCACCGGCATACAGCAGCCACACCGCGTAACACAGCGCAACGCCGCCAATGCACAGGTCCTTCATGCGCCGGGCCGAGGCCTGCCCATAGGTTTCGCCTCGTGCGCAAAGCAACACCGCATAGGCTGCCGACCACAGGTACGGCACCAGGATCATCGATGAGGCGAGGTAGATCAGGCTGGTATAGGTGCCTGCGGAAAACAGGGTAATCAGCAAAAACAACTGGATCATGCCATTGGTCAGCCATAACGCGTTGACCGGCGCACGGTTGGCGTTTTCCTTGGTCAGGAACGCCGGCATCGTCTTGTCCCTGGCGGTGGCATAGAGAATTTCGGCGCATAACAGCGCCCAGGACAACAGCGCACCCAACAACGACACCGCCAGGCCGAGGCTGATCAACAACGCGCCCCAAGGCCCGACGATATGTTCCAGCACGCCGGCCAGGGACGGATTCTGCAGTTGCGCCAGGGCAGGCTGGCTCATGATCCCCAGGGACAACACGTTCACCAGCACCAGCAGCGCCAGGACCCCGACGAAACCGATCACCGTCGCACGCCCGACATCCGCGCGTTTTTCCGCCCGCGCCGAATAGACACTGGCGCCTTCGATGCCAATGAATACGAACACCGTGACCAGCATCATGTGGCGCACCTGATCCATCACGCTGCCCAGGTCCGGATTCATTGCGCCCCAGATGTCCCGGGTGAACACCTCGACTTTGAACGCCACTGCGGCAATGACAATGAACATCACCAGCGGCACCACTTTGGCGATGGTGGTCACCAGGTTGATGAACGCCGCCTCCTTGATGCCGCGCAATACCAGGAAATGCACCGCCCACAACAGCAACGATGCACAGGCAATGGCCACTGGCGTGTTGCCCTGGCCGAACACCGGGAAAAAATACCCCAGGGTGCTGAACAGCAACACGAAGTAACCGACGTTGCCCATCCAGGCACTGATCCAGTAGCCCCACGCGGAAGAGAAGCCCATGTAGTCGCCGAACCCGGCCTTGGCATAGGCATAGACACCCGAGTCCAGCTCGGGCTTGCGATTGGCCAGGGTCTGAAAGACAAAAGCGAGGGTCAGCATGCCGACGGCGGTGATCGCCCAACCGATCAGCACCGCTCCAACGTCCGCCCGGGCCGCCATGTTTTGTGGCAGGGAAAAGATCCCGCCACCGATCATCGATCCCACCACCAGCGCCACCAGCGCACCGAGTCGTAACTTTTCAATCGGCTGTGGCATCTTTCTCGCTCATTAAGTAAATAATGCGACATAACGTTTTTGAATAACGTCATGCGCGTAAAGCCCAAGGGATTATTACCTCGAGTATTGTCCAGAACAGCAATAAGAAAGACCAAGACAGCCGATTATTCTTTTGCCAGAAAAGCCACCTTCAAAATAGTTGCGATCCAGTGGAAATCAACTAGCTTGAATAGTCCTACGGGGATAGATCCCGTCTCGCCTCGCCTTCCAGAGCCTATAGAATGGGGCTCCCGCCAATTTATGGACGTGAAGGAAAGCATTTAACTCCTTCATTAACAACGTAATGTTGTCATGTACTGATCCAGATCAGCTATTTAACTTTCAAATCGACTTAGTCTATTGACTCTCTTCTCCTGCATTGGAGTCTCGTAAATGTCTGATACCCCCGGAAAACTTCGATTGGGTGCGCTAGTTGCACTGGTTGTCGGCTCCATGATCGGCGGCGGGATCTTTTCCCTGCCACAAAACATGGCCGCCAGCGCCGACGTCGGTGCGGTGCTGATTGGCTGGGCGATTACCGCCGTCGGCATGCTGACCCTGGCGTTCGTGTTCCAGACCCTGGCCAATCGCAAGCCCGACCTGGATGGCGGCGTGTATGTCTACGCCAAGGCCGGGTTCGGCGACTACATGGGGTTCTCGTCGGCCTGGGGCTACTGGATCAGCGCCTGGCTGGGCAACGTCGGCTACTTCGTACTGCTGTTCAGTACCCTGGGCTACTTCTTCCCGATTTTCGGTGAAGGCAACACCGTTGCCGCGGTGATCGGCGCCTCGGTATTGCTGTGGGCGGTGCATTTC
This sequence comes from Pseudomonas sp. NFACC56-3, assembly GCF_900100025.1. Taxonomy (NCBI): domain Bacteria; kingdom Pseudomonadati; phylum Pseudomonadota; class Gammaproteobacteria; order Pseudomonadales; family Pseudomonadaceae; genus Pseudomonas; species Pseudomonas sp. NFACC56-3. Next base: position 69,165 of record NZ_FMTK01000013.1, on the reverse strand, counting down.
CTGGTGCTGCGCGGCATCAAGGAGGCGGCGTTCATCAACCTGGTGACCACCATTGCCAAGGTCGTGCCGTTGCTACTGTTCGTGTTGATCGCAGTGTTCGCCTTCAGACTCGACATCTTCACCGCCGACATCTGGGGCGTGAAAAACCCGGACCTGGGCAGCGTGATGAACCAGGTGCGCAACATGATGCTGGTCACCGTGTGGGTGTTCATCGGCATCGAGGGCGCCAGCATCTTCTCGGCACGGGCCGAGAAACGCTCCGACGTCGGCAAGGCCACGGTCATCGGTTTCATCACCGTGCTGCTGTTCCTGGTGCTGGTCAACGTGCTGTCGCTGGGCATCATGACCCAACCTGAACTGGCCAAGCTGCAGAACCCGTCGATGGCCGCCGTGCTGGAACACGTGGTGGGCCATTGGGGCGCGGTGCTGATCAGCGTCGGCCTGATCATCTCGCTGCTCGGCGCCCTGCTGTCCTGGGTGCTGCTGTGCGCCGAGATCATGTTCGCCGCCGCCAAAGACCACACCATGCCCGAGTTCCTGCGCCGGGAGAACGCCAATCACGTACCGGCCAATGCCCTGTGGCTGACCAACGCGATGGTTCAGCTGTTTTTGGTCATCACCCTGTTCTCGGCCAGCACTTACCTGTCACTGATCTACCTCGCCACCTCGATGATCCTGGTGCCGTACCTGTGGTCGGCGGCCTACGCCGTGCTGCTGGCGGTGCGCGGCGAGACCTACGAAGGCTTCGCGGCCGAGCGGCGCAAGGACCTGGTCATCGGCGCCATCGCCCTGATCTACGCGGTGTGGCTGCTGTATGCCGGCGGGATCAAGTACCTGCTGCTCTCCGCCCTGCTCTATGCCCCCGGCGCGATTCTGTTCGCCAAGGCCAAGCGTGAGTTGGGCAAACCGGTTTTCACCTCTATCGAGAAGCTGATTTTCGCCGCAGTGATCGCAGGCGCCCTGGTGGCGGCCTATGGGCTCTACGACGGCTTCCTGACCTTGTAGTTGGCTGATGGTTTAACTGGAGGATTTGTAATGACCACGGAAAAAGTGAAGTACGGCGTTCATTCCGAAGCCGGTAAATTACGTAAAGTCATGGTGTGCTCCCCAGGCCTGGCCCATCAACGCTTGACCCCGAACAACTGCGACGAGCTGCTGTTCGACGACGTGATCTGGGTCAACCAGGCCAAGCGCGATCATTTCGACTTCGTCACCAAGATGCGCGAGCGTGGCATCGACGTGCTCGAGATGCACAATCTGTTGACCGACATCGTCGCCATCCCCGAAGCCCTGGACTGGATCCTGCAGCGCAAGATCACCGCCAACTCGGTGGGCCTGGGCCTGGTGAACGAAGTCGGTTCCTGGCTGCGCAGCCTGGAGCCGCGCCATATCGCCGAGTTCCTGATTGGCGGCGTCTCGGCCGACGACCTGCCGGACAGCTTCGGTGGCAAGACCATCCAGATGTTCCGCGACTTCCTCGGGCACTCCAGCTTCATCCTGCCACCGCTGCCCAATACCCAGTTCACCCGCGACACCACCTGCTGGATCTACGGCGGCGTGACCCTGAACCCGATGCACTGGCCGGCGCGACGCCAGGAAACCCTGCTGACCACTGCCATCTACAAGTTCCACCCCGAGTTCACCCAGGCTGACTTTCAGATCTGGTACGGCGACCCGGACCAGGAGCATGGCAACGCCACCCTCGAAGGCGGCGACGTAATGCCCATCGGCAACGGCGTGGTGCTGATCGGCATGGGTGAGCGCTCGTCCCGTCAGGCCATCGGCCAACTGGCGCTGAACCTGTTCAAGCACAAGGCCGTGGAGCGGGTGATCGTCGCCGGCTTGCCGAGATCCCGCGCCGCCATGCACCTGGACACCGTCTTCAGCTTCTGCGACCGCGACCTGGTCACGGTTTTCCCGGAAGTGGTGGGCCAGATCGTTGCTTTCTCCTTGCGTCCAGACGAGAGCAAGCCCGGCGGCATCGACGTACGCCGTGAAGAAGGCAGCTTCCTCGACACCGTGGCCGCGGCCCTCAAGCTGCCAGCGCTGCGGGTGGTAGAGACCGGCGGCAACAGCTTCGCCGCCGAACGCGAGCAATGGGACGACGGCAACAACGTGGTGGCCATGGAACCGGGCGTGGTGATTGGCTACGACCGCAACACCTACACCAACACGCTGCTGCGCAAGGCCGGGGTGGAAGTCATCACCATCAGCGCCAGCGAGCTGGGCCGCGGCCGCGGCGGTGGCCACTGCATGACCTGCCCGATCATCCGCGACCCGATCGACTACTGACCTTCGAGCCTGGGCCAGTGTTTATCGAACGCAGCCCAGGGGATAACCGAAACCCAAGGAGATCCATATCATGGCTTTCAACATGCGCAACCGCAGCCTGCTGAGCTTGATGCACCACACCCACCGCGAGCTGCACTACCTGCTGGACCTGTCCCGCGACCTCAAGCGTGCCAAGTACACCGGCACCGAACAACCGCACCTCAAGGGCAAGAACATCGCGCTGATCTTCGAGAAGACCTCGACCCGCACCCGCTGTGCCTTCGAGGTCGCGGCCCACGACCAGGGCGCCCACGTCACCTACATCGACCCGGTGTCGTCGCAGATCGGCCACAAGGAAAGCATGAAAGACACCGCCCGGGTCCTGGGGCGGATGTTCGACGCCATCGAGTACCGGGGCTTCGAACAGGAGATCGTCGAGGAGCTGGCCAAGTTCGCCGGAGTGCCGGTGTTCAACGGCCTGACCGCCGAATTCCACCCCACCCAGATGATCGCCGACACCCTGACCATGCGCGAGCACAGCGACAAGCCGTTGCATGACATCAGCTACGCGTACCTGGGCGATGCCCGCTACAACATGGGCAATTCGCTGCTGATGATCGGCGCCAAACTGGGCATGGACGTGCGCATCGGCGCGCCGAAAGCCCTATGGCCGCATCAGGATTTCATCGACCAGTGCCAGGCCTTCGCCGCCGAGAGCGGCGGGCGCATCACCATCACCGAAGATCCGAAGGCCGCCGTCAAGGGCGTGGACTTCATCCACACCGATATCTGGGTGTCCATGGGCGAACCGGTGGAAGCCTGGGACGAACGCATCGAGCAATTGCTGCCCTACCAGGTCAACGCGCAAATGATGAAAGCCTCGGGCAACCCGCGGGTGAAATTCATGCATTGCCTGCCGGCGTTCCACAACAGTGAAACCAAGGTCGGCAAGGACATCGCCGCCCGCTATCCGAACCTGGCCAACGGCGTGGAAGTGACCGAAGAGGTCTTCGAATCCCCGGCCAACATCGCCTTCGAGCAGGCGGAAAACCGCATGCACACCATCAAGGCGATCCTGGTGTCGGCGCTGGCGGATATCTGAATGCCCGACGCGAATCACTGTGGGAGCGAGCTTGCTCGCGATGGCGCAGGAACAGGCAACATTGATGTCGACTGACACACCGCTATCGCGAGCAAGCTCTCCCACAAGAGACCGCGTTATTCGTCCATTTTTTTGAAGGACAGCATCATGCGCATCGTCGTTGCCCTGGGCGGTAACGCCCTCCTGCGTCGGGGTGAACCCCTGACCGCTGCCAATCAACGTAGCAACATCCGCACCGCGACCGGACAGCTCGCCAAGATCCACCCCGGCAACCAACTGGTCATCGCCCACGGCAACGGACCGCAGGTCGGCCTGCTGTCGTTGCAGGCGGCGGCCTACACCGCGGTCACGCCATATCCGCTGGACGTGCTCGGCGCCGAAACCGAAGGCATGATCGGCTACATCATCGAACAGGAACTGGGCAATCTGCTGGACTTCGAAGTCCCCTTCGCCACACTGCTGACCCAGGTCGAAGTGGATGGCAATGACCCGGCGTTCCAGAACCCCACCAAGCCCATCGGCCCGGTCTACAGCCAGCAAGAGGCGCAGAAGCTGGCGGCTGAAAACGGCTGGACCATCGCCCCGGACGGCGACAAGTTCCGCCGGGTGGTCGCCAGCCCACGACCCAAGCGCATCTTTGAGATCCGTCCGATCAAGTGGCTGCTGGAAAAAGGCAGCATCGTGATCTGCGCCGGCGGTGGCGGCATTCCGACGATGTACGACGCCGACGGCAAGCTGCAGGGCGTGGAAGCGGTGATCGACAAGGACCTGTGCTCGGCGCTGCTGGCCGAACAGCTGGAAAGCGATCTGCTGGTGATCGCCACCGACGTCAACGCCGCGTTCATCGACTTCGGCAAGCCGACCCAGAAAGCCATCGTCCAGGCCCACCCCGACGAAATGGAAAAGCTCGGCTTCGCCGCCGGCTCCATGGGGCCGAAGGTGCAGGCCGCCTGCGAGTTCGCGCGCAACACGGGCAAGGTCGCGGTGATCGGGTCGCTGTCGGACATCGATGCTATCGTCCAGGGCCAGGCCGGCACCCGCATCAGCACGTCGACGCCTGGCATCGCTTATCGATGACAGGAAACTTGCGGGGCGGATCCGGGGTCTGCCCTACACCCACGCCCTCGAGGAGAGTCGTTTATGGCCATGTTCGAACCCGGTCACCTGCACATGGAACGCCACGCGCTGAACAAGGATGACTTCAGCTACAACCTGTGCATCGACTACGAGGTTGCGCAGGACCCCAAGGAAGGCAGCGGCATGTCGTTCCGGGTGCATGGCACGGTGGAGGACAAGTCCCTGGACGAGACCTTCTTCCTGGCCAAGGACCAGGCCTTCGATTTCGCCCGCCACGCCACGCGCATCGCGCAGAAATATGGCCTGCCCAAGACTGCCAGCATCGGCTCGATGCACGAGTACTACGACAAAATGTTCGAAGACGTGCGCCAGCAACTGGACGTCAAGCCGGGCGATCCGATGAAGCCAGAGCACCTGGCATAACCCGCCCAAAAAACACCTCTATCCCTGTGGGAGCGAGCTTGCTCGCGATAGCGGTAGTTCAGTCGAGACACATAGTGACTGACCCACCCTCATCGCGAGCAAGCTCGCTCCCACAAGGGCCATCAATGTTCTGAATAGTGGGTTAAACACACTCATCGCCTGGCTGGCAACCCGTCACGGCTGACCTATGCTGAAAGCAGTACCCCCGGGTATTCGTTCAGAGGTCACCGCCATGAACATCAAAACAAGAAGACGCCTCGCTATTTTCGTCACCTGCGCCGCCACGCTTGCGCTGTATGGCACTGCGGCCTACCGGGTCGAGCAGGCCAGGCAACTGCCCCGTGAATACGCCAGCTGCAACTTCGAACGCTGCATCCCCCACAGCGCAACCCTGAACGCCCTGCGCTGAGGCGTGGTCAGTCGTCCTGCTGATCGGTCTTGAGCCGGTCCCGGAACGCCTTGGGCGAGATGCCGACGCGCCGGCGGAACAGCCGGGTGAAGTTGGTCGGGTCGGAAAACCCGAGCAGTTCGGAGATCTCGTAGATGGTCATGCCGGTGTAGGTCAGCAGGCGCTTGGCTTCCAACAACTGGCGCTCATGCATGATCTGCAACGCCGGTTGCCCCGCCAGTTCCCGGCAGGTGCCGTTGAGGTGCGACACGGAAATGCCCAGGCGGTGGGCCAGGTCTTCGACCTTGACGTGCTCGCGATAGGTTTCTTCCACCAACTGAATGAACCCGTTGAGGTATTCCCGGGCCCTTTGCGGGCGCTGGGCCTGGGTGTGTCGCTGCATCACCTGGCGGCTGACCCAGACCATGATCACGCTGACCAGCGCATGCATCAGCATTTCCCGAGCCGGCTGGTGCCCCATGTATTCATTCTGCAGCGCGCTGAACAGGCTGTTGAGATACTCGGCATTCTCGAGGGCGGGGTAGCTTTCGGCCTGGGCCAGCACATTGACCGAATGCCCCAGTTGCGCTTGCAGGTGCGTGACCAGCGGCGCCGCCAGGGTCACCACGTAACCTTCCACATCCTCGGAAAAACGAAAGCCATGGACCGACAGCGGCGGCAGGATCTGCACGGCCGGCTCGGTGACCTGCGTGCGCCGGCCTTCGATCTCCAGTTCCGCCTGGCCCTTGAAGACAAACAACAACTGACACAGATCGGCGTGCCGATGGGGTTTGATTTCCCAGTGATGCTCGCGGCTGCGCTTGGAGATGGTTTCGCAGTGCAGCAGGTCCGGGGTCGGCCATTCCTGGCTCTCACCGTAGAGCTTGAACACCGGGATCGAAGGCAGATCAGGTTTTTTCATAACGTGGATCCGGGCCTGGGGTTGCGGGCGATAATCGCACCAATTGGCAGAAAGTACAGGTATCGGCTCAGTTTTCCCCTTCAACTGACAGGTCCGCAAGCGAAAAATGTAGGCACTCGATTTCTAATAATCAACACCGACCGTGGTCGCGTGCTTCGTGCGAGTCATAAGAACAATGAAAACCCTCAAGACCCAAGTCGCTATTATCGGCGCCGGCCCCTCTGGCCTGCTGCTCGGCCAGTTGCTGCACAACGCCGGCATCGACACTGTCATCCTCGAGCGCCAGACCCCGGACTATGTACTGGGCCGTATCCGCGCCGGTGTGCTGGAGCAAGGCATGGTCGAACTGCTGCGCCAGGCTGGCGTCGGCCAACGCATGGACGCCGAAGGGCTGCCCCACGACGGCTTTGAACTGGTGCTCAACGACCGGCGGGTGCACATCGACCTCAAGGGCCTGACTGGCGGTAAAAACGTCATGGTCTACGGCCAGACCGAAGTGACCCGTGACCTGATGGCCGCCCGCGAAGCCGCCAGCGCCCGCACGTTGTACCAGGCCAGCAACGCCCAGCCCCACGACATGCAAACCGAGCACCCTTTCGTGACCTTCGAACATGAAGGGCAAACCTTGCGCCTGGACTGCGACTACATTGCCGGTTGCGACGGTTTCCACGGCGTGGCGCGACAGTCCATTCCGGCGGAAAAACTCAAGGTTTTCGAGCGTGTCTACCCGTTTGGCTGGCTCGGCGTGCTGGCCGACACCCCGCCGGTTCACGAAGAGTTGGTCTACGCTCGGCACGCCCGCGGTTTTGCCCTGTGCAGCATGCGCTCCAAGACCCGCACCCGTTACTACCTGCAAGTCCCCGCCGAGGAGCAAGTGGCCGACTGGCCGGACGAGCGTTTCTGGCATGAACTGAAAAACCGCCTGCCCACCGACCTGGCCGAAGCCTTGGTGACCGGCCCGTCCATCGAGAAAAGCATCGCGCCGCTGCGCAGCTTCGTGGTCGAGCCGATGCAGTACGGGCGGATGTTCCTGGTGGGCGACGCGGCCCACATCGTCCCACCGACCGGGGCCAAGGGGCTGAACCTGGCCGCCAGCGATGTCAGCACGTTGTTCAACATCCTGCTCAAGGTCTATCGCGACGGCCGTGTGGACTTGCTGGAGCAATATTCGGCCATCTGCCTGCGGCGCGTCTGGAAAGCCGAACGGTTCTCGTGGTGGATGACTTCGATGCTGCACCGCTTCGACGACGATGCCTTCAACCAGCGCATCAGCGAAGCCGAGCTCGAATACTTCCTCGACTCCGAGGCCGGCCGAAAAACCATTGCGGAAAATTACGTCGGACTTCCTTACGAGGCTATCGAATAGCCGCCTACCGACTTAAACTGCGGGCTTCGTCCCATTCGCCTCTTCGGCGCAATGCCCGCAGGTTCTGCCGTGACTCAGCTCAATACACCCCAAGCTCCGAAACCGGCCATCCGCAGCGTGCTGGTGGCCCTGATGCTGGCGATTTTCCTGGGTGCCCTGGATCAGACCATCGTCGCCGTCTCGATGCCGGCCATCTCCGCACAATTTGCCGACGTCAGCCTGCTGGCCTGGGTGATTTCCGGCTACATGGTCGCCATGACCGTGGCGGTGCCCATCTACGGCAAGATCGGTGACCTCTACGGACGTCGGCCGTTGATGCTGTTCGGCATGGGCCTGTTCACCCTGGCCTCGCTGTTCTGTGGCCTGGCGCAAAACATGGAGCAACTGGTGCTGGCGCGGATCGTCCAGGGCATCGGCGCCGGCGGGATGATTTCGGTGAGCCAGGCGATCATCGGCGACATCATCCCGCCCCGCGAGCGGGGTCGCTACCAAGGGTATTTCAGCAGCATGTACGCGGTGGCCAGCGTGGCCGGGCCGGTACTCGGTGGCTACATGACCGAATACTTGTCGTGGCGCTGGGTGTTCTGGATCAACCTGCCGCTGGGCCTCACGGCCTGGTGGGTGGCCCGACGTACCCTGGTGGGGCTGCCCGTGCCGCAACGCACGCCGATCATCGATTACCTGGGCACCGTGTTGCTGATCATTGGCCTGACGACGTTGCTGCTGGGGATCACCGAGGTCGGCCAGGGCCATGCCTGGCACAGCCGTGAAGTGCTCGGATTACTGGGTTGCGCGGGGATAGCCCTGGGGGCGTTCGCCTGGTACGAGCGCCGGGCGCGAGAACCGTTGCTGCCGATGCACCTGTTCGCCAACCGCAGCGCGGTGCTGTGCTGGTGCACGGTGTTCTTCACCAGTTTCCAGGCGATTTCCCTGACGGTGCTGGTGCCGTTGCGCTTCCAGAGCGTGACCGGCGCCGGTGCCGACAGTGCGGCGTTGCACTTGTTGCCGCTGGCCATAGGACTGCCGATCGGTGCGTATTTCGCTGGTCGCCGGACCTCGGTCACGGGACGCTACAAACCGATGATCCTGAGCGGTGCACTGCTCCTCCCCTTCGCCATCCTCGGCATGGCCTTCACTGCGCCTGACGCGCTCTGGCTGAGCAGCCTGTTCATGCTGCTCAGCGGCATCGCCTCCGGTATGCAGTTCCCGACGTCGCTGGTGGGTTCACAGAACGCCGTCCACCAACAGGACATCGGCGTCGCCACCAGCACCACCAACCTGTTCCGCTCCCTCGGTGGCGCGGTGGGCGTAGCCCTGATGTCAGCGTTGCTGCTGGCCTTGCTGCAGGACTCAAGCCTGGCCCAATTCGCCGGTGCGTCGCTGATCGGTGAAGGACATACCGGCAACGTCTTGCTGGACGGCCTCAACGCCGCCCCGGGCGAGGCCCGGAACGCCTTGCGCCAGGCATTGCAGGCGACATTCCGGCATTTGCTGTTGATCAGCGCGGCGGTATCGCTGTTGGGACTGGCGGCCGCGGTGGCGATGCCCAATCGCTTGCTGCGTGGGCGGGATGAGAAGGTTGGTAACCTCTAACACACCACCTCTGTGGCGAGGGAGCTTGCTCCCGCTGGGCTGCGAAGCGGCCCCAAAAATGTTGCGGTCGCTGCGCAACCGAGCGGGAGCAAGCTCCCTCGCCACGGAAGCATCGTTGCCACAAAATCTCTTTAGGCCGTCGCCGCGACACCCTGCGACATAACCTCCGCGCTCATCCCATCCTTCATCCGCTTGGCATCGCGCACGAAGCAGCGTGACGCCAGGAACAGGAACACCATGGTCAAGAGCAGCGCCACCGGGATCAGGTACATCGCGTCGTGCAGGCCGATGGCCTTGAATGCTTCGGTCATCTGGTCGACACCCGCGGTGGCCATGGCCATGCGGGCGAAGTAGTCGGACAAGCCGCCCACCACCACCGGCCCCAGGCCGCCGCCGAGCAAATACAGCCCGGCAAAGTACAACGCCATCGCCGTGGCGCGCAGGCGCGGCTCCACCACGTCCTGGATCGCGGTGTAGACGCAGGTGTAAAAGTTATAGGCAAACAGCCAACCCACGCTGAACACCGCCACGAACACGCCGATTTCAATGCGCCCGGCATGCAGCGCCCACGCCGTGGTGACCGTCGAAATCGCCAGGCTGAACGCTGCAAACAGCAGGCGGCCGTTGGGCACGCGCTGGTGGATCTTGTCCGCGACCCAGCCGCCCAAGGTAAGCCCGAACAACCCCGTCACGCCCACCATGATGCCAGTGGCCACGGCCGCCTCGTGCAGCGGCATCAGGAAATAACGTTGCAGCATTGGCACCAGGAAGGAGTTGCAGGCATAGGTGGCGAAGTTGAAGCACAGCCCCGCCAGCACCAGCCACAGGAAGGTGGGAATCGCCAGCACCCGGCGCACCGGCTTGTCGATCTTTTCCTGGGAGACCTGCACGGTTTCCGCCGCACCGCGCTTGGGCTCCTTGATGAAAAACATGAACACCGCCAGCACCAGCCCCGGTACCGCCGCGATGAAGAACGGCGCACGCCAGCTGTCGAACGCCTTGACCATCGCGCCAATGGTGAAAAACGCCAACAGCAGGCCCAGGGGCAGGCCGAGCATGAAGATGCCCATCGCCCGAGCCCGGCGGTGGGCCGGGAACAGATCGCCAATCAGTGAGTTGGCGGCTGGCGCATAGCTGGCCTCGCCGATGCCGATGCCCATGCGCACCACCAGGAACGCCCAGAAACTGCCTACCAGGCCGTTCACCGCCGTCAGTCCGCTCCAGGCCGCCAGGCCCCAGCCCATCAGTTTGCTGCGCGAACCGGTATCGGCCATGCGCCCCAGCGGCAAGCCGGCAATGGCATAAACGATGGTGAAGGCGGTGCCGATGATGCCGATCTGGAAGTCGCTGAGGCTCCACTCCATGCGGATCGGCTCGATGATGATTGCCGGGATGGTGCGGTCGAAGAAATTGAACAGATTGGCCAGGAACAACAGGAACAGAATGCGCCAGGCATTCGCCGCTTGGGTCGAGTTCTGCATGGGTCCGTCTCTTTTATTGTTATGGGCCAACGGTCCGTGGCCTGGATATGCAATCTAGACAGCGCTACGGGCGCTGTCTCCAATCATTCGCAAGACTGATACCCCCCCATGGGACGCGGCGTATTTCTTGATGCCGATCAAGCGCCTGTAACCATTGCCACCATTTTGCCTTTTGCTGGTTAAAGATCGAAGTCCGGTGGCCGATCCAACGTGATCAAGAAAAAGAATATCCCGAGCGCTGCTCAGGCCGCAGCCCTGGCCGCTCGGACCGATTTTCGCGTTTATCCAGGCGCGAATTCCCATCCGTGAGCGTTCGATGACGCATTCGTCGAGCCACCCGTTCAGGCACATGGCGCACAATGACCTCAAAAAAAACAGCCACTGCGGTATCCGATCTGACCTTGAGCCCCGCCGCCAACGGCCCGGAAGCCTCGAAGCCGTCGAGCCCCCCGCGCCCTCTGTCGACCCAGCAATATCTGTATTTCACCGAAACCAACACCGACCGTATCCTCGATAACCTCGACGGCCTGCGTGACACCGTGTTCCCGCGTCCGCCGCACCTGGTGGACGACGAATACGACCGTGCGCAACAGGAGTTCCCGTCGGTGTGCCTGATCGGTCTGGGTCGCTGCGGCTCCAACATCGCCCTGGACGTGGCCGAGCTGGTGTACAACGCCCGCAAGTTCTACCTCAACGAATTCAACGCCGAAGACAAAGGCTACAGCGACAAGGGCTACAGCCCCGCACAATGGATCCGCAACAACCTGCGCCTGGGCCCCAGCAAGGCCAGCAAGCCGGTGTTCCTGGTGGAGCCGCTGGTGATGCTCGGCGACCTGGACAAGGACATCGCCGGGCGCATCCGTTTCTCGCGCAAGGGCGAAAAAAGCGGCTTCTTGCGCGACTACAGCAAGATGAAAATCATGGACCTGTCGGAAGTCCACGCCGGTGGCGCCGGTAACGCGCCGATCCTCGGCCAGTACCTGGCCAAGATCATCCTGAACAAGGACACCCAGCGCTTCTCCAGCCCCGACTGGAAAATGATCCACTCGTACCTGATCGACAGCTGCGGCATCAAGGCCAACCAGTCGCGCCTGTACTTCTCGATCTTCAGCGCCGGCGGCGGTACCGGTTCGGGCATGGCTTCGGAGTTCGGCCTGGCCCAGCAGTACTCGTACATGAACAAGACGTTCGACACCAAGCCGATGGACGAACACGACAGCAAGAGCGGCCACTCCTTCGTCTTCGAGCCGATCTTCACCAGCGGCATCTGCGTGCTGCCGAACATTTCCGACCACCGCAGCGAAATGTCCGAAGCCTTGCACATCAACGCCGGACGCCTGCTGTGCAAGTACCTGTCGGAAGAATGGGATTTCTCGTACAACTTCGCCAATGAAGACAGCAGCGAAGCCAGCGTGATGGGCCGTATCCGTCCATGGAACGCGATGATGCTGATCTCCAACGACATCATGCGCTACGCCGAAGAAAGCGATGACGGCAACATTCAGAACATCGATGTCAATGCCATGGAGAAGCACGCCAACCAGTACATCTCCCAGCAGATCTTCAACATCCTGACGGCCCAGGCCGTCACCACCGACTACGACCAGAATTACTTCCGCCGTGCCGGCATCGACATCGGCGAAACCATTCGCCTGGACGCCAACGACCTGTTCATGAGCCTGGCCGGCCCGGTGGCAATCGCCTACGCCGAGTCTGTCGTCCCGGAAACCCCGGCACCGAGCGGCGACAAGTTCAAGGTGTTCGAGAAAGAGCCGCCGCGCCTGAACATCGACGACCTGTTCTTCCGCTCCATCGACCTGCCGCACTTCAACAAAGTCACCCAGGCCATCGAAGGCATCAGCCTGTTGCCGATCGAATCCAAGCGCTACCGTGCCTCGCTGGAGCAATACAAGAATTCCGGCTACGACGCCGCGGCCCTGCATGACCTGCACTTCTTCAAGAACTGCTCGTCGGTGGTGTCCATCGTCTCCTTGCCCAAGGACTACAAGCTGTCCTACATGGACCTGAACCGGCTCAAGACCCACCTCAACAGCCTGTTCCCCAACACCACGCTCAAGCGTTACGCGCTGGTGATCGGCGCCTCGGCGAACCTGTCGCTGACCACCCTGATCGCCAAGAGCCCGTGCCTGTCGGATGATTTCCTGACCTTGATCGTGGCCTTCATCAAACGCTGCTTCGCCCGCACCCCGTACCGTTTCGACGACACCCTGGACAACTCGATCCTGGACTTCATCATCAATGAAGACTTCGACGAAGCACGCATCGACGACCTGCTCAACGAGTTCGAAAACCCGGCGAAGATCCTCGACACCAACTGGTACGCGATCAAGCCGATGTACGAGAAGAAGTACCGCGAGCTGATCAATGACAAGGACAAGTTCGTCTCGATCAACGACATCCGCCTGTCCCGCGACTGCGTGAAGAAATCCATCAAGTACCTGCGCGAGATCTACCGTCACCGCATTGGCAAGACCAAGGTCATTTCCTTAAATAACCACACTGGCAGGACTTACTGAGGCCAGGCACAAGACCGAGTCGCCCCTTTCGCGAGCAAGCCCGCTCCCACAGTGGACCGCATTTTTCTGAAGAAACGCGGCGCCATGTGGGAGCGGGCTTGCTCGCGAAGGCGGCCTTGAATACACCACCGAGACAACATCCAGAAACAATTGAGCAGCCCAAAGGCTGCCCCATAAACTGTTCCCGTTACGTATACGTCACCCTGCCCTGTGGCGTTTCGCCACGGCAGGGTGCTATCACGCTACTCACCTACACACTTTTTCAAACACAAAAAACACGAACCAACTTGGTGCATCGATCAATTCGACGCCCTTTCCTGGATCATAATCCACGGCGAAACCACCACAGCCCAAAGCTGCGGATCGCGCGCCAGGAAATCCAGCGCCCGCGTTTCAGACAGCTTGGCGAGCTGGTCGGCGGCCAGCCAGGCGGCGACTTTGGTACCTTCGTCCCGGGCGACGGCCTCGGCGGCGGCGATCAAATCCAGTGCCGGATCGACCCACAATAGGGCACCCTTGGCAAAGAACGGCTCCAGCTCTTTCCAGGTGATGGATGCGGTTTCTCCAAGCAGCTTGGCATAGAGGGTGCTAGGTTCTTGATTCATGGGAGCTGTCCGGAAAAGAAATCGGCGCGAATGATAACGTCGGTGGTCTGGCAGAAAAACCCGGTAGCAAATTGCAGTACCGATTGAAAAGCGCAGGAAAGCCAAGGATTGCCGAAACGACCGGACAACCCCCGCCGCTATTCTGTCTTTTTCTTTCAATTAAGCGACACCCCCAGGTTTTGCCCCCAAGCGCCAGCTTCCCTTGCCAACAATGGGCGCTCTACACTGTACCGGTACAGTTGCCGGGGGCATTTTCCGCGTGGGTATCCAAGATATCTGACCCGGTTCTGCTGCTACGGCGCCAGGACTATAAAAACTACAACAGCATGAGTGGAGCACTATGACTAAGGCTACTAAGCAGATTTCCAAACTGTTTGCCGCTATGGTTCTGGCCGGGGTTGCCAGCCATTCGTTTGCCGCCGACACCATCAAGATCGGCATCGCCGGCCCCAAGACCGGCCCTGTAGCCCAATACGGCGACATGCAGTTCAGTGGCGCGAAAATGGCCATCGAACAGATCAACGCCAAGGGCGGGGTCGACGGCAAGCAGCTCGTCGCCGTCGAATACGATGACGCCTGTGATCCAAAACAAGCGGTCGCGGTCGCGAACAAAGTCGTCAACGACGGCGTCAAGTTCGTGGTCGGCCACCTGTGCTCCAGCTCCACCCAGCCAGCTTCCGACATCTACGAAGACGAAGGCGTGGTCATGATCACCCCGGCGGCTACCAGCCCGGACATCACCGCTCGCGGCTACAAGATGATCTTCCGTACCATCGGCCTGGACAGCGCCCAAGGCCCTGCGGCCGGCAACTACATCGCCGACCACGTCAAGCCGAAGATCGTTGCGGTCCTGCACGACAAGCAGCAGTACGGTGAAGGCATCGCCAGCGCCGTGAAGAAAACCCTCGAAGGCAAAGGCGTGAAAGTGGCCGTCTTCGAAGGCGTGAACGCCGGCGACAAAGACTTCTCCTCGATGATCGCCAAGCTCAAGCAAGCCAACGTCGACTTCGTCTACTACGGCGGCTACCACCCGGAGCTGGGCCTGATCCTGCGTCAAGCCCAGGAAAAAGGCCTGAAGGCCAAGTTCATGGGTCCGGAAGGCGTGGGTAACGACTCCATCTCGCAAATCGCCAAGGAATCCTCCGAAGGCCTGCTGGTGACCCTGCCGAAATCCTTCGACCAGGATCCGGCCAACGTTGCCCTGGCTGACGCGTTCAAGGCCAAGAAAGAAGACCCGAGCGGTCCGTTCGTGTTCCCGTCCTACTCCGCTGTCCAGGTGATTGCCCAGGCCATCACCACAGCCAAGAGCGAAGACGCAGGCAAAGTGGCTGAAGCCATCCACGCCGGCACCTTCAAGACGCCAACGGGCGACCTGAGCTTCGACGCGAAGGGCGACCTGAAGGACTTCAAGTTCGTGGTCTACGAGTGGCATTTCGGCAAACCTAAAACCGAAGCTTCGCCTCAGTAAGGCCTGGCCTGACTGACTGCC
This sequence comes from Pseudomonas sp. NFACC56-3, assembly GCF_900100025.1. Lineage (NCBI taxonomy): Bacteria > Pseudomonadati > Pseudomonadota > Gammaproteobacteria > Pseudomonadales > Pseudomonadaceae > Pseudomonas > Pseudomonas sp. NFACC56-3. The sequence continues at coordinate 53,911 of NZ_FMTK01000013.1, read as the reverse complement.
AATAAAGCCCACGGCGTGCCGTGGGCTTTGTTTTAAAAGTATTGGGCCGCGCTGGCGTGATCCGCCAGCCTCCCCACCTGAAAATCTCAAAACCGTCATCAGCGGTTCGCTGGCAAACCTCGTGTTCGAAGTGGATGCAGATCCACGGGGCCCGGGCGGGAAAATGACTCCACCAGTGAAATGCGTATCAGGTTTTTAGGAGCGCTGTAATGCCTGACATCTATCACTTCTTCCAGCAGCTGGTTAACGGCCTGACCGTTGGCAGCACGTATGCCCTGATCGCCATCGGCTATACGATGGTCTACGGCATCATTGGAATGATCAACTTCGCCCACGGCGAGGTGTACATGATCGGCTCCTACGTGGCGTTCATCGCCATCGCCGGGCTGAGCATGATGGGACTCGACAGTGTCCCGCTGTTGATGACCGCGGCGTTTCTCGCGAGCATCGTCGTCACCAGCTCCTATGGCTACAGCATCGAACGGATCGCCTACCGCCCCCTGCGCGGCAGCAACCGTCTGATCCCGCTGATCTCCGCCATCGGCATGTCGATCTTCCTGCAGAACACGGTACTGCTTTCCCAAGACTCCAAGGACAAATCCATTCCCAACCTGATCCCGGGCAACTTTGCCATCGGGCCAGGCGGGGCACATGAAGTGCTGATTTCCTACATGCAAATCGTGGTGTTCGTGGTGACCCTGGTCGCCATGCTCGGCCTCACGCTGTTCATCTCCCGTTCCCGCCTCGGCCGCGCCTGCCGCGCCTGTGCCGAGGACATCAAGATGGCCAACCTGCTGGGCATCAACACCAACAACATCATCGCCCTGACCTTCGTCATCGGTGCGGCCCTGGCGGCCATCGCCGCGGTGCTGTTGAGCATGCAATACGGCGTGATCAACCCCAACGCCGGCTTCCTCGTGGGCCTGAAAGCCTTCACCGCCGCGGTGCTGGGCGGCATCGGCAGCATCCCCGGGGCGATGCTCGGCGGGTTGGTGCTGGGCGTGGCGGAAGCCTTTGGCGCCGACATCTTCGGCGACCAGTACAAGGACGTCGTCGCGTTCGGCTTGTTGGTTCTGGTTCTGTTATTCCGGCCGACCGGCATCCTGGGCCGCCCGGAGGTTGAGAAAGTATGACTAGGCATCTCAAATCGGCGCTTTTCAGCGCCCTGCTGGTCTGGGCCGTGGCCTACCCGGTACTGGGTCTTAAACTGACCATCGTCGGCATCAACCTGGAAGTGCACGGCACCAGCCCGGCGATCCTGGCGACCATCGCCGTGTGCTCGCTGCTGATGTTCGTGCGCGTGCTGTTCAGCACGCAGATCAGCGCGGCGTGGAAGTCTTCGCCCGGCCTGCCGGTGATCCCGGCCAAGGCCAGCCACTTCCTGACCCTGCCGAGCACCCAGCGCTGGATCGTGCTGGGCCTGATCGTCGTGGCCCTGGTGTGGCCGTTCTTCGGCTCTCGCGGCGCGGTGGACATCGCCACGCTGATCCTGATCTACGTGATGCTGGGCCTGGGCCTGAACATCGTCGTAGGCCTGGCCGGCCTGCTGGACCTGGGTTACGTCGGCTTCTACGCCGTCGGCGCCTACAGCTACGCGCTGCTGTCCCATTACTTCGGCCTGAGCTTCTGGATCTGCCTGCCCATCGCCGGGATGATGGCCGCCACCTTCGGCTTCCTGCTGGGCTTCCCGGTGCTGCGCTTGCGCGGCGATTACCTGGCGATCGTGACCCTGGGTTTCGGCGAGATCATCCGCCTGTTCCTGCGCAACCTGACCGACATCACCGGCGGCCCGAACGGCATCAGCAACATCCCCAAGCCAACGTTCTTCGGACTGAGCTTCGATAGAACCGCCGCCGAAGGCCTGCAAACCTTCCACGAATACTTCGGCCTGGAATACAGCTCGATCAACAAGGTGATCTTCCTCTACCTGATTGCGCTGTTGCTGGCCCTGGCCGCGCTGTTCGTCATCAACCGCCTGCTGCGCATGCCGATTGGCCGCGCGTGGGAAGCCTTGCGTGAAGACGAAATCGCTTGCCGCGCCCTGGGTCTCAACCCGACCGTGATCAAGTTGTCGGCCTTTACCCTCGGCGCTGCGTTCGCCGGTTTTGCCGGCAGCTTCTTCGCCGCTCGCCAAGGCCTGGTGACGCCGGAATCCTTCACCTTCATCGAGTCGGCGATCATCCTCGCCATCGTGGTGCTGGGCGGGATGGGCTCGCAACTGGGCGTGATCCTGGCGGCGATCGTGATGATCCTGCTGCCGGAAATGATGCGTGAATTCAGCGAATACCGCATGTTGATGTTCGGCGCCTTGATGGTGCTGATGATGATCTGGCGTCCTCAAGGTCTGCTGCCTATGCAACGCCCCCACATGGAGCTGCGCAAATGAGCCGCGAGATCCTCAAGGTTGAAAATTTAAGCATGCGCTTCGGCGGTTTGCTGGCGGTCAACGGCGTGGCCCTGACCGTGAAAGAGAAGCAAGTGGTTGCCCTGATCGGGCCCAACGGCGCGGGCAAGACCACTGTGTTCAACTGCCTGACCGGCTTCTACCAGCCCACCGGCGGCACCATCCTGCTGGACGGCGAGCCGATCCAGGGCCTGCCCGGCCACCACATCGCCCGCAAGGGTGTGGTGCGCACCTTCCAGAACGTGCGGCTGTTCAAGGACATGACGGCGGTCGAGAACCTGTTGATCGCCCAGCATCGTCATTTGAACACCAACTTCCTTGCCGGGCTGTTCAAGACCCCGGCGTTCCGCAAAAGCGAACGCGAGGCCATGGAGTACGCCGAGTACTGGCTGGACAAGGTCAACCTCACCGAGTTTGCCAACCGTACCGCCGGCACCCTGGCCTACGGTCAGCAACGGCGCCTGGAAATCGCCCGCTGCATGATGACCCGTCCGCGGATCCTCATGCTCGACGAGCCGGCCGCCGGCCTGAACCCCAAGGAAACCGAAGACCTCAAGGCGCTGATCGGCGTGCTGCGTGAAGAGCACAACGTCACCGTGCTGCTGATCGAGCACGACATGAAGCTGGTCATGAGCATTTCCGACCACATCGTCGTGATCAACCAGGGCACGCCCCTGGCCGACGGTACGCCGGAACAGATCCGCGACAATCCTGAAGTGATCAAAGCCTACCTGGGGGAAGCGTAAATGCTGCAGTTCGAAAACGTTTCCACCTTCTACGGCAAGATCCAGGCCCTGCACAGCGTCAACGTCGAAGTCCGCCAGGGCGAAATCGTCACGCTGATCGGTGCCAACGGTGCCGGCAAATCCACCCTGCTGATGACGCTCTGCGGTTCGCCCCAGGCCCACAGCGGCAGCATCCGCTACATGGGTGAGGAACTGGTGGGCCAGGACTCGGCGCAGATCATGCGCAAGAGCATCGCCGTGGTACCTGAGGGTCGTCGGGTATTTGCCCGACTGACCGTGGAAGAAAACCTCGCCATGGGTGGATTTTTCACCGACAAGGGCGACTATCAGGAACAAATGGACAAGGTCCTGCACCTTTTCCCACGCCTGAAAGAGCGCTTTACCCAGCGCGGCGGCACCATGTCCGGCGGCGAACAGCAAATGCTCGCCATCGGCCGTGCGCTGATGAGCAAACCCAAGCTGCTGCTACTCGACGAGCCTTCCCTGGGCCTGGCACCGATCATCATCCAGCAGATCTTCGACATCATCGAACAACTGCGCAAGGATGGCGTGACGGTGTTCCTGGTGGAGCAGAACGCCAACCAGGCGCTGAAAATCGCCGACCGGGCGTACGTGCTGGAGAACGGCCGGGTGGTGATGCAAGGCACCGGCGAGGCGCTGCTGACCGACCCGAAAGTGCGCGAGGCGTATCTGGGCGGTTGAGTCCTGTCGCAGTAACAGAAACGGCCTTCGGGCCGTTTTTTTTGTCCGGACCGCCCGCAATCCCCTGTGGCGAGGGAGCTTGCTCCCGCTGGGCTGCGCAGCGGCCCCAAGATTTTGCGGTTGCTGCGCAACCGAGCGGGAGCAAGCTCCCTCGCCACGGGGTTACGCGTATCTAAAAAATAATGAGATCGCGCTGTAACGCTTTTCCACCTCCCTTCTCTAGTTCAGCAGACCGGCGCTAACGCCGGTTCATTTCCCTGAAGACTGGAGAATCACCATGACTGCTTCGACCCGTACCCTGTCCGCCGCTGCCTTGGTCCTCGCCCTGGGTTCTGCCCTGAGCATGACTGCCGTCTCGACCGTTCACGCAGCCGACGACGCCATGGAAAAATGCTTCGGCGTTGCCCTCAAAGGCAAGAACGACTGCGCCGCCGGGGCCGGCACCACCTGCGCCGGTACCGCAAAGATGGACTATCAGGCCAACGCTTGGAAATCGGTCCCTAAAGGCACTTGCACCACCACCAAAAGCGAAACCTCCCCCACCGGTTTCGGCCAGCTCGAAGCGTTCAAAGCCAAGTCCTGATCGCACCCGCCTGAGGCCCGCCACCATGTTGAACGCCCCATCCCTCACCACTGATAGCCGGCTGCCGCCAAGGGCAGGGTTGGGGCTCAAGAGTGCGCATTTTCGTGAGGTCCTGCAGACCCGACCGGACCTGGGTTTCTTCGAAGTGCACGCGGAAAACTACATGGTGGCCGGTGGGCCGCTTCATCACTTCCTGGGGCTGATACGCGAACAGTACCCGCTGTCGTTGCACGGTGTCGGCCTGTCGATCGGTGGGGAGGGGCCGCTGGATGTCGCGCATGTGCAGCGCCTGGCCGCCCTGATCGAACGCTATCAGCCCCAATCCTTTTCCGAACACCTGGCCTGGTCCAGCCACGGCCCGGTGTTCCTCAATGACTTGCTCCCCCTGGCCTATGACGCAGCAACCCTCGACCGGGTCTGCGAACACGTCGACCAGGTGCAGTCCAGCCTCAAGCGCACGCTGTTACTGGAAAACCCGGCGACCTACCTGGCCTTTGAAACCTCGACCTTCGACGAACCACAGTTCATGAGCGAAGTGATCCGTCGCACCGGCTGCGGCCTGCTGCTGGATGTGAACAACGTCTACGTTTCGTGCGTCAACCATTGCCGCGATCCATTGGCCTACCTCGACGCCCTGCCTCTGCAAGCGACCGGCGAAATTCACCTGGCCGGCTTTGCCGAAGATTCCGACAGCCTCGGTGAGCGCCTGTTGATAGACGATCACGGCGCCCCCGTCGACCACGCGGTCTGGCAACTGTATCGCCAGGCACTGGAGCGGACCGGACCGGTCGCCACCTTGATCGAGCGCGACAACCACGTCCCGGCATGGGAAGTGCTGCTGGCCGAAGCACGCCAGGCCGATCAACTGTTGAGCGCCGCTGGAGCCCGGCCATGAGCAACCAGCACGCATTTGCCTCCGCCCTGCTCGACCCGTGCAAGGCATGTCCGACCGGCCTGGTCAGCGCCAATGGGGCGGCCCCGGAAAGCCGTTTCGCGGTGTACCGCAACAACGTGCTCAGCTCATTGATCAACGCCCTGGCCGACAACTACCCGGTGGTGGCGCAACTGGTGGGCGAGGCATTCTTCCGGGCCATGGCCGGAGTCTATGTCCAATCGACGCCGCCGCGCAGCCCGGTGATGAACGACTACGGGGGCGACTTTGCCGAGTTCATCGAACACTTCGAACCCGCCGCCAGTGTGCCTTACCTGGCGGACGTCGCTCGGCTGGAGCGACTGCATGTGCAAGCCTGGCATGCCGCCGACGCCGAGCCCATGGCGCAAGAACGAATCGTGGCGGCGCTGTCGTCCCCCACGCTGGCGGGGCACCTGAAGATCGGGCTTCACCCGTCACTGCGGCTGCTGCAATCCCCCTACGCCGTGTTGACGATCTGGGCCGCTCATCAGCACCAGGCGCCCGTACCGTTCGAAACGTTTCCCGCGCAAAACGCCTTGGTGCTGCGCAACGGCCTGGACGTGGAGGTGTTTGCGATCAGTCGCGCTGCCCATGGGTTCATCGCCGCCCTGCAACAAGGGTTTTCCCTGACGGCTGCCATCGAAGCCTCAATCGATCTTGACCTGGAACAGACCCTGGCGGGGCTCATCCGCCTCCAGGCCATCACCCACCTCCTAACCGAACAGGTATCCCCATGAACGCCTTGATTGCCGGTTTCATTCAATGGCTGGAGAAAATCCCCCACAGCCTGATCGCCTTCGTCGCACGCTTCTCGATAGCCGCCGTGTTCTGGAAATCCGGCCAGACCAAAATCGAAGGACTGGCCATCGACCTGTTCGACGGCACCTTCCAGATCGGTTTGCCGCGGCTGGCGGACTCGACCATCCCCCTGTTCAAAAGCGAATATGCCTTGCCGCTGCTGTCGCCGGAACTGGCCGCGCACCTGGCGGCCTCTGCCGAGCATGTGTTCCCGGTACTGCTTCTGTTTGGCCTGGCGACACGCTTTTCGGCAATGGCCTTGCTCGGCATGACCTTGACCATCCAGGTGTTCGTCTACCCGGACGCCTACCCGACCCATGGCACCTGGGCGGCGGTCTTGCTCTACCTGATGGCCCGTGGACCGGGGGGGTTGTCGATCGATCACCTGATCGCCAAGCGTTACGCCCACTGACTGCGGCTGGAACGCCTGTGGGAGCGGGCTTGCTCGCGAAGGCGGTGGGTCAGCTTGCAACAATGTTGAATATGCAATTGCATTCGCGAGCAAGCCCGCTCCCACAAGGCGTAACAATGGCCGGGTTATCGCTGTAGCCGATCCAGCGCCTCGCCACTGCGCTTGAACCAGTCGATCAAATAGTCGGCCAGCACCTGGGTGCGCTTGGGCAGGCCGCCCTGGTACGGGTGCACCAGGTACATCGGCATGCGCCGGGTCTGGTAGTCGCGCAGCAGCCAATGCAGGCGTCCGTCCGCCAACGCTTCATGCAGCAGGTACGACGGCAGCCGGGCGATTCCGGCACCGGCCAGGGCGGCCTTTTTCAGCAGGCTGTAGTGATTGCTGGCGAACGGCCCCGACACTCGGACCCGCAACAGTTCGTGTTGTTGGTGGTAAAGCCATTCTTCCCGGCCGCTGTAGTGGCTGTTGAGCAAACAGCGGTGCTCGGCCAGGGCCTGGGGCGTTTCAGGTTCGCCATAGTGTTCGAGGTAGGCCGGGCTGGCGCAGGTCATTTCGTGCCACGCCAACAATGGCCGGGCCACCAGCCGCTCATCGATGGCGGCGTCGGAGCGGATCGCCAGGTCGAAACCATCGCGGCTCAAGTCACGGTAACCGTTGTTGAGCTCCAGTTCGATCTGCACGTTGGGGTACGTGCGAGCGAACTCCATCAGCAAACCCTCGAAGAAGGTTTCACCCAACGAAACCGGAACCGTCATACGCACCGGCCCGCAAATGTCATCCTTCAACCGAGCCAATGCCTGACGCGCCCTTTCCACCTGCACCAGCAGCGCCTGGGCCTGAGGCAACAGCGCCGCCCCTGCCGCCGTCAGGCTCAAGCGCCGTGTGGTGCGTTGCAGCAACACCACCGAAAACCGGCTTTCCAACAGGCTGATGCGCTTGGACAACTGGCCCTTGCTGCACCCCAATTGCTGGGCCGCCAAGGTAAAACTGCCGGCCTCCATCAACACGGCGAACGCCGCCAGGTCATCCATTTCGCTCATTGGATTGTTTCCAAATGAAAACCAAAGGTTGCCTATTAGCATGATTATCACTGGAAAGAACCCCTCTAGACTGAAAACTCGTTCAACCCATTAAGGAACAGCTCATGAAAATCCTCTTGATCGGTGCCAACGGCACGATCGGTTCGGCCATTGATAAAGAACTGTCGCCCCGCCACGAAATCGTTCGGATCGGCCGCCACAGCGGTGAACTGCAGGTGGATATCAGCGACAGCGCCTCGATTCGCGCCCTGTTCGAGAAGACTGGCCGTTTTGACGCCCTGGTCTGTGCCGCCGGCAACGTCACCTTTGCGCCCCTGGCCGACATGACCGAAGACAGCTTTGCCCTGGGCTTGAAAGACAAGCTGATGGGCCAGGTCAACCTGCTGCTGATCGGTCGCGAATTCGCCAATGACGGCGCCTCCTTCACCTTCACCACCGGCGTACTCAGCCACGACCCGATCAAGAGCGGTGCTTCGGCGGCCCTGGTCAACGGCGCCCTGGACAGTTTCGTGCGCGCCGCAGCAATCGAGTTGCCACGGGGCCTGCGGGTCAACTCGGTGAGCCCGAACGTGCTGCTGGAAGCCATGGACAAATACGCGCCTTATTTCCGCGGTTTCAAACCCGTACCCGCAGTGGATGTGGCATTGGCCTACGCCAAGAGCGTCGAAGGCCTACAAACCGGTCAGACCTTTCATGTGGGTTAACACCCCTTGTGATGCAGGATTAGTCTGAGTAACGTGGCGGCACTTGTCTGGAGACCCAATGATGCGTGCCGCCCGCTCCCTGCTGTTTGTCGCCCTCCTGCCGCTGTTCACCGGCTGCCAATTGCTCGACACCCCACGTCAGAGCGCCTCCCACGCCGGACAGACACGTCTGCAGGGCGAACTCACGGCGGCCGATGGCAAACTGGTGTTCCAACCGTGCCAGGAACAGCGCCGCTACATCGTCAACGACAGCGGTGGCACCAGCGTGCTGCAACAGGCCGCCAGCCTGGCCGATGACCAGGGCAAACTGTTTGCCGATGTACGTGGCCGTATCGTTTCCAGTGCAGCGGCCGGCACCGACAGTCAGTTGGACGTTGAACAGCTGTATCGCCTGGAGCGCTCGGGAACGGCTTGCGAAGACGTCGACTTCAAACGCGTGATCCTGCGCGCTGCGGGACACAGCCCGGAATGGACGCTCAAGGCCAGTGGCAAGGGCCTGGTGCTGGACCGCGAAGGCCAGCCGCCGCTGGCGGTGCCTTACGTCGAGGAGCAATTGGGCGATGGCCGCTTCAACCTGGGCACCGAGGCCAACGGCCAGAAAGTCGAGCTGTGGGTCACACCTGCACGTTGTGTCGACAGCGTCAGCGACAGCGTGCAACACATGAGCGCCGAGTTGCGGGTCAACGGCCAGGTCCAACGCGGCTGCGCCTACTTCGGCGGCGCGCGCGACGACTGATTCACAGCTTTTGGCTTATAATCGCCGGTTCACGCCCTGGTGCAGTTGTGCATCCCGCGAACCGGACCCCGCCATGTTACGAATCACCGAACTCAAGCTGCCAATCGATCACCCCGAAGAAGACTTGCGCCCTGCCATCGTGCAGCGCCTGGGCATCGCCAGCGATGACCTGCTCGACTTCACCCTGTTCAAGCGCAGCTACGATGCGCGCAAGAAATCCTCCGAACTGTGCTTCATCTACACCATCGACCTGACGGTGCGTGATGAAGCCAGCCTGCTGCGCAAGTTCGCCGATGACCGTAACGTCAACGAAGCGCCGGATATCAGCTACAAAGTGGTGGGCCAGGCCCCGGCCGACTTGAGCGAGCGGCCGATCGTGGTCGGCTTCGGCCCGTGCGGGATTTTCGCCGCCCTGTTGCTGGCGCAGATGGGTTTCAAGCCGATCATCCTCGAACGTGGCCCGGAAGTGCGCCAGCGCACCAAGGACACCTGGGGCCTGTGGCGCAAAAGTGTGCTCAACCCCGAGTCCAATGTGCAGTTCGGTGAAGGCGGCGCAGGGACGTTTTCCGATGGCAAGCTCTACAGCCAGATCAAGGATCCGAAATTCCTTGGCCGCAAGGTCCTGCACGAATTCGTCAAGGCCGGGGCGCCGGAAGAAATCCTCTACGTCAGCAAGCCGCACATCGGCACGTTCCGCCTGACAGGCGTGGTGGAAACCATGCGTGAGCAGATTCGCGCCCTGGGCGGCGAAGTACGCTTCCAGCAACGGGTCACCGATGTGCTGATCGAGGACGGCCAACTGGTCGGCGTCGAATTGGCCGGCGGTGAGCGCATTCATTCGAAACACGTGATCCTCGCCCTCGGCCACAGCGCCCGAGACACGTTCCGTATGCTCCACAGCCGTGGCGTGTATATGGAAGCCAAGCCGTTCTCGGTGGGCTTCCGCATCGAACACCCGCAATCGCTGATCGACAGCGCGCGCCTGGGCAAGTACGCCGGCCATCCGAAACTCGGCGCCGCCGACTACAAACTGGTGCACCACGCCAAGAATGGCCGCTCGGTGTACAGCTTCTGCATGTGCCCGGGCGGCACCGTGGTAGCGGCGACGTCCGAGCCAAACCGCGTCGTCACCAACGGCATGAGCCAGTATTCGCGCAATGAGCGCAACGCCAACTCCGGCATCGTCGTCGGCATTACCCCGGAAGTGGATTATCCGGGTGGCCCGCTGGCCGGTATCGAGTTGCAGGAACGCCTGGAGTCCCACGCGTTCGTGCTCGGCGGCAGCAACTACGAGGCCCCGGCGCAACTGGTGGGCGATTTCATCGCCGGCAAGCCGTCTACGGCGCTGGGCAGCGTCGAACCTTCCTACAAGCCTGGGGTGTCCCTGGGTGATCTGGCCCTGGCCTTGCCGGACTTCGCCATCGAAGCCATCCGCGAAGCCTTGCCGGCGTTCGAGAAACAGATTCGCGGCTACTCGCTGCACGACGCCGTGCTGACCGGCATCGAAACCCGCACCTCATCGCCCCTGCGCATCACCCGCAACGAATCGCTGCAGAGCCTGAACGTCAAGGGCCTGTTCCCGGCGGGTGAAGGCGCCGGCTATGCGGGCGGAATCCTGTCGGCGGGGGTGGACGGGATCCGGATTGCCGAGGCTGTGGCGCGGGATATCCTTGGCCTCGAGGCCTGAGGGGACAATGCTGTTCACTCAAGGCCGCCAAAGGCCCAAGTAAACAGCATTATCCTGTGGGAGCGAGCTTGCTCGCGATGGCGACCTGGCATTCAACACAGATGTTGACTGATCCACCGCTATCGCGAGCAAGCTCGCTCCCACAAGGGACCTCAGGGTTTTCAAGATTCAGATATTGGCCCGCAACACACTCTCTGGCAGTGCCTCGCCCCGCTCCACACTCGCCGCCACGATGTCCATCAGCCCGCTCAACGCATAACCTTGGGCCTTGAGCCATGCCGGGTCGTAATAGGTCGTGGCATAGCGCTCGCCACCGTCACACAAGATCGCCACGATCGACCCCGACTCGCCCGCATCTGCCATCTGCCGGGCCGCCATGAGTGCGCCGATCAGGTTGGTGCCGCTGGACCCGCCGACCCGTCGTCCCAGACGCTCGGCCAGGTAATGCATGGCCGCCAGCGACAAGGCATCCGGGACCTTGACCATCGCATCGATGACGTTCGGCAGGAACGACGCTTCGACTCGCGGCCGGCCGATACCCTCGATGCGTGAACCGCAATCCAGGCGCAGGCTGGCGTCGCCACTGCGGTAGTAATCGAAGAACACCGAACGCTCGGCGTCGGCACACAGCACGCGGGTGCCGTGCTGGCGGTAACGGACATAGCGTCCCAGGGTGGCCGTGGTGCCGCCGGTGCCGGGGCTGGAGATCAGCCATGTGGGCTCCGGATGCCGCTCGAAGCGCATCTGCTGGAAGATCGATTCGGCAATGTTGTTATTGGCCCGCCAGTCCGTGGCCCGCTCGGCATAGGTGAACTGGTCGATGAAATGCCCGTCATGCTCGCGGGCCAGGCGCTCGGATTCGGCGTAGATCTGCGTAGGATCATCCACCAGGTGGCTCTGGCCACCATAGAAAGCGATCTGTGCGATTTTTTCCCTGGAGGTGGTCGCCGGCATCACCGCAATGAACGGCAGGCCCAGCAACCTGGCGAAGTAAGCCTCGGAAATCGCCGTCGAGCCGCTGGAGGCCTCGATCACTGGCGCACCGGGCTTGAGCCAGCCGTTACACAACGCATAGAGAAACAGCGAACGGGCCAACCGATGCTTGAGGCTGCCGGTGGGATGACTGGACTCATCCTTGAAGTACAACTCGATGCCCGGCAGGCCAGGCAGCGGCAGCGGAATCAGGTGAGTATCGGCGCTACGCTGGAAGTCTGCCTCGATGATGCGGATCGCTTCACGGGCCCACTGGCGGTGGTCGTTCATGGTGTGTTTGCTCACTGATCGTGTTCGGCGTGGGGAGATCACGCGCTCGTGCAGGCACGGCTGGAGTTCGGAAAAACCAGACGTCAGCTTAGGAAAAAACCGACATCACGCACAGGTACAGCTAAGGTCCAATATGACCCATAACTGCCGACTGCGTGGCGCAGGCCTTGTAACGCCATATAACAAAAAAGAATATAACTTTTGTTTTAACAACTAACAGTACGGGTTAGGGTGTGCCATCTTTTTGATTCGATACATGGAGAGCGATCGTGGCTCTACGCAATTCTCTGACACGTTTTTTTCAACTGGAGGCTGCCAGCGGCCTGCTGCTGATCGCCGCCGCCGTACTGGCCCTGGTCATCAACAATTCACCGCAGTCCTGGTTGTATAACGGCCTGCTGGACACCCCGGTGGTCGCCCAGGTGGGCGCCCTGAAGATCGCCAAACCCCTGCTGCTGTGGATCAACGACGGCCTGATGGCGATGTTCTTCCTGCTCATCGGTCTCGAAGTCAAACGTGAAGTACTCGACGGGCAACTATCAAAGCCGTCGCAAATCATCTTGCCGGGTGCGGCGGCGATTGGCGGCATGGTGGTGCCGGCGCTGATCTACTGGTTTCTCAACCGCGACAACCCGGCCGCCCTCGCCGGCTGGGCGATTCCGACGGCCACTGACATCGCGTTCGCCCTCGGCGTGCTGGCCTTGCTCGGCAAGCGGGTGCCGGTGTCGCTCAAACTGTTCCTGATGACCCTGGCGATCATCGATGACCTGGGCGCCATTATCATCATCGCCATCTTCTATTCCGGCGCCCTGTCGACCGTGTCGCTCATGCTGGCGGCCGCCTGCATCGCCGCGCTGGTGGCGATGAACCGAATGGGCGTGGTCAAGCTCGGGCCCTACATGGTCGTGGGCCTGATCCTCTGGGTCTGCGTGCTCAAGAGCGGTGTCCATGCCACATTGGCCGGGGTAACCCTGGCGTTCTGCATTCCGCTGCGCACGAAAAACGCCGAGACTTCGCCGCTGCTCACCCTGGAACATGCCCTGCACCCCTGGGTGGCCTATGGCATCCTGCCGCTGTTCGCCTTCGCCAATGCCGGCCTGTCCCTGAGCGGCGTCACCGTCGAGAGCTTCACCCATCACGTGCCAATGGGCATCGCCATCGGCCTGTTGCTGGGCAAGACCGTCGGCGTCTTCGGCCTGACCTGGCTGGCCGTGAAAATCGGCATCGCCAGCCTGCCCGCCGGCGCCAATTGGGGCCAGGTACTGGGCGTGGCGATCCTGTGCGGGATTGGTTTCACCATGAGCCTGTTCGTCGGCTCCCTGGCGTTCGAGCCGGGTGTGAGTGACTACGCTGGCATGGACCGGATGGGGATCCTCACCGGTTCGATCCTGGCGGCGTTGCTGGGTTATGCGGTGACGGCGACGGCCAGTCGCAAGCAGCCTGCATTGCCTGGCTGATCCTTGCTTCTGCGTTAGCGTCTTGAGAGCCATGGGAGGTTAAGGAACGGTGTGTATATCCGTTTCTGCAGTAACGGCGGCTGGCGGTTCCGCTCTTACAGCGGCTCACTTTTGAGAAGCCTGCGCGGCCCGGCGAAAAGTAAGCAAAACGCTTTATGCCCCACCACTCGGCCAGCGTGGTTAACGGGGCGCCGAGATCAACGTCCACCACGAGGCGGCCTAACAGCCGACCTGGTTCTGGGTGGGACCGCGTTTTTCCTGTGGGAGCGAGCTTGCTCGCGATGAGGCCAGCAGCCCAACATCCATGTGACTGACCCACCGTCATCGCGAGCAGGCTCGCTCCCACATTGGATCTTTCGCGGCGCCCTATTCATGTGCACCCGGAGTCCCTCTGTGGGAGCGGGCTTGCTCGCGAAGAGGCCGGTACATCCAACATCACCGCAAACTGACACACCGCCTTCGCGAGCAAGCCCGCTCCCACAGGAGAGACGCGGTCCCACCCAGAACCAGGTCGGCTACTAGGCCGCCTCGGTTCTGTTTTTGATCTGGGGCGCCCCGTTCAGCCATGCCGAGCCTAGGCGAGGCACCGAGTGGTGGGGCAAAGCGTTTTTGGTTACTTTTGGCGCTCTTCCAAAAGTGACCCGCTGTAAGAGCGGAACCATAAGTAGCCGTTACCGCAGCAACGGATATGCCCCCAAAAAAACCAGCAAGTATCGAAGAAACAAAAACGGCGCTTTCCCATTCAGGAAAAAGCGCCGTTTTTTCTTACCTGGCTCCTGCTTAGTGCGACACGCGACTCGTACCACCCACAGTGGAAATACGAACCCGCTCACCCACACGGAATACCTCGTTTTCCTGAACCTGCTGCACATAGGCACGCATGCTGCCGTCATCTTCACGAACGGTAATTTCCACACCCTGGGTGCGGGTCAGGCCTTCTTCAGTAGCCGAACCAATCAGGCCACCCGCCACGGCGCCGATCACGGCAGCGACGATGCTGCCACGGCCACCACCGATGGCACTGCCGCCTACGCCACCGACCACAGCACCGGCCGCACCACCGATTGGGGTCTTGGTGCCTTCGATCTTGACCGGACGCAAGGCTTCGATCGTGCCCATGCGAATCGTCTGCACGCGACGCGCCTCGTCACGGGAGTAGGAGTCACCGGTCAGGCTCGACTGACAGCCAGTGAGCAACATCGCCATCGTGGAAAAGGAAGCAACCAGCAAAACAGACTTACGCATAGCATCAAACTCCAAAAGACAGGGATTCATTAAACTCCGCAGCTTGACGCCTGTCACGGCCTCGCCGGGATAAAATTGCTTTCATTCAGGTGGGATACAGGCGCGCCCGAAAAATTCACCAAACAGTAGCGTCAATTTCCGAAACCTGCGTCATCAACCCTGGAATTTTTCATGGATTATTTCATTATCGTTGCCACCACCGTGGCCGGTTTGTATTTCCACTGGTGGCTGTACGTGCGGATCAAACGCTGGGTGGATCGCGATCTGGCGCTTTCACTGGCGGGGCCGGATGGGCAAAAGAAAACTTACATGTTGCAACAATTGGCGCGCGCCCAGGCACAAGGCATCAAGCGCCGCGACCTGCCGCAATGGCTCCAGACCGCCGCGGCAGGTTATTCCGATGCTAAGGCGCCAGACGCTCGCGAGCCCACTGCGCCCCTTGCAGGCGATAGTTGAGGCGATCGTGCAGGCGGCTCGGACGGCCCTGCCAGAACTCGATGCGTTCGGGCAGCAGGCGATAACCGCCCCAATGCTCGGGACAGTGTGGCTGGCTGTCGCTGAAGCGCTGCTCGGTGGCCTTGAGCAGGTCTTCCAGTTCGCCGCGCCCGGCAATCACCCGGCTCTGGGGTGACGCCCAGGCGCCCAAACGGCTGCCCAGCGGACGGACTTGGTAGTAGGCGTCCGACTCCTGCGCCGTGACCTTCACCACTTTACCCTCGATGCGCACCTGGCGCTCTAGGGTCGGCCAGAAAAACGTCATGGCCGCAAACGGATTCGCAGCCAGTTGCTGGCCCTTGGCGCTGTCGTAGTTGGTGAAGAACGTGAAGCCCTGGGCATCCAGGCCCTTGAGCAGCAGGATCCGGCAGTGCGGACGTCCCTGCTCATCCACCGTGGCCAGGGTCATGGCATTGGCCTCCACCGGGGCCTGTTCGGTCTTCACTGCGTCGGCGAACCATTGATGGAACAGGGCGAACGGCTCGGCCGGGGCTTGCGCCTCGGTCAAGCCGTCGCGGGTGTAGTCGCGGCGCATATCAGCCAGCGCTTGGGTCATGGCGCATTCCTTGTGGTTAGCCCATCACTGCTTGGGGGTATCGGCGGCCGCGACTTTCTTGGTATCGGTGGCGGCTTTGGCCGGTTGGGGCTTCTTCGCTGGGGTAGCGGGCTTGGCTGCGACCTTCTTTGCAGGCGCCTTGGTCGCGGCTTTTTTGGCCGGAGCTTTCTTGGCCGCGGCTTTGGTGGTCGAGGCCACCGCTTTTTTAGCCGCAGGCGCCGGCGCCGGGGCAGCAGGCTTCACATCCTGGGCGGCAACCATCGTCACTGGAGCCGGGGCCGGCATGTTGTACTTGCTCAGCAGCGCAACCATGGTGTTGGTCGGCGTGACCAGCAATTCCACACGACGGTTCAAGGCGCGACCCTCAACGCTGTCGTTGGCGGCACGTGGCGCCACTGCACCCATGCCGCGCAGCATCAGGCGATCACGTTGCAGGCCGCTGAGGCGGAAAATCGCCGCCACGGCCTGGGCACGCTCCTGGCTGAGCTTGAGGTTGGCCGGTGCGACGCCCGAGGTGTCGGCGTGACCAAGGATCAGCACGGCGGTCTTCGGGTCGGCTTCAAGGATCTTCGCCACGCGGGTAAACGGGCCGAGGGTCACGGGCAGCAGCATCGCCGGACGGTCCGGGTTGAAGGAACTGTCCACGGGCGCGGTGACCACCAGCACGTCCTCGCGGCGCTCGAGTTCTAGCTTGCTGTCCTGGATCGCCGTGCGCAGCTTCGGCTCGTAGTCGTCGAGCCAGGCCTGGGTGACTTTCGGATCGGGCATCGGCACCGCCTTGGCGGTTTCCTGGTCCTTGCCGCCGAACGGCCACCACCACTTGCCATTGCTTTCCGCTTCGGCCTTGGCAACAACTGCCGACGCCTTGGCCTCAGGCTTGGCCTCCACTTCTGCCTTTGCTTCGACTTTTCTGGCGGCGTCTGCGGCGGTTTCCTCGGAAGAGAACGGCCACCACCAGTGGCTGGCGCCCTCGGCCTTGGCTTGCGGTGCGACAGCGGCAGGCTTCAGGGGCGCCGCTGGCGCCGTTTCCTTGGCCGCCACCTTGTCGGAGGAGCCGAACGGCCACCAGCCGCCGCTGCCCTCGGCATCATTTTGTGGGTTTTGTGCGCAACCAGTGATAGCGAAGCACAGCGCCAGAGCGAGGGTTTTATTCGATGACATTGGATATCCACAAAATGATCTAAATGAAAAAACAAGGCCATGTTCTGGCCGCATAAACAGACGCTTCGAAACTGAAAAGGACACGAGGTTCCTGTGTCCATGGCCTTCAATGGCGCTTTATAGACAAGTGGCAAGCACCCGCGCAAGATTTTGCGCGCGCGGGTCCATCAAAACGTAAGGCCCGAGCGTGTTGGTCACGAAACCGAACGCTACATCATGTTCGGGATCGGCAAACCCGATGGAGCCCCCGGCCCCCGGATGACCGAACGCCCGTGGGCCGAGGCCGTAGGTCGCGTTCGGCACATCCGGCTGGTCGAGCATGCAACCCAGGCCGAAACGGGTCTGGGTCAACAACGTCTTATCCTCGCCAAAACTGTGCTGGCGAGTCAGTTCGTCGAGCATTTCACCTTCCAGCAGGCTGCCGTCCAGCAAACCCGCATAGAACCCGGCCAGGCTGCGGGCATTGCCGTGGCCATTGGCCGCCGGTTGCTGCATGCGCCGCCATTCCGGCTTATTGGTGCTGGTCATGATCGACGGTGGGTTGGTAAAGGCCCGGGTGGTCATGGCCGTCGGTTCGCGCATCGTCACCTGCAGCAGGCGCTGGGCCGCCGCATCGCCGGCGTTGCCTTTGCCACGGGCGATGTGGGCCACGCGATGGAACTCGTCGTCGGCCAGGCCAACGTGGAAATCCAGGCCCAACGGCTTGGCGACGCGGGCGACGATGGACTCCCCCGGGCCACGCCCATCGGCCCGGCGCAACAGCTCGCCCACCAGCCAGCCGTAAGTGATCGCGGCATAACCGTGGCCTTCGCCCGGCGTCCACCATGGTGTTTCGGCAGCCAGGGCATCGACCATGGCTTGCCAGTCATAAAGCGCTTCGGGCGGCAGCAATTCATGCAGCGCCGGCAGCCCAGCCTGGTGGCAGAGCAGTTGGCGCAGGGTGATGGATTGCTTGCCGGCCGCAGCAAACTCTGGCCAATAGCGGGCTACCGGGGCGTCCAACTGCAACTTGCCTTCGGCCACCAGTTGCAGGGCGGTGACGGCGGTGAACGTCTTGGTGCATGAAAACAGGTTGGCGATGGTGTCGCTGTGCCAGGCTTCATGGCCATCCTTGTCGGCGGTACCGGCCCACAGGTCGATCACCGTGCGGCCACCCACCTGGATGCACAACGCCGCGCCGCGCTCCTGGGGAGCATCGAACAGCGCCGCGAATGCTTCACGCACCGCCTCGAACTGAAGCTCATAATGGCCTTGAATCTGCACCCGCAACTCCCTTGAAACAAAGACTTTTTAGAGTGGCTGGCATTGTTTCAGGCATTAGGTCATTTGGGAACCGCCACAGGACGGCTGGCTAAGCATGCCCCTGTGGCAAGAAGAACCTGTGGGCCCGCGAAGAGGCCTGTGAGGTCTTTCTGAGACCCAGGTGCCTTCATCGCGGGCAAGCCTTGCTCCCACAAATACATTGCTTCACCGTGAAATCGCAGCGGCCTCAGGAAATCTCCCGTCGAAACGGCGGCAACGCATTGAGGATCGCCTTGCCATAGCGCTGGGTGACCAGCCGTCGGTCAAGCAAGGTGATGGTGCCGCGATCCTCTTCGGTACGTAGCAAGCGGCCACACGCCTGGACCAGTTTCAGCGAAGCGTCCGGTACGGAGATTTCCATGAACGGGTTGCCACCGCGGGCCTCGATCCACTCGGCCAGCGCCGCCTCCACGGGGTCGTCGGGAACCGAGAACGGGATCTTGGCAATCACCACGTGTTCGCAATAGGCACCGGGCAAGTCCACGCCTTCGGCGAAGCTCGCCAGGCCGAACAGCACGCTGGAGTCCCCACCGTCGACCCGTGCCTTGTGCTTGTTCAGTGTTTCCTGCTTCGACAGGTTGCCCTGGATGAACACCTGCTTGCGCCAGTCCCGGTCAAGGCCATCGAACACGTCCTGCATCTGTTTGCGCGAGGAAAACAGCACCAGCGTGCCCCGTGAGCCTTCCACCAGTTCCGGCAGGTCGCGGATGATCGCCGCGGTGTGGGCGGCGGCATCCCGTGGGTCGGCCTTGAGGTCGGGCACCCGCAGCACGCCGGCATCGGCGTGGTGGAAGGGGCTCGGGACCACGGCGGTCACGGCTTTCTTCGGCAGGCCGGCGCGCATGCGAAAGCGGTCGAACGTGCCCAGGGCGGTCAGCGTGGCGGACGTCACCAGCGCGCCATAGGCCACGTTCCACAGATTGCGCCGCAGCATTTCCGCGGCCAGGATCGGGCTGGCATTGACCTCGATGTCGAACAGCGAACCGCTT
This sequence comes from Pseudomonas sp. NFACC56-3, assembly GCF_900100025.1. Taxonomy (NCBI): domain Bacteria; kingdom Pseudomonadati; phylum Pseudomonadota; class Gammaproteobacteria; order Pseudomonadales; family Pseudomonadaceae; genus Pseudomonas; species Pseudomonas sp. NFACC56-3. The sequence goes on along the minus strand of NZ_FMTK01000013.1, from coordinate 34,718 downwards.
TCGGCCAGGGTCAGCCAGCGCGCCATCGGCGGGTTGTCTTCCGGGTCTTCGGCGGTGAATGCCGTCCACAGCTCCCAGTTGCCCTGGGATCGGGACAACAGGCTGCCGAACAGCGGGTACCACTCCTCGGCCTGGTTGCTGGCGATACCGATGTTGACCTCGCCGTCCATGCCTTCCTTGAGCAGGTCGGTCAGGCGCGTGAACAGGTCGGTCAGGCGCGCGAAACCTTTCTTGAGCTCGATGCCCATTTCGCGCATGTGTTCAGGAATCACTCCACCGACGAAGCGATGGCGTGGCCGCTCGCGGCCCTCGACGTCTTCGCCGGGTTTGAAATCGGCCACTTGCTCGCACGCGGTGAACATGAACTGCTGGTTCGTCTTGATTTCCCGCGCCAGCTCGGGCACTTGCTCGATGAACTTGCCCAGGTCACCCGGCAACGGATGCTGGGCCAGCAGCTTGGTAAGGTTCTTGGCGGTGGTTTCCAGCCAGTCGGCGGTGGAACGCAGCCGGGTGTAATGGGCGAAATGGCCGATGGCCTTGTCCGGCAGGTGATGGCCTTCGTCGAACACGTAGATCGTGTCGCGCGGGTCCGGCAGCACCGCACCGCCGCCCAGGGCCAGGTCGGCCAGGACCATGTCGTGGTTGGTGACGATGACGTCGACCTTGCCCATGCCTTCGCGAGCCTTGTAGAAGGCGCACTGGCCGAAGTTCGGGCAATGGCGGTTGGTGCATTGGCTATGGTCGGTCGTCAGGCGGGACCAGTCAGCGTCTTCCAGGGCCGTGGACCAGCTGTCGCGGTCGCCGTCCCATTTATTGCCCGCCAGTTTCTCGATCATGCTGGTGAACAGCTTCTGGCTGGCTTCATCCACCTCGATCTTGAAGCCTTCTTCTTCGAACAACTGGGCCGTGGCGGTCTGCGCCTGGCCTTCCTGGAGCAACATGTCGAGCTTGGACAGGCACATGTAGCGCCCGCGGCCCTTGGCCAGCGCGAAGGTGAAGTTCAGCCCACTGTTGCGCATCAGGTCGGGCAGGTCCTTGTAGACGATCTGCTCCTGCAGGGCGACGGTGGCCGTGGCGATCACCAGGCGCTTGCCGGCGGCCTTGGCGGTGGGAATCGCCGCCAGGCTGTAGGCCACGGTCTTGCCGGTACCGGTGCCGGCCTCCACCGCCACCACGGCAGGCTCGCCGCTGCGCCGGCCTTCGTCGTCGGTGTCGATGTCGCCCAGGACTTTTGCCACTTCGGCAATCATCAGGCGCTGGCCATATCGCGGCTTGAGGCTCTTGGCTTCGAGAAAACGCGAATAGGCGCCCTGGATCGTGGTTTTGAGTTCGGTGCTGATCATGAATGGTCGGGCGCTAAAAACGCTGGATAAATTTTCAGTGGTTCGGATCGGCGGCTATCATACCCCGCTAATGAATCCTGCGCAGAACGGAGTAACCCAATGACACCCTTTGCCCTTGTCTACACCCTGCATTTACTGGCGGCCCTGGTCTGGGTCGGCGGCATGTTCTTCGCCTGGATGATCCTGCGCCCCGCCGCAATGACGGCGCTTGAGGGCCCTGCCCGGCTCAAGTTGTGGGTAGAAGTGTTTCAGCGTTTTTTCGTCTGGGTCTGGGTCGCGGTCGTACTTTTGCCGATCAGCGGCGTAGGCCTGATCCATCTGCGCTTCGCCGGTTTCGAAACCGCGCCGCGTTATGTGCAGGTGATGATGGGGTTGTATGTGGTGATGACGGCGCTGTTTATCCGCATCCAGGGCTTGCAGCTGCCCGCATTGCGCAACGCCGTGACGGCGCAGGACTGGCCGACGGGTGCGGCGGTGCTGGGGAAGATCCGGCGGTTGGTGGGAATCAATCTGTTGATCGGGTTGCTGGTGGTGGCGATCGGCGCGGCGCGACCGATGTTCTGAAAATAGTGCACCGGTCCCTGTGGGAGCGAGCTCGCTCGCGATGACGGCATGTCGGGCAATACTTCATCGACTGACACAACGCCATCGCGAGCAAGCTCGCTCCCACAGGTTCAGATCCGATTTTTCTTCAGAACCGCTGCACCGTCACCGTCCCCGCCGCTCCGGCAGGCCCTGGCTGGCCATCGGCGCCAGGACGGCCGCTTTTACCGCCATCGGCGGTATAGACCAGGCACCCCTTGGCCTTGCCTCCCGCCCCGGGTTTGCCGCCGTGTCCCGCCGCGCCACCGGCACCGCCGTCCACCGTCACCTTGATCTGCTCGGCAGGGTAGGCCCGGGGCAGCTCGAGGCGTACCTGCGCGCCAGCGGCCCCCGGCTGGCCATCACTGCCATTGCTGCCGTCGGCACCGCGACCGGCCGAACCCCAGGTGCAACCCGGCGCCTGGCCATTGGCACCGTCAAGACCGACGAACCCCGGTGCACCGGTGCCGCCACGGGCGTCCACCGACAACAACGGCGCATTCAACGCCTTGAAATGCAGATTGAGATCACGCCCCGGCCGCGCGGCCTTGGTGTAGGTCCCCGGGGCGCCGCGTGAAGTGATCTGGCTGCCCTCGGCCAATTCAGCCTGGGCCACTTTCATTTCCAGTACCTGCGGCGCCGGCACGATGGCGATCCGCGCTTCACGCCCCAGGTGCAACTGGTCGATGGTCAATTCAGTGACATTGGAAGGCACCAGCAGCGTGCCGTAATCGGCCACGTCCAGTCGTTCCAGGGTCAGGGTGCTGGTGGTATTGGGCAGGCGCATCAACGAATGGCCTTCGACCTGGAGCACCTGGGCCGAAGCCCATGGGCATACGAGTGCGGCAAGCAGACACAGTTTACGCATGGGAAGCCTCTGGCGCGGTCGGGAGGGTTTGCACGTGGAAGATGCCGAACAGCAGCACTCTGAGGCGATCGCGGCCAGGCGCGGGGCGGCCACGGAAACTGGCCCGGAACAACAACAGTTCCAGCAGATGGAGTACCAGCAAAAACGCGCCGGCGACATTGACCAGCAGATGCAGCGGATGGACGAACGGCACCACCAGATTGACCAGCACCACCAGCCAGAACAGCAGGGTCAGCAAGCGCCCCAGCCCCCAAAACACCTTCATACGCCCCCCTGATCGAGCATTATTCTTTGCCCGCACAGTAACGGCTTGCGCGCAGGATAAGCCAGGGGGTCCGGTAAATTTAATCTAACCCGGGCCCTGGCCCACCGGATCGTCCTCCCGACGACCCGGCAGCCCTGGGCCGCGCCTCAGCGTTGGATATGCAATTCAACCCGACGGTTCTGCGCCCGCCCTTCATCGGTCTCATTGTCGGCCACCGGCTCGCTTTCACCCTTGCCTTCGCTGGTGAGTTTGCCGGGGGCCAGCCCCTGGCTCAGCAAATACTCCACGACGCTGCTGGCCCGGCGTTCGGACAGCCCTTGATTATAGGCATCGGTGCCGACACTGTCGGTGTGGCCCACCACCCGGATGCTGGCGACATTGGCATGGCTGAGTTTGCCCATCAGCCCATCGAGCTGGCTTCGAGCGTCTGCGGTGAGATCGGATTTGTCGAAATCGAACAGCACCTTGCCCGCGTCGTTGAGGGTGATGACCTCGCTCGCCGGTGCTGGCGGTTCGACCGGTGGCGCACTGGCCGGGTATTGCGGCACCGGGCAACCGTGATGCTCGACCGGCGTATTGGCCGGGGTATCGGGACACCGGTCGCGGCGGTCGAACACACCGTCGTCGTCTTCATCGCCATCCTGGGCGTAGCAGATCAAGCCTCCGCCCAGCAGCCCCAATGCGGCGCCGCCGGCGGCCCAACCACTGCTTTCAATGGCCCCCAACCCGCCGCCGACGAGGCCGCCGATCAGGCTACAGATTGGCCAGGTGCGTTGATTGAGGGGTGCGCTGCCGTCGCTGTGAGTGGCGCAGCCGGACAACAGGCTGCTTGCCAGCAGTACCGGTAAAGCGGCCCTGATTAGAAGGTTCATGGTGAAGGCTCCTGTGTCACCGGCCCATACCGGTCACACAGGAGTAAAGACCCGCATCCGCAACTCGACAAGCCGCGGATGACAAGGGTTTCAGCGGTTTATCTTGATTTCCGTGCGGCGGTTCATCGCGCGGCCATCGGCGGTCTTGTTATCGGCCACCGGCTGGCTCTCGCCGGCACCGGACACCGAGACGAAACTGGCGCGCGGTACGCCGTTCTCGACCAGGTATTGCACCACCGAGTTGGCCCGTTTCTCCGACAGTTTCTGGTTGTAGGCATCGCTGCCGACGCTGTCGGTATGGCCGGTGACCCGCAGTTGCGCGGTGGACGTTTCCTGTTTCAGCCGGGTGGCGACCGTGCTCAGTACCTCTTTGTCGGCCGGGGTCAGCGTGGCTTTGTTGAATTCAAAGTGCACGTCGCGGATCACGATGGTTTCTTCCTTGACCACCACGACTTCTTCAACGACCACCGGCGCCGGAGCAGGCGGCGGGCAGCCATCGGCATCGACCTGCACGCCCTTCGGTGTGCCTGGGCACTTGTCACGGCTGTCCGGCACACCATCGCCGTCTTCGTCGCCGTCGCCATGGGCCCAGCACCAGCCCGCCGCCACAGTGCCGGCCACCAGCGCTCCCGGGCCGATCCAGGAACTGCTTTCGATGGCGCCCAATCCCGCGCCGACGACACCGCCAGTGGCCGCACAGATCGGCCAGTCGGTTTTCTGCAAACCTGCGCAACCAGTCAACACACTGGTTAGCAGAACCAGGGGTAACGCTGTCCGAACTATGCTCATCGGGTTTTCTCCTTGAGGGATCGGCTTGGCGCCGATTCAGGGGAGTAAAGACCCGACTTCGTATCTGCGCCAGCCTGAGCAATCGCGGGTTTTCGCCCCGTGTTTGCGAAGATTCCGCACGTTCAGAGACAAACCGCTCTAGGCCATGCTGTCCGGGCAGGCTATCGTGGGGGTTCTGACTGAGGAACTTCGATGACCGTTGCCATTTCTTCGCGTACCCCCCAGCAAGCCCTGGCGGCCGTGCTTGACCGTTACGCCCCGCAAAAACTGCTGCTGATCGGTGCCAGCGGCTTTCCCGCACTCGAAGCATTCCAGCAGGCCCACCCCGACACCGAAGTGGTCCACGCCAGCCCCGGCGCGCTGCCGGCCGACGTGGCGGCGCGACGTTTTGACCTGGCCCTGGCGCTCGATTGTCTGGAGCATTTGCCCAAGCGCGAAGGTCTGAACCTGTTGGGCGGCATCCGTAATCTCAACGCCAGCCGCATCGCCGTGCTCGCCGACCTCAACGCCTGCGGCTGGCAAGAGACGGACTTTTTTTCCCTGGCCCTGCAAGCCAGTGAGCGATTCCAGCGCGAAGATCAGGTGCTGACCCTGTTCACCTACGATCTGCTTGAATACAAACAGGTCCCCGACTGGCTCAATTCACGTTTTTGGGCCAACCCGGAAAACTTTGGAAAATATTGGTGGTAACCGTGAACACAAGCTCACACTCGCCCATTTGCCCCTGTGGCAGTGGCAACTCGTTGGAGGCCTGCTGCGGCCACTACCAAGACGGTCATCCGGCGCCCTGTGCCGAAGCCTTGATGCGCTCGCGCTATAGCGCCTATGTGCTGGGCCTGGTGGACTATCTGGTCGCCACCACCCTGCCCGCCCAGCAGCAAGGCCTCGATCGCCAGTCCATCCGCGAGTGGAGCGCCAACAGCACCTGGTTGGGACTGGACGTGGAAAGCAGCGAAGTGTTCGGTGGTCAACCGGAACACGCTTTCGTCACGTTCACGGCACGCTGGCACGACAGCCAGGGCGAGCACAGCCACCGTGAACAGTCCTCGTTCGTGCAGAACGACGGGCGCTGGTACTTCATCGATCCGACCGTGCCGGTCAAGACAGGACGCAACGACAGCTGTCCGTGCGGCAGCGGGCACAAATTCAAGAAGTGCTGCGCCGGCTACTTCAATCGCTGATTTTAGGAAACGTCCGACGCTCGCCCATCGCCCCAAGGGGCTAGACTGGGGATAAACCAGAGGCACGGACATGACCCCTCCATCATTCTTGCTGCGCATCACCTGCCTGCTGCTGTTCGTTGGGTTCGGCGGCTGTGCATCCTGGCGAGGTGAAGAAGCCCCGGAACCACAGGTGCATCTGGTCAAAGTCGAGGTGGTGCGGGCCCGGCTGCTGGAACAGAGGTTCACGCTGCACTTTCGCGTCGACAACCCCGGCGACAGCGACCTCACCGTTCGCGGCCTGACCTACCGCATCCACCTGGGCGACCTGTTGCTGACCGAAGGCGAGCATGAGCACTGGTTCACCGTGCGCCCCAAGCACAGCGCCTACTTCAAGGTGCCGGTGCGTACCAACCTGTGGCCCCAGGTGCGGGAAGTGGTGAAGCTGCTGGAGAAACCCCGGGAACAGATCCCCTATCGTCTGGAAGGTGAGCTGGAAACCGGATTATTCATCGCCCACTACGTGCACCTTGAGCGCAATGGCGTGATAATCGCCGCCGATTTAATTGCGGAGTAACCCCGATGACCCAGCAACCCCACGTCCACGGCCCTGATTGCAACCACGATCACGACCATCATCACGACCATGACCACGGCCACGTCCACGGTCCGAACTGCGGCCATGCCCACCAGGAACCGGTGCGCAACGCCCTGAAGGATGTCGGTCGCAACGACCCTTGCCCTTGTGGCAATGGCAAGAAATTCAAGAAGTGCCACGGGGCTTGAGGGGCTGGGCGAAAGATTTCTTCGCCTGTTAGACCGTCATCGCGAGCAAGCTCGCTCCCACAAGGGTTCTGCGGTGATCACTGGATATCGCCTCAGCGCAATTTCCCTGTGGGAGCGAGCTTGCTCGCGATGAGGCCGGCGCTGTCGGTACCTATCTGTCAGCCCGCCTGCAGAATTCGCTTCACACCGACCACCGTCGCATACTCACCGTGCAAGTTGCCCAGGGACATGGCATGCACTTCGGCTGCCGAACGGGCGTTACCGAAGTAATCGTTCTTGTCGAAAGTGAAGCAGGCGTCCTCGGCCACCCAGGTGTCGAATCCCAGATTGCCGGCCGTACGGGCCGTGGACTCCACCGAGTTGTGCGTCGCCACACCGACGATCACCAGTTGCCTGATTCCGGCTTGGCGCAGGTCTCGCTCCAGGTGGGTGCCGCTGAACGCATCCGACACCTGCTTTTGCACCAACCATTCCCCTGCCCTCGGCTCGAACCGTGGCTGGACCTCCACCCCCGACTGCCCCGGCCAGAACACCGAGTCCGACGAGCGGGACAGATGATGGACGTGAATCACCGGGCGCGCCGTGTGTCGCCAGAAAGCCAGCAGCTCCAGCATGCGCAGCTCTGCCTCGGGGTTGTTGCGAGGGCCGAGCCTGGGGTGAAGGATGCCTTTTTGTTGATCGATGAGGATCAGCGCCGCGTCATTCTGTAGCTCCATGCCGGTTTCCTTTGCTTGGTCTTTGTATGTTGCCCACTTGAGCATCACCCCTTCCAACAGGCAAGCCTTCGAGCAAAAGCGATGACCCGGTCCCGGGCTTTCATCGCCAAATCAACAAATAACCCTCGCCCCCGCTTGCGCGGCCCCCGCCTGCTCACTAACGTAGCGCCTTTATTGGTGCCCCCCCCTCCCGCAGGAGCTTTGCCATGGCCTCGCCAGCCTCTATTTCCTTCATCCCCCGGCTCGGTGCTGCCGCCGCGGTGGCCAGTGTGCTCGGTTTGAGCGGATGCCAGACCTGGAATGCCCAGGACACGGTCCCGCCCACGTCCGGTGTGCAGCCGCTCAAGGGGCTGGCGCAGAACGTCTCGGTCCGCCGCAACGCCACGGGCATGCCGCTGATCGAAAGCAACAGCTTCCATGACGCCTTGTTCACCCTCGGCTACGTCCACGCCAGCGACCGTATCACCCAGATGGTGACCCTGCGCCTGCTGGCCCAAGGACGGTTGGCAGAGATGTCCGGCGCCGAACGGCTGGAGGTCGACCGCTACATGCGCGCCGTCAACCTGAAGAAAAACGCCGACGAGCTGTACAAGGCATCTTCGCCACGGCTCAAGCGTTTCTTCGAAGTCTATGCCCGTGGCGTCAACGCCTACCTGTTCCGCTACCGCGACAAGTTGCCGTCGGACCTGGCCGCCACCGGTTACAAACCTGAATACTGGAAACCGGAAGATTCGGCGCTGATGTTCTGTCTGCTGAACTTCAGCCAGTCAGCCAACCTGCCGGAAGAAATCGCCAGCCTGGTGCTGGCCCAGACCGTCACCAATGACAAACTCGCCTGGCTGAGCCCGTCCTATCCGGACGAGCAACTGCCCGTGGCCGAGGCCGACAAGCTCCAGGGCCTACGCCTCAACGGCCAGATCCCGGGCCTGAGCGAAATCAGCAAGGCCACCCAGCAATTGGCCGGGTTGAACCTGTTGGGTGCTGCGTCTTCAAGCAACTGGGCCATCGCGCCACAACGCAGCCGCAGCGGCAAGAGCCTGCTGGCCAGCGACAGCCACGGGCCGCTGGGCATGCCGGGGCTGTGGAGCCCGGTACAGATCCGTGCGCCCAAGTACCAGGCGGCCGGGATTTCCGTGGCGGGCATCCCGATGATCCTGGCCGGGTTCAACGGCAAAGTGGCCTGGAGCATGACCAGCGTGCTGGGGGACAACCAGGACCTGTTCCTGGAAAAAATCCGCCGTCAGGGCAATGGCCTGTCCTACGAGGTCAACGGCAAATGGCAACCGGCGATCGTGCGCAACGAAACCTACTTCATCAAAGGCCAGCGGCCGATTCGTGAAGCGGTGTTCGAGACCCGCCACGGCCCGTTGCTCAACAGCGCCCAGGGCCCCGCCATGGCCAACGGCTTTGGCCTGGCCTTGCAGACGCCGAGCTTGAGCGACGACAAGACCCTGGACGCCTTCTTCGACCTGTCCCGGGCGCAGAACGTCGAGAAAGCGTCCGACGCCAGCCGGGAAATCCGCGCCATGGCCGTGAACCTGGTCTTTGCCGACGCCAGCCATATCGGCTGGCAAGTCACCGGTCGCTACCCGAACCGCCGTGAAGGCGAGGGTCTGTTGCCGTCGCCGGGCTGGGACGGTCGCTACGATTGGGACGGTTACGCCGACCCGATGCTGCACCCCTACGATCAAGACCCGGCCCAAGGCTGGCTCGGCACGGCCAACCAACGGGTCATTCCCCATGGCTACGGCATGCAACTGTCCAATTCCTGGGCTTCGCCGGAGCGTGGCGAACGCATGGCCGAACTGGCCGGCGCAGGCAAGCACGACACCCGCAGCCTGACCGCCATGCAATACGACCAGACCACGACGTTCGCGGCCAAGCTCAAGCAAGTCTTCGAAGCGCCGGGCATGAGCCAGCCGCTCAAACAGGCCATCGAAGCCCTGCCGGTGGCTGACCGGGCCAAGGCTCGCGAGGCCTATACCCGCTTGATGGCATTCGATGGCCGGCTCAGCCCGACCTCCGCCGACGCGGCGATCTATGAGCTGTTCCTGCAGGAAAGCATGAAGCAGATTTTCCTCGACGAGCTGGGCCCGGACAGCAGCCCGGCGTGGCAGGCGCTGGTCGCCAATGGCCAATTGTCCTACTCGGCCCAGGCCGATCATCTGCTGGGGCGTGAAGACAGCCCGTTCTGGGACGATGTGCGCACACCCCAGAAAGAAGACAAGGCCGTTATCCTCGCCCGCAGCCTGGCCGCCACCATCAACGCCGGTGACAGCCAGTTGGGCGGTGACCACAAGGCCTGGCAATGGGGCCAATTGCATCGCTACGCCTGGAAGAACAGCAACGGCCAGATCGTACGCGGCCCGCTGCCGGCCGGTGGCGACGCCACCACGCTCAACACGTCGGCGTTCGCCTGGGGCCAGGACTACACCACTACCCTGGCGCCGGCCATGCGCTTTATCGTTGACTTCGGCCAGCCCGAACCGTTGATGATCCAGGACGGCGCCGGCCAGTCCGGCAACCCGGTCAGCCCGCACTATGCCAATGGCATCGATCCGTGGATCAAGGGGCAGTACCAGAGCCTGCCGTTGCAGTCGCAGAACTTCGATCGGGCGTATGGCAAGACGCGGTTGACGTTGGTGCCCGGCAAATAGCCTGTTCCCCCCGTGGCGAGGGAGCTTGCTCCCGCTGGGCTGCGAAGCGGCCCCCTGGTCCTGACTGACACACCACGGGGGCCGCTTCGCGCCCCAGCGGGAGCAAGCTCCCTCGCCACGGGGATTCGGCCAACCTGAAGCAGCACTTCATCAGGACTTCCTGAACGACTCCCCGCCAAAATCCGATAGAACTTCCCCCCTCGCCAGCGCCTCTACCTGACAAGCCCATCGTCCCGGTGATTGCATGGATCTTGTCATTGCCCGCCCCGAAGGCCTGTACTGTCCGCCCGGAGATTTCTACATCGACCCGTGGCGTCCGGTTGAACGCTCGGTCATCACCCACGCCCACGGCGACCATGCCCGCAGTGGCAACCAACACTACCTGGCAGCGGCACCCGGCGAAGGCATCCTGCGGTCACGCCTGGGCCAGGACATCAACCTGCAAACCCTGCCCTACGGCGAACGCCTGTCGCACCATGGCGTGACCCTGAGCTTTCACCCCGCCGGCCATGTGCTGGGCTCGGCCCAGGTGCGGCTGGAGTATCAAGGCGAGGTCTGGGTGGCGTCGGGGGATTACAAAGTCGAGCCTGACGGCACCTGCACCCCGTTCGAGCCGGTGAGATGCCATACCTTCATCACGGAATCGACCTTCGGCCTGCCGATCTACCGCTGGCAACCCCAGGGGCAGATCTTCGACGAGATCAACCAGTGGTGGCGCGGGAACATCGCCGTCGGCCGGGCCAGCGTGTTGTTCTGCTATTCCTTCGGCAAGGCCCAGCGGATTCTCCACGGCATCGACGAAAGCCTCGGCCCGATCCTGGCCCATGGAGCGGTGGAACCGCTGAACCGGGTCTACCGCGCGGCCGGGGTTCATCTGCCGCCAACGATCTATGCCGGCGATATCAAGAAGAACGACCCGATCATGGGCCAGGCGCTGGTCATCGCCCCGCCCTCTGCCGGAGGCAGCAGCTGGATGCGCCGCTTCGGCGACTACAGCGACGCCTTCGCCAGCGGCTGGATGCGCCTGCGTGGTACGCGTCGGCGGCGCGGCGTGGACCGGGGTTTCGTGCTGTCCGACCACGCCGACTGGCCTGGCCTGCTCTGGGCCATCGAACAGACCGGCGCCGAACGGGTGATGGTCACCCATGGATCAGTCGCCGTACTGGTGCGCCACTTGTGTGAGCAAGGCCTCGATGCCCAAGGGTTCACCACCGAATACGGCGACGACGAAGAAGACCTCGCTACGGCCACCGACAGCGGTGAGGAGGCGCCATGAAAGCCTTCGCCGAGTTGTACGCCGAACTGGACGCCACCACCTCCAGCAATGCCAAGCTCACGGCCATGCAGGACTACTTCAGCAAAGCCCCGCCCCAGGACGCGGCATGGGCCGTGTATTTCCTTTCCGGCGGGCGTCCACGGCAACTGGTGCCGGTAAAAATCCTGCGGGAGTTGGCGGTCCAGGTATCCGGGTTGTCGCTCTGGCTGTTCGAAGAAAGTTATCAGGCCGTGGGCGACCTGGCCGAAACCATTTCGCTGGTATTACCCGAATCGCCCCACAGCTCCGATGAAGGCCTGGCGCTGTGGATCGAAGAGAAACTGCTGCCGTTGCGCGGTGAGTCGCCCGACGTCCTGGCTGAACGGCTTCCGGCGCTGTGGGCGCAGCTCGACCGGCCGAGCCTGATGCTTTGCATCAAACTCATCACCGGCAGTTTCCGGGTGGGCGTATCCAAACTGCTGGTGACCCGGGCCCTGGCGACCATGGCCGGGCTGGACAGCAAACGGGTGGCCCAACGCTTGGTGGGCTACACCGACCTGTCCCATCGTCCCACGGCCGCCAGCTACCTCAAACTGATCGCGGCCGAGTCCGACGATGAACATGCCCAGCGCGGCGGCCAGCCTTATCCGTTTTTCCTGGCCCATGCGTTGTCTGCGCCAGTGGAACAATTCGACGCGCTGCTGGGGCCGGCCAGCGACTGGCAGGTGGAATGGAAATGGGACGGCATCCGGTCCCAGGTGATCAAGCGTGACGGCCATTTGTGGGTCTGGTCGCGAGGCGAGGACCTGGTCACTGAACGATTTCCGGAATTGCATTCACTGGCCCAGGCGTTGCCTGACGGCACGGTGATCGACGGTGAAATTGTGGTCTGGAAAGCCCCCCAGTCGGTTACCGAGGACGTCTTCGACCCGGGCGCACCATTGCAGCCTGCTGTGCAACCCTTCGCCCTGTTGCAGCAGCGCATCGGTCGCAAGACCCTGGGCAAGAAAATCCTCGACGACGCCCCCGTGGCGGTGATGGCCTACGACCTGTTGGAATGGCAAGGCGAGGACTGGCGCAGCCGCCCCCAGACCGAGCGCCGCGAACAATTGGAAGCACTGATCGCCCGTGTCCACAGCCCGGTGCTGTTGCCCTCGCCGATCGTCACCGGGCAGGACTGGCTGGACCTCGCCCGGCAGCGCGAAGCCTCTCGCAGCCTCGGTGTCGAGGGCATGATGCTCAAGGCCCGCGACGCGCTGTACGGCGTCGGTCGCACCAAGGACATGGGCGTGTGGTGGAAATGGAAGATCGACCCGTTCAGCGTCGACGCGGTGCTGATCTACGCCCAACGCGGCCACGGCCGACGCGCCAGCCTCTACAGCGACTACACCTTCGCCGTGTGGGACAACCCGCCAGGCAGTCGCGAGCGCACCCTGGTGCCATTCGCCAAGGCCTACTCAGGGCTGACCGATGCAGAAATGCGCCAGGTCGACAGCATCGTGCGCAAGACCACCGTTGAGAAGTTCGGCCCGGTGAGCAGCGTCACCCCCACCCTGGTGTTCGAACTGGGCTTCGAAGGCATCGCCCTGTCCAAGCGCCACAAGAGCGGGATTGCCGTGCGGTTTCCACGGATGTTGCGCTGGCGCCAGGACAAGCGCGTCGATGAAGCCGACACGTTGGCGACGCTACAGGATTTGTTGAAATAGCACCTCGGTGGCGAACACTCTGTGGGAGCAAAGCTTGCTCGCGAAGCAGGCGCCTCGTTTTCCGGTAGACCGCATCACCTTTATCGCGGGCAAGCCTTGCTCCCACAAAGACCTATCATGCCCGCCCCATCCTGGGGCACCTTTTTGTTGTACGATCTCCCCCGCGCACCACCGCGTTCCACCATCTGCCGCATATGCTTTTAAAACACTTGTTCGGCACTCTGGTTCGGAAATTGCTACCTTTATGCCGTCATACCGTTCTCGCCTTCACCGGTAACAATACTTACGCGCCACAAGCGCTCATATTGGTTTTAGGGATTGAATAATGAAAAAAGCACTGCTGACCCTTTCTGCACTGGCGTTGTGCATGGCCGCTGGCGTCGCCACGGCCAAGGAATACAAGGAATTGCGTTTTGGTGTCGACCCGTCCTACGCCCCGTTTGAATCCAAAGCCGCCGACGGCAGCCTGGTCGGTTTCGACATCGACCTGGGCAATGCGATCTGCGCGGAGCTGAAAGTCAAATGCAAATGGGTCGAAAGCGATTTCGACGGCATGATCCCGGGCCTGAAGGCCAACAAATTCGACGGCGTGATCTCCTCCATGACCGTGACCCCGGCCCGGGAAAAAGTCATCGACTTCTCCAACGAGCTGTTCTCCGGCCCAACGGCCTATGTCTTCAAGAAGGGCTCGGGCCTGAGCGAAGACGTTGCCTCGCTCAAAGGCAAGACCATCGGCTACGAGCAAGGCACCATCCAGGAAGCCTACGCCAAGGCCGTGCTGGACAAGGCGGGCGTCAAGACCCAGGCCTATCAGAACCAGGACCAGGTTTACTCTGACCTGACCTCCGGCCGCCTCGATGCGGCGATCCAGGACATGCTCCAGGCTGAGCTGGGCTTCCTGAAGTCGCCAAAAGGCGAAGGTTATGAAGTCAGCAAGCCGGTGGACAGCGAATTGCTGCCTTCCAAGACCGCCATCGGTATCAAGAAAGGTAACAGTGAGCTGAAGGCCCTTTTGGATAAAGGTATCAAAGCGTTACACGACGACGGCAAGTACGCCGAGATCCAGAAAAAACACTTTGGCGATCTGAATCTGTACAGCGGCAAATAATGCGCGGCGCCCATCCGGTCTCGGATGGGCGCTTTTTTCCTGCCAAAGGCCTCTTTCATGTTCGAACAACTCCTACAAAATCTGGGGCTCTCCGCCTTCAGCCTGCAGGGCTTCGGCCCGCTGCTGATGCAAGGCACCTGGATGACCATCAAGCTGTCGGCTCTGTCCTTGTTGCTGAGCGTCTTGCTCGGCCTGCTGGGCGCCAGTGCCAAACTGTCCCCCGTCAAACTGCTGCGAATTCCCGCCCAGCTCTACACCACGCTGATCCGCGGTGTGCCGGACCTGGTGCTGATGCTGCTGATCTTCTACAGCCTGCAAACCTGGCTGACCTCGTTCACCGACTTCATGGAATGGGAATACATCGAGATCGACCCATTCGGCGCCGGGGTGATCACCCTGGGCTTTATCTATGGCGCGTACTTCACCGAAACCTTTCGCGGCGCGATCCTCGCGGTCCCCCGGGGCCAAGTCGAAGCCGCCACGGCCTATGGCCTCAAGCGTGGCCAACGCTTTCGCTTCGTGGTGTTCCCGCAAATGATGCGTTTCGCCCTGCCGGGTATCGGCAACAACTGGATGGTGATGCTCAAGGCCACCGCGCTGGTGTCGATCATCGGCCTGGCCGACCTGGTCAAGGCGGCCCAGGATGCGGGCAAGAGCACCTACCAGCTGTTCTACTTCCTGGTGCTGGCGGCGCTGATTTATCTGCTGATCACCAGCGCGTCCAATGTCATCCTGCGCTGGCTTGAACGCCGCTACGCCGCCGGAGCCCGGGAGGCGGTGCGATGATCGAACTCCTGCAAGAATACTGGCGGCCATTCCTGTACAGCGACGGCGTCAACATCACCGGCCTGGCCATGACCCTGTGGCTGCTCAGCGCCTCGCTGCTGATCGGCTTCGTGGTGTCGATCCCGCTGTCCATCGCCCGGGTTTCGCCCAAGTTCTACGTCCGCTGGCCCGTGCAGTTCTACACCTACCTGTTCCGGGGCACGCCACTCTATATCCAGTTGCTGATCTGCTACACCGGCATCTACAGCATCGCGGCGGTGCGTGCCCAACCCATGCTCGACAGCTTCTTTCGCGACGCGATGAACTGCACGATCCTGGCCTTTGCCTTGAACACCTGCGCCTACACCACGGAAATTTTCGCCGGGGCGATTCGCAGCATGAACCATGGCGAAGTGGAAGCGGCCAAGGCCTACGGCCTGACCGGTTGGAAACTGTACGCCTACGTAATCATGCCGTCGGCGCTGCGCCGCTCGCTGCCGTACTACAGCAACGAAGTTATCTTGATGTTGCACTCGACGACCGTGGCGTTCACCGCTACCGTTCCAGACGTGCTGAAAGTCGCCCGGGATGCCAACTCGGCGACGTTCCTGACGTTCCAGTCGTTCGGGATCGCCGCGTTGATCTACCTGACCGTCACCTTTGCGCTGGTGGGCCTCTTCCGCCTCGCCGAACGCCGATGGCTGGCCTTCCTCGGGCCGGCCCACTAGGGCTTTTGTTCCAGGACACACACGCACATGCGCCACCAGATCCATGACCTGCTGTCCCCGGTACCGGGGACAGCACGCAAGATCCACAGCTTCCACTTCGGCCCGGAAAAAGCCGTCGGCAAAATCTATATCCAGTCGTCCCTGCACGCCGATGAACTGCCGGGCATGCTCGTCGCCTGGCACCTCAAGCAACGCCTGGCCGAACTCGAGGCGTCCGGCCACCTGCGCCACGAGATCGTGCTGGTGCCGGTCGCCAACCCCATCGGCCTCGAACAAGTGCTGATGGACGTGCCCCTGGGTCGCTACGAAACCGAGAGCGGGCAGAACTTCAACCGCCGCTTCGTCGACCTGAGCGAAGAGATCGGCAACGAAATCCAGGACCTGCTCACCGACGATCCGCAGCACAACCTGATGCTGATCCGCACCAGCCTGCGCGATGCCCTCGCCCGGCAGACCCCTGGCACGCAATTGCAGTCCCTGCGCCTGGCCCTGCAACGGCTGGCCTGCGACGCCGACATGGTGCTGGACCTGCATTGCGACTTCGAAGCCGTGGCCCACCTCTACACCACGCCGGAAGCCTGGCCGCAGGTCGAGCCGTTGGCGCGCTACATCGGTGCCGAGGCCAGTTTGCTCGCCACCGATTCGGGCGGCCAGTCGTTCGACGAATGCTTCACCCTGCTCTGGTGGCAACTCAAGGAACGCTTCGGCGAACGCTTCGAGATTCCCCTGGGCAGTTTTTCGGTGACCGTGGAGTTGCGTGGCCAGGGTGACGTCAACCATGGTCTGGCAAGCCTCGACTGCCAGGCCTTGATCGAATACCTGATCCGCTTCGGCGCCATCGACGGCGAACCGATGCCCATGCCCGAACTGCCCTACCCGGCCACGCCGCTGGCCGCGGTCGAGCCGGTGGCCACGCCCGTGGGCGGGTTGCTGGTCTACAGCGCCCTGCCCGGCGAATACCTGGAGGCGGGGCAACTGATCGCGGAAGTCATCGACCCGGTCAACGACACCGTCACCCCCGTTCATTGCCGCAACGCCGGCCTGCTGTACGCCCGTTCGCTGCGCCGCATGGCCACGGCCGGCATGGTGATCGCCCATGTCGCCGGCACCGAAGCCTACCGCAGCGGCTACCTACTTTCGCCTTGAGGATGCATGCTCCATGTACAAACTGACCATTGAAGGCCTGCATAAAAGCTATGGCGAACATGAGGTGCTCAAAGGCGTTTCGCTCAAGGCCAAGACCGGCGACGTCATCAGCCTCATCGGCGCCAGCGGCTCGGGCAAAAGTACCTTCTTGCGCTGTATCAACTTCCTGGAACAACCCAACGACGGTGCCATGACCCTGGACGGCCAGCCGATCCAGATGATCAAGGACCGCCACGGCATGCACGTGGCCGACGCCGACGAACTGCAACGCATCCGCACGCGCCTGGCCATGGTGTTCCAGCATTTCAACCTGTGGAGCCACATGACCGTGCTGGAAAACATCACCATGGCGCCGCGCCGGGTGTTGGGTGTGAGCAAGCAGGAAGCCGACGATCGTGCGCGCCGTTATCTCGACAAGGTCGGCCTGCCGGCACGGGTTGCCGAGCAGTACCCGGCATTCCTCTCCGGCGGCCAGCAACAGCGCGTGGCCATTGCCCGTGCGCTGGCGATGGAGCCGGAGGTGATGCTGTTCGACGAACCCACGTCGGCCCTGGACCCGGAGCTGGTGGGCGAAGTGCTGAAGGTGATCCAGGGCCTGGCCGAAGAGGGCCGGACCATGATCATGGTGACCCACGAAATGAGCTTCGCCCGTAAAGTCTCGAACCAGGTGCTGTTCCTGCACCAGGGCCTGGTGGAAGAAGAAGGCGCGCCGGAAGACGTACTGGGCAATCCCACCAGCGAACGGCTCAAGCAGTTCCTCAGTGGCAACTTGAAATAAACTCCCTGGCAAGCCCCGTGGCGAGGGAGCTTGCTCCCGCTGGGGCGCGAAGCGGCCCCCTGCGGTGTGTCAGTCAGAACCAGAGGGCCGCTTCGCAGCCCAGCGGGAGCAAGCTCCCTCGCCACAAGAGCCTTCCGACCAGACGATCCCCTTGGGCATAAAACCTTTCACATCCCGCCGTGGTCACTGAAGAAGGACTTTCAGGGCGCACGCGGCAGGCATGGGGACATCCAACAATTTCTCAAACCAATGGTTCGGCGCCCGCGGCTGGAAGCCGTTTGCCTTTCAGAAGCAGGTATGGGCCGCGGTCAGGCGGGGGGAGTCCGGGCTGTTGCACGCCAGCACCGGCGCCGGCAAGACCTACGCCGTATGGTTCGCCGCCCTCAACCGTTTCGCCCGCTCGACACCGCCGCCGGACAAACCGCGCAAACGCAAGCCGCCGGCCGAACCGCTGACTGTCCTGTGGATCACGCCGATGCGCGCATTGGCGGCCGACACCGGCAAAGCCCTCGAAGCGCCCCTGGCAGACCTGCAAGTGCCGTGGAGTGTCGGTCTGCGCACGGGCGACACCAGCGCCAGCGAGCGCGCCCGCCAGGGCCGTCGCCTGCCCACCGCGCTGATCACCACGCCCGAAAGCCTGACCCTGATGCTCGCCCGGGCCGATGCGCAAGCTGCCGTTTCGACCCTGCGCATGGTGGTCGTGGATGAATGGCACGAATTGCTCGGCAACAAACGTGGCGTGCAGTTGCAACTGGCCCTGGCGCGCTTGCGGCACTGGCATCCCGAACTCATTGTCTGGGGCGTGTCCGCAACCCTCGGTAACCAAGCCCACGCCGAGCAGGCGTTGATCCCGCAAGGCAACGGGATCAGTGTGCAGGGGGCCGACAGCAAGGCGCTGCAGGTCGACACGTTGCTGCCCCCGGCCCTCGAACGTTTCCCGTGGGCTGGGCACATCGGCCTGAAGATGCTGCCCCAGGTCGTTGCTGAAATCGACGCCAGCCGCAGTTGCCTGGTCTTCACCAACACCCGGGCACAGTCGGAAATCTGGTATCAGGCGCTTCTTGAGGCGAGACCCGACTGGGCCGGGCTGATCGCCCTGCACCATAGCTCGCTGTCGCGTGACACCCGGGATTGGGTGGAGCAGGCCCTGAAGGATGGCCAGCTCAAAGCGGTGGTCTGCACCTCCAGCCTGGACCTGGGGGTGGATTTCCTGCCGGTGGAACGGGTGCTGCAGATCGGCTCGGCCAAGGGGGTGGCGCGCCTGATGCAACGGGCCGGGCGCTCTGGTCACGCACCGGGGCGGACCTCACGGGTGACGCTGGTGCCGACCCATAGCCTGGAGTTGATCGAGGCCGCCGCCGCGCAGGACGCCGTGGCCCAGCGGCGCATCGAACCTCGCGAATCGCCGCACAAGCCGCTGGACGTCCTGGTGCAGCACCTGGTGAGCATGGCCCTGGGCGGCGGCTTCGTTCCCGACCAATTGTTCGAGGAGGTGCGGGGTGCCTGGGCCTACCGCGACCTCAATCCGGCCGAATGGGCCTGGGCCCTGGCTTTTGTGCGCCACGGCGGCCTGTCATTGACCGCCTACCCCGATTACCGACGGGTCGAACCGGACGAACACGGGGTCTGGCGCGTGCCCGACGCCCGCCTGGCCCGGCGTCACCGCATGAGCATCGGTACCATCGTCAGCGATGCCAGCCTGCAATTGAAGTTCTGGAGCAAGGGCGGCGGCGGCAAGACCCTGGGCAGCGTAGAGGAAGGCTTCATCGCTCGCCTGCGACCCGGCGACGGTTTCCTGTTCGCCGGGCGACTGCTGGAATTGGTCCGGGTCGAAGACATGACCGCCTATGTGCGACGCAGCCAGGCCAAGAAGGCCGCTGTGCCACGCTGGAACGGCGGGCGCATGCCACTTTCCAGCGAACTGGCGGCCGCCGTCGTGGCCCGTTTGAGCGAAGCCGCCGCGGGCCGCTTCGAGGGCCCGGAGATGCAAGCCGTGCAGCCCCTGCTGTTGACCCAGCAACGTTGGTCCGGTTTGCCCACGCAGCACACCTTGCTGGCCGAAGCCCTCAAGTCCCGGGAAGGCTGGCATCTGTTCCTGTACCCGTTTGCCGGACGCCAGGTGCATCTGGGCCTGGCCAGCCTGCTGGCCTGGCGCGTCAGTCGGCAACAGCCGCTGACGTTTTCCATCGCGGTCAACGACTACGGCCTGGAACTGCTCAGCGCCACGGCAGTGGATTGGTCGCACTACCTGACCCCGAGCCTGCTGAGCGTCGATCACCTGCTGGCCGACGTGCTCGCGAGCCTCAATGCCGGGGAACTGGCCCTCAGGCGCTTTCGCGAAATCGCCCGGATCGCCGGGCTGGTGTTCGCCGGTTACCCCGGTGCGCCCAAAAGCACCCGGCAAGTCCAGGCCTCCAGCGGGTTGTTCTTCCAAGTGTTCAAACAATACGACGCCGACAATCTGTTGCTGGCCCAGGCCGGGGAGGAAGTCTTGCGTGAAGAATTGGATATCCGTCGACTGGAGCAGACCTTGCAACGCCTCAATACCCTGAAGCTGGACCTGCACATGATCAAACGCCCCACCCCACTCGGGTTCCCGCTGCTGGTGGAGCGGTTCCGGGAAAGCATGAGTTCGGAAAAACTCGCCGACCGCATCCGGCGGATGGTCAGCGAGCTGGAAAAGACTGCCGATCGCGGTGACGCCTGATGCCAGCGCCGTACCCTGTCAGCCTGGCCGGCGAAGCGCTCTGGCTGCTTGCGGAAAAAGCCTTGTATTGGCCCGCCCAGGAAACCTTGATGGTGGCCGACGTTCATTTCGGCAAGGCCGCCGCTTATCGCCGCCTCGGGCAACCGGTGCCCCACGGCACCACCGCCAGCAACATCGCGGTGCTGGATGCATTGCTGGCCAGGCTGGCGTGTCGACAGTTGATCTTTCTCGGAGATTTTCTCCACGGTCCCGACTCCCATGCTCCCGGCACCTTGAAGGCACTTTCCGATTGGCGTGAGCGACATCCGCACCTGGCCATAACGCTGATTCGTGGCAACCACGACAAACGCGCCGGCGACCCACCTCCAGCGCTGAACATTCGCGTCGTACCGGAGCCGTTGCTACTGGGCCCTTTCGCCGTGCAACACGAGCCTCGCCCCCACCCCAGCCGCCATGTGCTGGCCGGCCACGTGCACCCGGTCTACCACCTGAGCGGCAAGGGCCGGCAACGCCTGCGCCTGGCTTGCTTTCGGCTGGGCAGCGAGATCAGCCTGCTACCGGCCTTCGGCGCGTTCACAGGCGGTTATCGAGTCGAGCAAGACAGCGACTGCAGGATTTTTGTCATCGGCGATAACGAAATATGGCCCGTCAACTGAAGCACTCTGTGCTTCCGCTGGCGGGCCAGCGCCTCATCAGGCGACAGGCGCAGGAGGCGGCTCGTCCGGCAGAGTGGGTTCGCCGGGTTCGGTAGGCTGTTCGTTGGGCGTATCGGGATCGGGCTGGCCGGGGATGCCGCCTGCCGCTTCGGCAGGATGGGCCAGCAATGACCAGGCCATGACGCCGATCTGATTGGGCTCAAGCCTTGCCAGTTCGGCACTGATTCGCGGATCGATCTTCATAGAGCAACTCCTGAGCGAAGGCCCGCTGCGCTGACGCAAAAAACGGGCAGTACACGCAATAGAGTGTCTGCCCGCCCAGGAATTCCAAACAGCTCGTCAGATTCAGGTACGCGGCAGCGTCACGCCGCGCTGGCCCTGGTATTTGCCGCCACGATCCTTGTAGGAGACTTCGCATTCTTCATCGGATTCAAGGAACAGCATCTGCGCCACACCCTCGTTGGCGTAGATTTTCGCCGGCAGGGTCGTGGTGTTGGAGAATTCCAGGGTCACGTGGCCTTCCCACTCGGGTTCCAGCGGCGTGACGTTGACGATGATGCCGCAACGGGCATAGGTGCTCTTGCCCAGGCAGATGGTCAGCACGTTGCGCGGAATGCGGAAGTATTCGACGGTGCGGGCCAGGGCGAAGGAGTTCGGCGGGATGATGCAAACGTCGCTCTTGACGTCGACGAAGCTCTTCTCGTCGAAGTTCTTGGGGTCGACGGTGGCCGAATTGATGTTGGTGAACACCTTGAATTCGTCGGCGCAGCGCACGTCGTAGCCGTAGCTGGAGACACCGAAGGAGATCAGCCGGTCGGCGCCTTCGCCACGCATCTGGCGCTCGACGAAGGGCTCGATCATGCCGTGCTCTTGCGCCATGCGGCGAATCCACTTGTCCGATTTGATGCTCATGGCGGTTTCCTGAAATAGCGAGGTGGAAAAAATACGTCCGGCATCTTACCGGGGCACGGGGCCGGGTTCAAAGCGCGGCGCGCAAATCTCGCCGATCCACCTTGATTTCCGGGTCCTGCCGGCCATCGCCCGCGCCGTCAGTCACCAATTAAGAGAAACCTTCGCAAAGACCATTGGCACATTCTGGAAAAAGGGTTAAGGTGGCGCCACTGTGTTGCTTGTGTCACTGAGAATCTCTACACGATATGTTGAATTTCGATCCAACCATCTACAAGAATTTTTCCTGCTCTTTGCACTCAGTCTCGGCCAGGGTTCTTCCTGAGTCGCAGTTATCTTTGTTCAAGGAGTTACACCATGTCTAATCGCCAAACCGGTACCGTTAAGTGGTTCAACGATGAAAAAGGCTTCGGCTTCATCACCCCACAATCCGGTGACGACCTGTTCGTTCACTTCAAAGCTATCCAATCCGACGGCTTCAAAAGCCTGAAAGAAGGCCAACAGGTTTCTTTCATCGCTACCCGCGGTCAGAAAGGCATGCAAGCTGAAGAAGTTCAAGTTATCTAACTTGCACTTGCTTTAGTAAAAGGCCCCGCCCTCAAAAGCGGGGCTTTTTTGTGCCTGGGTGTTTTGCAGGCACAAAAATCAATGTGGGAGCGGGCTTGCTCGCGAAAGCGGCGGGTCAGCAACATCATGACTGACACACCGCCTTCGCGAGCAAGCCCGCTCCCACACTGTTTTTTCCTTGGCCCGGATTACCAGGTCACGCCAAACCCGGCCGTGTACCGCGTCCTGCTCAAGTCACTGTCTTCAGTACCTTCAATGACATCCTTCTCGGCCTTGAGGTTAAGCGACGCCCAGTCGGTGACCTTGTAGCGCAACCCCATCTCAGCGTCATAGGCGTACTCCGCCACGCCGGACAGCGGCTTGCCCACTTCGCCGTTGGTGAAGAACTCCACGCGCTTGCCAATCAGGAAGCGGTTGTAGTCCCACTTCATGGCCACGGAATAGAAGTTGTCCTTGCCGCCATCGCGGTATTCGTAGTCGGTGCGGTTGAGCAGCGACCCCAGGGAGAACGCACCCAGCTCGTCATCCCAGAACTGGTAGCCCGGACCGGTACCCACCACGCGCTGGCGCGCCAGGTCTTCGACCTTGTCGCGCTTGTAATTCAGGCGACCTTGCCAAAACCATTTGTCAGTGAAAAACCGGTCGAGGGAATACTCCAGGCGCCAGTTGTCGGTCGACACCACGTCATCCTGGAATTCACGGTTGTATTCGCCTTCAGCGTTATGCCGCCATCTGCCGTGGCGCGCCGAGGTCTTGAAGTCGACGTCGTAATCGTCGGTATCGTTTTCCGCGCGCTTGTAATCCAGTGCGGCATCGATATTGCCCTTCCATACCAGATCCTCGACCACCGGCTTGGGCTTGAGGATTTGCTGGATGCTGGCCAGCTCGACGGTCTTGGGCGCATCACCGTTGGCTAGCGTGACCTTGCCGTCCTCGGCGGCGTGCAGGGCCTTGGCTTTCTCACCCGTATAGGCATCCTGCTTGACCAGCAATTGCTGGTCGCTCTCGAGGGTCTTGACCTGTTTCCAATCGATGGGAACCGCGCCGGCGTAATCAGTCTGGATCAGCAACTTGCCGCCATCGAAAACGGTGATTTTACCGGTCAGCTTGTCACCGTTCTTCAACCAGACGGTATCGGCAAGCAAGGGCATGGAGGCGCTGGTAACAGCTAGGCACAACAGGGTTCTAGACAACATAAGCGATAATGGGCTCAAGTTTTCAGTGAAAAGGCGGCATTATCCCCCAGGATGACACCTCAGCAAGGACTGACCCGTGTAGGGCGGATGAGTTCATTTCTCAACCCGTCCTGTAAGAATTAATCTACAGACGGACATCTCATTCAGGAACCTTTACGTGACTGACATCTCCGCGGACACCGAGAATGCCACCCAGATCCGCCGCACGACCCTTTACCTGACCCTGGCCCAAGTGCCAGCGGGCAAAGTCGTCACCTATGGCCAGCTCGCCGATATGGCCGGCCTGGGGCGCGCGGCGCGCTGGGTCGGGCGAACCCTCAGCCAACTGCCAAGCGACACCAAGCTGCCCTGGCATCGGGTATTGGGTGCCGGTGGTCGGATCAGCCTGCCGGCGGGCAGCGCCTCAGGGGATGAACAGCGCGCACGCCTGCGCCTGGAAGGGATCAGTGTCCTGAACAATCGTGTTGATATTCAGCGCCATGGCTGGCGCCCGGTAGAGCACAGCGGTTAGAGTGCGCGCTTTGTTTTCGCAATTTTTGAGGCAGACTCCAGCCCATGCCCCGTAAAACCTGGCGCGCCGCCCTCGCCGCCTATGCCAGTCCCTCAACGCTCGTGCTGTTGCTGCTTGGCTTCGCCGCCGGCTTGCCATACATGCTGGTGTTTTCCACGCTTTCGGTCTGGTTGCGCGAAGCCGGCGTGGCCCGCGAAACCATCGGCTACGCGAGCCTGATCGGCCTGGCGTACGCCTTTAAATGGGTCTGGTCGCCGCTGCTCGACCAATGGCGTCTGCCGCTGCTGGGTAAGCTGGGGCGCCGTCGCTCATGGCTGGTGCTCTCCCAGGCCTTGGTGATCCTCGGCCTGATCGGCATGGGTTTCTGCGACCCACAAAAACACCTGTCATGGTTGATCGCCATCGCCGTGATCGTGGCCTTCGCCTCCGCGACGCAGGACATCGCCGTCGACGCCTATCGCCTGGAGATCGCCGACGACACCCGCCAGGCCGCCCTCGCCGCCAGCTACATGTCCGGTTACCGCATCGCCGCGCTACTGGCCACCGCCGGCGCCCTGTTCTTCGCCGAAGGCTTTGGCTCCACCGGTTTCAGCTACAAACACTCGGCCTGGGCCGGTACCTACCTGTTGTTCGGCGTCTTGATGATCCCGGCGCTCCTCACCTCACTGTTCATGCGCGAGCCGCCGGTGCCGTTGCGCACGCAATTGCAGGCGGGGCGCTACACGTTCGTTCATCAGTTGGCGTCGGTATTCGTGCTGATCGTGCTGCTGGTCTCCGTCCCGGCGATGTTCACCCAGCTGTTCAACACCGACTTCGCCAGCGTGCTGTTCGAGGGTGTCAGCCTGCTCGACCTGCTGCTCGAAGACCGCGCCTTCCTGCGGGCCATCCTCTATACCATCCTGACCGCCCTGTGCCTGTCGACCATGGGCCGGCGCGGACTGGCGCCGGTGCTGACGCCGATCAACGATTTCATCCTGCGTTATCGCTGGCAGGCCCTGCTGCTGCTCGGGCTGATCGCAACCTATCGGATGTCCGACACGGTCAT
The DNA here is from genome assembly GCF_900100025.1 of Pseudomonas sp. NFACC56-3. Lineage (NCBI taxonomy): Bacteria > Pseudomonadati > Pseudomonadota > Gammaproteobacteria > Pseudomonadales > Pseudomonadaceae > Pseudomonas > Pseudomonas sp. NFACC56-3. The sequence goes on along the minus strand of NZ_FMTK01000013.1, from coordinate 9,603 downwards.
GGGCGTCATGGCCAACGTGTTCTACATCGACCAAGGGTTCACCAAGGACCAGATCGCCAGCGTCAGCAAGATTTTCGGGCTGATCATGACCCTTGTCGGCGCCGGCATGGGCGGCCTGCTGATCGTACGTTTCGGCATCCTGCCCATCCTGTTCATCGGCGGTGTCGCCTCGGCCGCCACCAACATCCTCTTCCTGATGCTGACCGACATGGGCGCCAACCTGAAGATGTTGATTGTCACCATCTCCCTGGACAATTTCAGCTCCGGCCTGGCCACTTCGGCGTTCGTCGCCTACCTGTCGAGCCTGACCAACCTGAAATTCTCCGCCACCCAATACGCCCTGCTCAGCTCGATCATGCTGTTGCTGCCGCGCTTGATCGGTGGTTATTCAGGGGTGATGGTGGAGAAGTTCGGCTACCACAATTTCTTCCTGATCACCGCCCTGCTGGGCGTGCCGACCCTGCTGCTGATCGCCTTGCACTGGTTCCAGGAGAACCGTCGCCAGGACTCGACGCCTACCGAAGAACCGGTGTCCACCCGGTCGGCGGAAGAGTCGTAGGAAACTTCAGCAAACGCCGGGCAAACCGACGTTCGCACCTGGCGACCGGCCACGCGCCTGTACGCCAGGGCATCTCGCCCGTACAATGCTCCGTCATTTCTCGTCATCAGCAACCGACAACGGCCAACCATGCGCACCAGTCAATATTTGCTCGCCACACAGAAAGAAACGCCTTCCGACGCCGTCGTGATCAGCCATCAGCTGATGCTGCGTGCCGGCATGATCCGCAAGCTCGCTTCTGGCCTGTATACCTGGCTGCCGATGGGCCTGCGCGTCATGCGCAAGGTGGAAGCCATCGTTCGTGAAGAGATGGACGCCGCTGGCGCCCTGGAAGTATTGATGCCAGGCACCCAACCGGCCGAGCTGTGGCAGGAATCGGGGCGCTGGGAGGAATACGGCCCTGAGCTGCTGCGCATCAAAGACCGTCACGGTCGCGACTTCTGTGCAGGCCCGACCCACGAAGAAGTGATCACCGACCTGATGCGCAACGAGTTGAGCAGCTACAAGCAGCTGCCGATCAACCTGTATCAGATCCAGACCAAGTTCCGTGACGAGATCCGTCCACGCTTCGGCCTGATGCGCGGTCGCGAATTCATCATGAAGGACGCCTACTCGTTCCATGCCGACCTGGCTTCGCTGCAAGTCACTTATGACCGCATGCACCAGGCGTATTGCAACGTGTTCACCCGCCTGGGCCTGAAATTCCGTCCGGTCGAAGCCGACAACGGTTCCATCGGTGGCGCCGGTTCCCACGAGTTCCACGTACTGGCCGAGTCCGGCGAAGACGACATCGTCTTCAGCAACGGCTCCGACTACGCCGCGAACATCGAGAAGGCCGAAGCCATCCCTCGGGAAACGTCCCGCGCCGCGCCGACCGAAGAGCTGCGCCTGGTGGACACGCCGAACGCCAAGACCATTGCCCAGTTGGTGGAAGGCTACAACCTGCCGATCGAGCGCACCATCAAGACCCTGATCGTGCGGGCGGAAGAAGCCGGCAAGTTGATTGCCCTGATCGTCCGTGGCGACCACGAACTGAATGAAATCAAGGCCGCCAATCAGCCAGGTGTCGCCAGCCCGCTGGTCATGGCCACCGAAGCCGAGCTGCGCGACGCCATCGGCGCCGGTGCCGGCTCCCTCGGCCCATTGAACCTGCCACTGCCGATCATCATCGACCGTTCGGTAGCCTTGATGAGCGACTTCGCCATCGGCGCCAACATCGACGACAAGCACTACTTCGGCGTGAACTGGGAACGCGACCTGCCGGTTCCAACCGTCGCGGACCTGCGCAACGTCGTGGCCGGCGACCCGAGCCCCGACGGCAAGGGCACCCTGGAAATCAAGCGGGGCATCGAAGTCGGGCACATCTTCCAGCTGGGCAACAAGTACAGCCAGGCGATGAAGTGCGAAGTGCTGGGCGAGAACGGCAAGCCGGTCACCCTGGAAATGGGGTGCTACGGCATCGGTGTTTCCCGCGTGGTGGCAGCCGCCATCGAGCAGAACAACGATGAGAAAGGCATCATCTGGAGCGACACGCTGGCGCCGTTCCAGGTGGCCCTGGTGCCGCTGCGCTATGAAACCGACCTGGTGCGCGAAGCCACCGACAAGCTCTACGCCGAACTGACGGCCGCCGGCTTCGAAGTGCTGCTGGACGACCGCGACAAGAAAACCAGCCCTGGCATCAAGTTCGCGGACATGGAACTGATCGGCATCCCCCACCGGATCGTCGTCAGTGACCGCGGCTTGGCCGAAGGCAACCTGGAATACAAGAGCCGCACCGAGGCCGAGCCGCAAGCGCTGCCGGTCGCCGACGTGCTGTCGTTCCTCCAGGCCCGTATCCGCCGCTGACACCAGATAGAGACGTCATGTTCAAGCGAAACACCTTAGGCCTCGGTGGTGCCGCCCTGTGCGGCGCCCTGCTGGTCAGCGGCTGCGCCAACCAAATGTCACAACGCAGCGAGCACGAAGAGCGGGTCGAGCGCAAATTGCTCGACCACAGCCTGCTAATCGACGTGGGCGAACCCAAGGTGCTCGACCTGCCGCAGCGTCGGGTGCGCATCAATGAGCAGAAAACCTTCGAAGTCACCGAGTTCGAGGTTACCCGCCATTACGATCGCTACACACCGTACCAACCCTGGCGGGAGATCTACGAGATTCCCCTGGGCGCGGTGGCCGTGGTGGCTGGCATCGGTGCGAACGTGGTCAATGTGTTCGCCCTCGGCAACCTGCCGGACACGGCGACCCATGACTGGATCAGCTACGGTTTCGCCGGGCTCAACCCGTTCATGAACGTCCCCTCCCATGGCCGTGCCCAGCAGAATCTGGCGGGCATCGACGAAGTCCAGCGCGACAAGCGCACGGAACACTCGAGCCTGCCCTGGAGCGAACGCCCGGTGGAGGTCAAGGCCGCCCGGCAGACCTTCGAGCTGAGCACTGACCGTAACGGCGTGCTGCGCCTGAACCTGCTGGAAAGCCCGTTCGCCGAGCAGGACCTGAGCCAGTTCGGCAAACTGCAGATCAGCGTGACGGATGCCCAGGAGGAAGTGCACACCGATTCATCCCTGAGCATCAGCAGCACCTTGCGCAGCAAGCTGGTGGAAGCTCATGCATTGATCTACGACGACCTGGAAGATGACGAGGTGAGCCAGTGGGTTCATCGGGTCAAGCGCCTGTCGGAGCTGGGACTTGAAGAAGAGGCCAGCGAACTGGAACAGAGCCTGATCGAACTGACACGCAACGATCCGGAGTTGCAGACCGAATTCATGAAAGCCCTGACCAAGGATGGCGGGCGGTTGGTGGCCGATCCTGGCACTGACTGAAATCCCCTTTGCTCCCACTGGACCTGTAGGAGCTGTCGAGCGAAGCGAGGCTGCGATCTTTCCCCAGACACTTGAGTCTCAAGCGAAAGATCAAAAGATCGCAGCCTTCGGCAGCTCCTACAGCCCCAGCGGGAGCAAGCTCCCTCGCCACAAGAGCAAGACAAGGCATTCAGCCAAGCAGTCTCACCGCTCAAACAACTCCAACTGCTCGAACCCTCCCCGCAAATCTTCCAGCCGCACCCCGATCCCCAATAACCGCACCGGCTTGCCGCCCCGGTTGAACGCCTGGGTCAGCAGCAACTGATAACTGCCCAGGTCCCGCCCTGCCCCGGCCTGTTCCAGTGTGGTCTGGGTGAAATCGTGGAACTTCACTTTGACGAACGGCTTGCCCGGTCGATAACTGCTGTCGATCCGTGCCATGCGCCCTTTGAGGGTTTCCATCAGTTCCGGCAGTTTGTCGAGACAACTCACCAGGTCGGGCAAGTCGACATCGTAGGTGTTCTCGACGCTGATGGACTGCCGTCGGCTGTCGTTGTGCACCAGACGCTCATCGATCCCACGGGCCAGGCTCCAGAGCCGCTCACCGAAACTGCCGAATTCGCGCACCAGCGCCAGCTTGTCCCACTGACGCAACTGCAGGCAATCGACGATACCGAGCCGGTTCAGCTTATCGGCGGTGACCTTGCCTACACCGTGGAGCTTGCTGACCGGCAGGGCCGAGACAAAATCCTCGACCTGGTCCGGGGTGATGACAAACAATCCGTTGGGCTTTTTCCAGTCACTGGCGATCTTGGCCAGGAACTTGTTCGGCGCGACGCCGGCGGACACAGTGATGTGCAACTGGTTGGAAACACGTCGGCGAATGTCCTGGGCGATACGGGTGGCGCTGCCGCCGAAATGGGCACTGGCAGAGACGTCCAGGTAGGCCTCGTCCAGGGACAGCGGCTCGATCAGGTCGGTGTAATCGCTGAAAATCGTATGAATTTCCTTCGACGCTTCCCGATAGGCCTCCATCCGTGGCTTGACGATGGTGAGGTCCGGACAGAGCTTCAAGGCGTGGCCGGAAGACATGGCCGAGCGCACGCCGTAGGCCCGCGCTTCGTAGTTGCAGGTGGCAATCACACCCCGTCGATCCGCCGAGCCCCCCACCGCCATGGGCTTGCCGGCCAGCCGCGGATCATCGCGCATCTCGATAGCGGCATAGAAACAGTCACAGTCGACATGGATGATTTTACGTTGAGTCATAGAAAAACAGGGTGCGGGACGAATCGGGCCACCAGTATCGCACCGGCACCTGTATATAGCACCAGTAGTTTGAAAGATCCTTCGTCGGGCTCTGAAAACACCTACATAAATTTACTTCTTCAATCGCAACATCCCCTCCCATAGAGCTTCAGCCCTTGCCAGGCCTGCGTCACAGCCTCGTCACAATGCCCACACGCACGGCTAAGCACTTGAAGCGGAACAGGTTTTTGTGACGCCGGGGTTGACAGCGGCTCGATCCTCTGTAGAATGCCGCCACACAGACGCGGGATGGAGCAGTCTGGTAGCTCGTCGGGCTCATAACCCGAAGGTCGTCGGTTCAAATCCGGCTCCCGCAACCAAACATCAAAAAAGGCTACTCGAAAGAGTGGCCTTTTTTGTGCGTGCTTGTTTTTGACCACACGATCAGAGACTCGCTGCCTGCTCCCCCCTGCTCGCTGCAAGTTGTAGGACAATTTCCCTTTGATTCCGCGCATTTAGGAAGGCAAGGGACGGATCGGCCGTTTATTTGGCCCCGGCATCTTTTAACGGTTGACACTCGGGCGTTCGCCTGTAGAATGCCGCCACACAGACGCGGGATGGAGCAGTCTGGTAGCTCGTCGGGCTCATAACCCGAAGGTCGTCGGTTCAAATCCGGCTCCCGCAACCAAACACCAAGAAAGGCTGCTCGAAAGAGTGGCCTTTTTTGTGTCTGGCGAAAAAAGCTCTACATTACAAAGATTTTGTAATTATTTTCCTTCGCGGGGATTGGTAACTTGGCTGGATACCCCCATCCTGTCGCGCATGGCTCAAGAGGTGATTGATGCGCGCCCACTCGTCTGACCCGCAAGACCCCGTTACTGCGACACAACCGATCAAAGCCGAGCGACTGCGCTGGCTGGATCGGATCAGCCAGTACCGCCAGCCCATTGGCCTCGCGGTCACGCTGCTGCTGTTTGCGATTGCATTGATTGCTTGCCGCCATCTGCTGAGCGAGCTCGATCTATACGCTCTGCACGACTCGATTCTTGAAGTGCCCCGACCCGCCCTGCTGGGTGCGATCGCCGCCACGGTCGTCGGCTTCATCATTCTTCTGGGCTATGAATGGTCCGCCAGCCGTTACGCCGGTGTGACGCTGCCGCCACAAACCATGATCCTGGGCGGGTTCACCGCGTTCGCCATCGGTAATGCCATTGGCCTGTCGCTGCTGTCGGGAGGGTCGGTTCGCTACCGCTTGTATGCGCGCCATGGCCTGGGGGCATCGGATGTCGCCCATATGACGCTGTTCGCCAGCCTGTCCCTGGGCTGCGCGTTGCCGCCGTTGGCGGCCCTGGCGACACTCAGCAACCTGCCCGCCGCGTCTGCCGCGCTGCACTTGCCTGCCGCCTTGCTGGGGGCCATTTCCGTGGCGGTGCTGCTGCTCACCAGCGTATTGGCCATCGGCATTTACCGCCGACGCCTGCCGGAACAGCCGCATCGGGACAGCCTTCTGGTAAAGGCCGGTCGTCGCACGCTGCGCCTGCCGGGTCGACGCCTGACCTTCCTGCAACTGGTGATCACCGCGCTGGATGTCGCCGCAGCCGCCACCGTGTTGTATCTGTTGCTGCCCGAGGCACCGCCGTTCGGCGCGTTCCTGCTGGTGTACCTGCTGGCCCTGGCTGCCGGCGTACTCAGCCATGTACCGGGTGGGGTCGGGGTATTCGAGGCGATCCTGTTGGCCGCGTTTGCCGACAAACTCGGCGCCGCACCGCTGGCCGCCGCGCTGTTGCTGTATCGCTTGATCTACGTGCTGCTGCCGATGCTGGTGGCCTGCGTGTTGCTGCTGATCAACGAGGCGCAACGGCTGTTCCTGACGCGCCAGAGCCTGCGGGCGGCATCGGGTTTCGCCGCGCCGATCCTGGCGGTGCTGGTGTTCCTCTCCGGCGTGGTGCTGCTGTTTTCCGGCGTGACACCGGAGATCGACACTCGCCTGGAACACATCGGTTTTCTGATCCCTCATCGCTTGGTCGACGCGTCACACTTGGGCGCCAGCCTGGTGGGCGTGTTGTGCCTGTTGCTCGCCCAGGGCCTGCGCCGTCGCCTGTCGGCCGCCTGGATGCTGACCACGGTTCTGCTGCTGGTGGGCGCCCTGCTCTCGCTGCTCAAGGGCTTCGACTGGGAAGAAGCCACGCTACTGACCCTGACGGCCGCCCTGCTGGCGGTATTCCGACGCTCCTTTTATCGTCCGAGCCGCCTGACTGAACTGCCGTTTTCCCCGCTGTTCCTGATCGCCAGCCTCTGCGTGCTCGGCGCGTCGATCTGGCTGCTGCTGTTTGCCTATCAGGACGTGCCCTACAGTCATCAACTGTGGTGGCAGTTCACCCTCGATGCCGACGCCCCTCGCGGTCTGCGCTCGCTATTGGGCGCCGCGGTGCTGCTGGTGGTGGTATCCCTGACCTGGCTGCTGCGCACCGCGCGTCCGGTGATCCATCTGCCGACGGCAGAGGAACTGGAGCGGGCCAAGACGATTCTCATGACCTCCTCGCAACCCGACGGCGGCCTGGCCCTGACCGGTGACAAGGCGCTGCTGTTCCACCCCAACGACGAGGCGTTCCTGATGTATGCCCGCCGTGGTCGCAGCCTGGTGGCGCTGTATGACCCGATCGGTCCGACCCAGCAACGGGCCGAAATGATCTGGCAGTTCCGCGACCTGTGCGACATCTACCACGCCCGTCCCGTGTTCTACCAAGTGCGCGCCGAAAACCTGCCGTACTACATGGACATCGGCCTGACGGCCATCAAGCTGGGCGAGGAAGCACGGGTCGACCTCAAGCGTTTCGATCTCGAAGCCAAGGGCAAAGAGATGAAGGACTTGCGCTACACCTGGAACCGCGGCACCCGTGACGGCCTGTCGCTGGAGATCCACGAACCGGGCCAGGCGCCGATGGATGAGCTCAAGGTCATTTCCGATGCCTGGCTGACTGGCAAGAACGTGCGGGAAAAAGGTTTCTCCCTGGGGCGTTTCAGCGATGACTACCTCAAGCATTTCCGCATCGCGGTGATTCGTTTCGAGGGCCGGCCGGTGGCGTTCGCCAACCTGTTGGAAACCCACAGCCACGAACTGGCCAGCCTCGATCTGATGCGCGCCCACCCCGAGGCGCCGAAACTGACCATGGAATTCATGATGGTCGGCCTCATCCAGCATTATAAAAACCATGATTACGCCCGCTTCAGCCTCGGCATGGTCCCGCTGTCGGGCCTGCAACCGCGACGCGGTGCGCCGCTGACCCAACGCCTGGGCTCGATGGTGTTCCGCCGTGGAGAGCAGCTCTATAACTTCCAGGGGCTGCGCCGCTTCAAAGACAAATTCCAGCCTGACTGGGAACCTCGTTACATGGCCGTGCCCGCCGGACTCGATCCGCTGGTGGCGCTGGCCGATACTGCCGCCCTGATTGCGGGCGGCCTGACCGGACTGGTGAAACGCTGATGATGCAACGCTCCTGGCGATATGTAGTGGCCGCCCTGTTGGTGCTGGCGGTGATTCTCGGTGGCGGGTACTGGTACTGGAACCGCCCGGCCCCGCAACCGACCCTGGAACAACTGGCGCCCGCCGATGGCGCAGCGCTGACCCGGGTCACTCCCGGTACCAAGGCACGCGCCCGGGTGCTGGTGGCCGTCAATGAAGACCAGAAACTCAACGACACGCAATTGACGACCCTCAGCCGCAGCGGCTCGGCGCAGATCGTCCAGGTGATCCTGCCCAAGGACTGCATGTTGCAAGGCCGGGCCCTGCAGGCCGGCCTGAGAGAGCTCCAAGGCCCGGCCACGCTGGTCAGCGGCATCGGCCCTGGCGCTGTGCTGGCCTGGCGCTGGCTGGCTGAACAGAAGGACGACAAGGCCAAGGCCGTTTCAGTGGACCTGGCCCTGGAAAAACCCGGCTGCACCCACCTGCTGCCTAAAAAGGCAACCCACGGCCATTGGCTGGTGGCTTGGAACGATAACCCCGACGACACCAGCGCCGGTTTCGTACGCGACCAATCGAATGCCGAGACCAGCATCAGCGACTACGACATCAACCTGCCGCAAGTGCTGAATAACGAATTGCGCAAGATCCTGGTGGGCACTGACAAGGCCAAGGGCGGCCTGAGCATTCCAGTAGTGGAAGTCCCGGCCAGCCAGACACGGGACACCGTCACCCTGTTTCTCTCCGGAGATGGCGGCTGGCGCGACCTGGACCGCGACGTGGCCGATGAAATGGCCAAGATCGGCTACCCGGTGGTCGGCATCGACACCCTGCGCTACTACTGGCAACACAAGAGCCCGGAGCAGAGCGCGGCGGACCTGACTGAGCTGATGCAGCACTACCGGCAGATCTGGGGCACCAAGCGCTTCATCCTGACCGGCTACTCCTTCGGCGCCGACGTATTGCCGGCCATCTACAATCGCCTGCCGGCCACCGAGCAACAACGAGTCGATGCGATCATCCTGCTGGCCTTCGCCCGCACCGGCAGCTTCGAGATCGAAGTCGAAGGCTGGCTCGGCAACGCCGGCACCGAAGCCGCCACCGGCCCGGAAATGGCCAAGCTGCCAGCCGAGAAAGTGGTGTGCATCTACGGCGGTGAAGAAGCCGACGAAAGTGGCTGCACCGACAAGACCGCCGTGGGCGAAGTCATCAAGCTGCCCGGTGGCCATCACTTCGACGAAAACTACCCGGCCCTGGCCAAGCGCCTGATCGATGAGATCAACAAGCGCCAGAACAAGGTTGCCGAACAGTGATCTGAGGCAAGCCTAAAGAAAAGCCCCGGCAGCCTTGCGGTTGCCGGGGCTTTTTTGTCGCTGCCGGGTTTACACAGGCCCCTCCTGTGGGAGCGAGCTTGCTCGCGATAGCGGTGGCATATTCAACATCTTTGCAAACTGACACTCCGCTATCGCGAGCAAGCTCGCTCCCACAGTTTTTGAGCGCAATGTCCACAGCATTTGCGCCCACCACCGCCTCATTGTGGGAGC
>NZ_FMTK01000012.1:0-183875 GCF_900100025.1 Pseudomonas sp. NFACC56-3 | reverse complement strand
GTTTGCTCACGTCGTTTCAGCGTGGGGATTTCAGAAATGCCGATGCCTTCATCGCTTTTCTGGGGCTAGACCTGCGTATATCGGACTCAGGGAAAAAGAAGGGACGCCGCTGCCTGTCTAAGCGAGGTGACCCAGAGGCCCGTCGATTGATGCATAACGCCGCGATGTCGGCGAGGCGCACAGCGGCATGGAAGGGTTTTTATGAGGCACTAAGGGCCCGGGGACTCAGCACAACCGAAGCATTAGTAGCACTGGCCCGCAAGCTTGCCCGAGTGGTATTCGCCCTGCTGAAGAATCAGAGCGAATATTTACCGAAAGGCATTTAGGGGGTAGCCCTGCACCATAGAATCTCCCACATTGATCTTTTACTCAGCCTTTGGGCAGCGCCAGGCCCTGGCCCATCTGCACGGGCGACCCGGCTACCAGGTCTTCGGCCCATTTCACCTGGCCTGGACCGAACAGCACGATGGCGGTCGAACCCAGTTTGAAACGTCCCAGTTCGGCGCCTTTTTCCAGATGGATCGGCGCGCGGGCGGCTTCGTCGTAACGGAAGGTTTTCAGCTCACGCTTGGGTGGCGTCACCAGCCCGGCCCAGACGGTCTCGATGGAGGCCACGATCATCGCGCCCACCAGCACCACGGCCATCGGCCCGCGCTCGGTGTCGAAAATGCACGCTACGCGCTCGTTGCGGGCGAACAGCTCCGGAACGTTTTCGGCGGTGGTCTGGTTGACCGAGAAAATCCGCCCGGGGATGTAGACCATCTCCCGCAGGGTGCCGGCCAATGGCATGTGCACGCGGTGGTAGTCCTTGGGGGACAGGTAGATGGTGGCGAAATCGCCGCCCATGAACGGCGCTGCGTTGGCCGCGTCACCGCCCAGCAGCTCCAGCACGCTGAAGCTATGGCCCTTGGCCTGGAACACCCGGCCGTGCTCGATCGGGCCGAGCTGGCTGACGGCGCCGTCGGCGGGGCTGAGGATAGCCCCAGGGGTCTCGTCCAGCGGCCGCGCGCCGTCTTTCAGGGCGCGAGTGAAGAAGGCGTTGAAATGCTCATACGCGGTCAGGTCTTCCACCAGGGCCTGGGACATGTCCACTTGATAGCGCTTGGCGAACCACGCGGTGAAGGCATTCTTGAACCAGCGCACGCGGCATTCGGCAATGCAGCCGGCCAACCGCGACAGCAGGTGGTGGGGCAGCAGGTATTGAGTGAGGATGAACAAACGGTTTTTCATTAACTGTCCTTAAGAACCTTCAAAGCTCGATGGGCGTGTCGGGATGGTTGCCCCATTCGCCCCAGGAACCGGCATAGCCTTTGACGCGTGGATAACCGAGCGCCTTGGCCACCAGGTAGGTGAAGCCAGAGCGGTGGTGAGTCTGGCAGTGGGTGATGATTTCTTTGTCGGGCGTGATGCCCAATCGTTCGAGGATCTGCGGCATATCCTTGCGAATGCGCAGGTTGCGCGCCGGGTCCATGCCGGCGGTCCATTCGAAATTGACCGCCCCTGGAATATGTCCGCCCCTGGCTGCGACGACTTTCTCGCCGGAGTATTCCAGCGGGCCGCGCGCATCCCAGATGGCCAGGTCGGCGGCACCGAGGCGGCTTTGCAGGTATTCGCGGGTGGCGGTAGGGGCATCGTGCAGCGTCAGCGGCACCGGGCCGGCAACCGGTGCCGGAACATCCACGGACATTGGCAGGCCTTCGTCCAGCCAGGACAGCAGGCCGCCGTCGAGGTAGTGATAGTTCGAGTGGCCGATCACGTCCAGTAGCCAGATAAAGCGCCCGGCCCAGCCGCCGCCTTCGTCGTCGTAGACCACGTAGACCGCGTCCGGGTTATGCCCAAGCTCGCCGAACAGGGTTTCCAGGTCGGTTTTGGTCGGCAACAGGCCCGGTGCCGGCGGCTGGCCGAGCTGGGTGCGTTTGGGGTCGACGAAACGTGCGCCGGGGATGTGCCCGGTGCTGTAGCGCGCGGCGCTGGTCAGGTCGACCAGAATCAGTTCGCGGGCGTCGAGGCGCGGCAGCAGTTCGCTCGGCTCGATCACCAGCGGCAAGCCAGAGAAGTCAGGCATGTGAGGTCTCCAGGGGCGCAAAGGGAAAGGATTGTAGCAAGTTCAGCGACCGCGGTTGGTAAAGGTATGCAGGGCCCGTTCGATGCATTGCACGGTTTTGCCGAAGGCTTGCACGGTGATATCCGAGAACGGCCCGCCGCCCTGGTCCACCACCACCAGCATGATCACCCGGCCATTGCAGGTCAGTGAGCGCAACAGCAGGTGCTCACCCCGGAACAGGCTGCGCAGGCCCGGCGGCAGTAGTGCCGAAAACTGCGCGTTGTTGTCCGGGTTCAGGCGAACCTGGGCCTGCTGGGCCAGTAACCGTTGCAATATTTTGCTCTGGCTGATGGTAAAGCTCATGGCCGCGGCTTCCTTGGGCAGGCCGGCGGTCTGGTGTACGCGCACGCTGGCCTGGCTGCGGTCGGCCATCAGGATCATCACTCGGCGCATGCCACAGGCCACCAGGACGTCCCGTGCCGAGGTGGTCAGGTGCATGGCGTTGCGGAAGGGGCTCGGCTCCACCAGCATGGCGGAGCATTGCTTGCGCCACTGGCTCAGGTCTTGGGCGCTGGGCGGGGCGGCGGGCAGCAAGCCGGGGTGGATGCGGCGGCTGCCCGAGGGCCAGATCAGCGCCACGGCCGGGTGCCAGAGGTCCGGCATGGCGTGATGGTGGGCGCTGTTGGCCGCTTGTTGGTGCAGCTGTTGCTGGACCTCATCCATCGACATCTGCAGATACAAACTGGTGAGGTACTGCCAGCGGGTGAGCGCGGGGCTGTCCCAGGCCTGTTGTGCGGCAAGTGCCAGGCCGTTGGCCAGCAATACGGTGTTGGCCGGCTGGTTGAGCCAGCGTCGCAGGATCGGGTCGTCGTCCAGGCGATTCTGCTGGCGCAGGGGGTGTTCGCTGTCCCGGGCGATGCGCAGGACTTTCCCCAGCTCGCGGCGTTCATTGAGCAGCAGGCGATAACCTTGCGCCACCCAGATGGGCAAACGCCAGGTTTCCACCAGCGCCAGGCAGATTTCCAGCAGGCTGACACCGAACAGTTCGCGCTCTACCTTGGGCGCGGGCTCGCCTTTATGAACGACCCGCAGTTCCCATTCCCCGAGCAAGCGTGGATGGGTCAGGGCCAGGGGCCAGAGCGGTGCCAGGAACAACAGGCTGCCCCAGTGTATGTCTTGCCACAGCCGCGCCAGGCGGCTGGCAAAAAAACCATTGGCCTGTTGCGTGGCGTGCTGGCTGATCAATTGCAACTGGCGCAAGGCGATGGGTATTTCATGCTCCGGCAACGACGGCAGGCGGGCGAGCAACTCCTCGGTACGCTTGAGGCCGAGGCGGTTGATGGCCACTTCGAGGTTTTCCGCAGGTTCTGCGAGGCTGCCATGGGTGTGATGGTTGGCCTCGCGGATGACGCTCAGGGCCAGGGCGGGGCTGTCCTGCATCAGGTCGGCAATGTCGCGCAAGGAGCGACGGCTGTCGGCGAGGGCCTTGCAGACCAGGTCGTGGCTGGCCTGGGGCACCGGCAGATGCACGCCTTCGAGCAGCTTCACCCAACCTTCGAGGGTGGTCGGTCGGGGCGTTGGAACCTTGGTTTCGTTAGTCATGGCTGGACGTGATCATCGTATGAATTCTCTACGCCCGGAACGGGGCAAATTGGCTTTTCGCCAGAACAGCCTATAGTCTGGCGCAGTTTTGCCGATAAGTAGAAGAAGAGATTTTTCAGCTTCCGAATATGACCTTGAACCCGACTTAAATAAGTACTTTCTATCTATGGCTAAAATTATCGGCATCATTGTCGTGTTCGCGAGCGTGCTCGGCGGATACGTGCTCTCCCATGGCAAGATTGCCGCCCTGATCCAACCCTTCGAGGTGTTGATTATCGGTGGCGCGGCCCTCGGTGCATTTCTGCAGGCCAACCCTGGCTATATGACGATGCACGTGCTCAAGAAATCTTTGGGCATGTTCAGTTCGCGCTTTAGCCACACCTTCTATCTCGAGGTGCTGGGGCTGATCTACGAGATCCTCAACAAGAGCCGCCGCGAAGGCATGATGGCGATCGAAGGCGACATCGAAGACGCCGCCGCCAGCCCGATTTTCGCCAAGTACCCGGCTGTGCTCAAGGACGCCCGCATGACGGCGTTCATCTGCGATTACCTGCGCATCATGTCGTCCGGCAACATGGCGCCCCATGAGCTCGAAGGCCTGTTCGATATGGAGCTGTACAGTCTCAAGGAAGACCTGGAACACCCCTCCCACGCGGTCAACGGCATCGCCGACGGCATGCCTGGCTTCGGTATCGTCGCGGCGGTATTGGGGATCGTGGTGACCATGGCGTCCCTGGGCGATGGCGACCAGAAATCCATCGGCCTGCACGTGGGTGCGGCACTGGTGGGTACCTTCTTCGGTATTTTGGCCGCGTACGGTTTCTTCGGTCCGCTGGCCCATTCCCTGGCCCATGATGCCAAGGAAGAGCTCAACGTCTATGAAGCCATCAAGGCGTCCCTGGTGGCCTCGGCCTCGGGCATGCCGCCATCGTTGGCGGTGGAGTTCGGTCGCAAGGTCCTGTACCCGGCGCACCGTCCAAGCTTCGCCGAACTGGAACAAGCGGTTCGCGGTCGCTAAGTCATGGAAAATAACCAGCCGATCATCGTCAAGCGCGTCAAGCGCATTGCCGGCGGGCACCATGGCGGTGCCTGGAAAATTGCCTTTGCCGACTTCGCCACGGCGATGATGGCGTTCTTCCTGGTGCTGTGGTTGCTGTCCACGGCGACCCCGGAGCAGAAGATCGCCATCGCCGGTTACTTCAAGGACCCGGTCGGCTTTTCCGAAAGCGGCACGCCCTACATCATCGACCTGGGCGGCTCGCCGACCCTGGCCCCGGAAAACACCCTCAACCCTGAGGTCAAGTCCCAGCCCCAGCCTGACAAGGTGACGGTGGATGCCGAGCAGGTCGAAGGCATGGCCGAACAGGTCGAGCGCGAGCGCCTGGAACTGCTGTTGCAGGAATTGCAGAACAAGGTCGAAGAGAACCCGCAACTGCAGAAGTTCAAGGACCAGATCCTGTTCGAAATCACCCCGAACGGCTTGCGCATCCAGATCATGGACGCCGAGAACCGGCCGATGTTCGACTCCGGCAGCGCGCGCCTGAAGCCGTATTTCGAGGACATCCTGCTGGCCATGGCCGACACCATCAAGGCGGTGCCGAACAAGATCAGCATCAGTGGCCATACCGATGCCAAACCCTACATCGGCAAGGGTGACTACGGTAACTGGGAGCTGTCCGCCAACCGCGCCAACGCGGCCCGTCGTGCCCTGGTGGCCGGCAGCTATCCGGACGAGCAGGTGGCGCGGGTGGTCGGTTATGCGTCTTCGGCGCTGTTCGACCGCAAAGACCCGTTCAACCCGGTCAACCGGCGTATCGATATCGTGGTATTGACCAAGAAGGCGCAGAAAGCCATCGAGGGCTCGCAAACCGACGATCCGGCGCCCGATCCGGTTCCAGGCGAGGGGGCGCCGGGTGAAGCGCCTGCTCCGACCTCCACACCTGGCGCGGCGGTCGATCCGAATGCGTTGCCGGCTGACCAGCAACCCGTACCGGCCCACGAGCTGCGCGAGCGGCTGAACCTGTTCGACGATGCCGCGCCGAAACCGGCCGCGCCGCCGGCGCAGTGACCTGAAGGTTTGTCGATGGACCTGTGGCGAGGGGATTTATCCCTGTTGGGCTGCGTAGCAGCCCCCTATGCCTACAGGGGGACGAAAGGGAGGGGGCGCTTCGCGCCCCAGCGGGGATAAATCCCCTCGCCACAACTGTGTCCGGCTTCCCTTCCTTTCAGATCAGTAACTGCTTTCCGGCAGGCTGGCGATGATCGAGCGGTAGCTGTTCATCCGTTGCTGATGCACGCGACCTTCTTCCAGGGCCTTGAGCAGGGCGCAACCGGGTTCGCGGTCGTGCTTGCAGTCGCGGAAGCGGCAGGTGCCGATCAGCTCGTTGAACTCGATGAACCCGGCTTCGACATCGGCCCGGCTGACGTGGCCCAGGCCGAATTCGCGGATACCCGGCGAGTCGATCAATTCACCGCCGCCAGGGAAGTGGAACAGCCGCGCGGTGGTGGTGGTGTGGGTGCCCTGGCCGGACAGCTCGGACAACGGCCCGACGCGCGTTTCGACTTCCGGCAGCAGGCTGTTGACCAGCGAAGACTTGCCGACGCCAGACTGGCCGACGAACACACTGATACGCCCGTCCAGTTGTTGTTGCAACTGCTCCATGCCGTTGCCGTGATGGGCCGAGACCTCCAGCACCGGGTAACCCAGATCCCGATAGACCGATAGCAGGGCGTTCAGCGCCGGGGCGTTGTGTTCGTCGATCAGGTCGAACTTGTTGAGCAGCAGCAACGGACGGATACCCGCGTGTTCGGCGGCCACCAGGTAACGGTCGATCAGGTTGGCGTGGGGCTCGGGCAACGGGGCGAACACGATGACGATCATGTCGACGTTGGCGGCCACGGGCTTGAGCTGGCCTCGGCTGTCCGGCCGGCACAGCTCGGTGTGGCGCGGCAACTGCGCGACGATCACGCCGATGCCTTGGTTGCCGGCCCGCCAGACCACCTGGTCGCCCGTCACCAGCGCCGGCAGGTTGGCCCGCAAGTGGCAGCGGAACACCTGGCCGGCCAGTTCGCCTTCCTGGGCCTCGACCTCGACCTGCACGCCGAAGTGGGCGATCACCAGGCCGGTCTGTTCAGGGCCCAGGTCGCCACCCTCCAGGGCTTCGACAGCACTGGATTCGCGTTTGGCGGCGCGGGCGGCGCGCTCGCCCTGGATCTTTTCGATGCGCCAGTTCTGACGACGATTGAGTTGGCGTTTGGCCATGGGTGTTCCGTATGAAGAAATGCAGCGAATAGGGTAAAACGGCGGCGAGTTTAGCACGCCCAAGGGCCTGCCTAAGCTAAACTGCGTGGCTACGCCGAGGAGCTTCCCTATGCAAAACCCGCAGAACCTGATCTGGATCGACTTGGAAATGACCGGTCTGAACCCTGACACCGACGTCATCATCGAAATGGCCACCATCGTCACCGACAGTGACCTCAACACCCTGGCCGAAGGCCCGGTGATCGCGATCCACCACAGCGACGAAGTCCTGGCCGGCATGGACGAGTGGAACACGCGCCAGCACGGCGGCTCGGGCCTGACCCAGCGGGTGCGCGAGAGCAAGATCAGCATGGCCGAGGCCGAGGCCCAGACCCTCGCTTTCCTGGAACAGTGGGTGCCCAAGGGCAAGTCGCCGATCTGCGGCAACAGCATCTGCCAGGATCGTCGCTTCCTTTATACCCACATGAAATCCCTGGAAAGCTACTTCCACTACCGCAACCTTGACGTCTCCACCCTCAAGGAGCTGGCCGCCCGCTGGGCACCAGAAGTGCGCGACAGTTTCCAGAAGGGCAGCACCCACCTGGCCCTGGACGACATCCGCGAGTCCATTGCCGAGTTGCAGCATTACCGCAAGCATTTCATCAAGTTCTAACCGGCACCCCGGTGATGGGCGGGATTGCTTGTGTGGCGAGGGAGCTTGCTCCCGCTGGCCTGCGAAGCAGGCCCCGACAGTCCTTCAGGTAGACCGCATTGTCCGGTTTGCGACTGCTGCGCAGCCGAGCGGGAGCAAGCTCCCTCGCCACAGGGGGCTGGTGTTTAGGCAGGGATCGTTGTCTTGCCCTCTTTTGGTGCCTGTCCAAACTGGCTAGACTGCGCGCCTTCCTGCAAGGACCGCCATCATGTTGCTGATGCTTTATCTGATCGCCATCACCGCCGAAGCCATGACCGGCGCCTTGTCTGCCGGGCGGCGGGGCATGGACTGGTTCGGCGTGGTGCTGATCGCCTGTGTCACGGCGTTGGGTGGCGGCTCGGTGCGCGACGTGCTGCTCGGTCATTACCCGCTCACCTGGGTCAAGCACCCGGAGTACCTGGTGCTGACCACCGCGGCGGCGATGCTGACGGTGTTCCTGGCGCGCTGGATGCGTCATTTACGTTCGCTGTTTCTGGTGCTCGACGCCGTAGGTCTGGTGGCGTTCACCCTGATCGGCTGCATGACGGCCCTGGAAATGGGCCATGGCATGCTGGTGGCATCGGTCAGTGGGGTGATCACCGGAGTGTTCGGTGGCATCCTGCGGGACATCTTCTGCAACGATATTCCGCTGATCTTCCGTCGCGAACTCTACGCCAGCGTCTCGTTTGCCGCGGCGTGGTGTTATCTGGTGTGTGTCTTCCTGCAACTGCCGAACGAGCAGGCGATCCTCATCACCTTGTTCGGCGGTTTCCTGCTGCGGCTCCTGGCGATTCGCTTTCACTGGGAAATGCCGAAGTTCGTCTACAACGACGAGGTCTGACGCTCGGCATGTTGGCGCAACGCCCACGCTACGTGCTCGCGCACCAACTCTGACGGATAGTCGCGTCGCGCCTCCAGCGCTTGCAGCACGGGAATGGTTGACGGCGCATTGCCCAGGCCCACCGCCAGGTTACGCAGCCAGCGCTCGTAACCGGCACGGCGCAACGGTGAGCCTTCGGTGCTGCTGAGGAATTTCTCTTCGTCCCACATGAACAGCTCGGCCAGCCCGGCATTGTCCAGGTTGTGCCGCGGCTTGAAGTCGCTTTCCCCGGATGGTCGGGCAAAGCGGTTCCACGGGCAGACGATCTGGCAGTCGTCACAGCCGAACACCCGATTGCCGATCAGTGGCCGCAGCTCTTCAGGAATGGCGCTTTTCAGCTCGATGGTCAGGTAGGAAATACAACGGCGAGCATCGAGCACGTAGGGGCCGACGAAGGCATTCGTAGGACAGATGTCCAGGCATGCGGTGCATTTTCCGCAATGCTCAGTGCCGTGGGGCGGGTCGATGGGCAGCGGCAGGTCGACAAACAGCTCGCTCAGGAAGAAATAGCTGCCGGCCTTGCGGTTCAACACCAGGGTGTTTTTACCGATCCAGCCCAGGCCGGCCTGTTCGGCGATGGCTTTTTCCAGCACCGGTGCGCTGTCGACAAAGGCGCGGTAGCCAAAGGGGCCGATGACCGCCTGAATTTTTTCCGCCAATTGCTGCACGCGTTTACGGATCAATTTGTGGTAATCGCGGCCCAACGCATAACGCGAGACGTAGGCTTTTTCCGGTTGGCCGAGCAATTGCGCCATTTGCGTATCGCCCGGCAAGTAATCCATGCGCAGGGAAACCACCCGCAGCGTGCCCGGCACCAGTTCCTCGGGGTGCGAGCGTTTGCTGCCATGGGCGCCCATATAGTCCATTTCGCCGTGGTAACCGGCTTCGAGCCAGCGTTGCAGGTGTTGTTCATGCTCGGCCAGGTCCAGGCCGCTGATGCCGACCTGCTGGAAACCCAGCTCGCGGCCCCATTCCTTGATGGATTGGGCGAGGGCGAGGAAGTCTGTGGGAATGGCAGGCATGAGGCGAGAGAAACCGGAGCTGAGATGCGTATAATTCTGCCAGACATCGGAGCCCGAAGACGCATGCCGCACACTAAAGATGATTTTCCCGACGCGCTGTACAGCGCCGCGCAGGTCCGGGCCCTCGATGCTCAACTGATCGCGGCAGGCACCGCCGGTTTCGAATTGATGCAGCGCGCTGCCCGCGCCACCTGGCGAGCGATCGTCCGACGCTGGCCTGACGCCCGCGAGCTGACCGTGCTGGCCGGCCATGGCAACAATGCCGGCGATGGCTACCTGGTCGCGACCCTGGCCCGGCGCGCCGGCTGGTCGGTACGGGTACTGACGGTGGGCGAGCCCCGGCGATTGCAGGGGGACGCCGCCAATGCCCATGCCGAGGCCGTGGCGGTGGGCGTGCCGATGGAGCCGTGGTCGGATGAGGCCGAGTTGCGCGGCGTGCTATTGGACGCGCTGCTCGGCACCGGCCTGAATGGCGATGTGCGCGAGCCTTATGTGCAGGCCATCGATACGATCAATGTCAGCGGCCTGCCGGTCGCGGCGGTGGATATCCCTTCGGGGTTGTGCGCCGACACCGGCCGGGTGCTGGGCACGGCGGTGGCGGCCGACCTGACCGTGACCTTCATTGGTTTGAAACTGGGGTTGTTCACCGGCGAAGCGGCGGACCGGGTCGGTGAGCTGGTGTTCAATGACCTGCACGCCGACCCGGATATCGTTGAAACGGCACCGGCCTGTGCCCGATTGCTCCTGCCCCACAATCTGCCTCGTCTGACACCTCGTGCCGCCACTTCCCACAAAGGCAAGTTCGGTCATGTGTTGTTGATTGGCGGCGACCGCGGCTTCGGCGGCGCTATCCAGATGAGTGCCGAAAGCGCCCTGCGCTGTGGGGCGGGCATGGTTTCGCTGGCGACCCGCAGTGAGCATGTGTCCGCCGCGCTGATGCGTTTACCGGAAGTGATGGTGCAGGGCACCCATTCGGCGAACCAATTGATGGGCTTGCTCCAGCAGGCCAGCGTGCTGGTGGTCGGGCCGGGCCTGGGCCAGGCTGCCTGGGGGCGCAGCCTGTTGTCGGCGGCGGCCAATGCGCCACTGCCGCAAGTATGGGATGCCGATGCACTGAACCTGCTGAGCAGCGGTGATGTCCGTTTGCCTGAGCAGTGCGTCATCACCCCGCACCCGGGCGAGGCGGCGCGCCTGTTGGAGATATCCACCGCCCAGGTGCAGGCCGATCGCCCGGCGGCGGCCCATGCCTTGAGCCGGAAATACAGCGCAACGGTGATCCTCAAGGGCGCCGGCAGCCTGATCGCCAGCCCGGACGGTCGCCTGGCGGTTTGCAGCCAGGGCCATCCGGCCATGGCCACCGCCGGTCTGGGGGATGTGCTGGCGGGTGTGGTCGGGGCCTTGCTGGCCCAGGGCATGGAAGGCTTCGAGGCCGCGTGCCTGGCGGTCTGGCTGCACGCCAGTGCCGGTGCCCAGGTCGGTCGCTCGGGCCGGGGATTGGCGGCGACCGATCTGATCCCGGCCATTCGTCAGTTGTTGGAGGAGCATTCACCGTGTCTGAAGTAACCCTGTACGTGGCGGACGAACAAGCCATGACACAATTTGGCGCCCGCATCGCGCAGATCACCGCCGGCCACGGCCTGATTTTTCTCGAAGGCGACCTCGGCGCGGGGAAAACCACCTTGTCCCGTGGCATCATTCGCGGCCTCGGGCACGTCGGTTCAGTCAAGAGCCCGACATTCACCCTGGTCGAGCCCTATGAGATCGGCGACGTTCGCGCCTTCCATTTCGACCTGTATCGACTGGTGGATCCCGAGGAGCTGGAATTCCTCGGCATCCGCGATTATTTCGAAGATGACGCCTTGTGCCTGATCGAATGGCCCCAGAAGGGTGCAGGCTTTTTGCCAAAGCCCGACCTGACCATTACCATTGGCGCGCAGAACGGCGGGCGTTCGCTGAAACTGACGCCGCAAGGCTCCCGTGGTGAGTCGTGGTGTGCCGCTTTGGCATTGGAAAACTAATTGATGATGGGGTTTGGTATGCGCTTTCGCGCGGTGGTTGCTGTCGTAGGACTGTTGCTTACGGCACTGGCCGTCGATGCTGTGGCCGAGACAAAGGTCAACAGCGTTCGCCTCTGGCGGGCGCCGGACAACACACGGCTGGTGTTTGACCTGACGGGGCCGGTGCAGCACAGCGTATTCACCCTGACCGCCCCGGATCGCCTGGTGATCGACATCAACGGCGCGACCCTGGGGGCGCCACTGAATGTCGCTACCGCCAACACGCCGATCACCGCGATGCGCTCGGCCCAGCGTACGCCGACCGACCTGCGGGTGGTCATCGACCTGAAAAAAGCCGTGACCCCGAAAAGCTTCACCCTGGCCCCCAATGCCCAGTACGGCAACCGGCTGGTGGTGGACCTGTTCGACAACCCGGCCGATGCCGAGCCACCGCCACCGCCGCCAACCAATGTGGCCACGGTGCCGGCAGTGCCGGTGACCCCGACCGAGCCTGCGCTCAAACTGCCACCGGCCCCGGCCGGCAAGCGCGACATCATCGTCGTGATCGACGCCGGCCATGGTGGCGAAGATCCGGGTGCCTCGGGCTCGCGCGGGCAACGTGAAAAAGACGTGGTGCTGTCCATCGCCCGGGAACTGCAGCGCCAGGTCAACGGCATGAAAGGCTTCCGCGCCGAACTGACCCGCACCGGCGACTATTTCATTCCCTTGCGCGGACGCACCGAAATCGCCCGCAAGAAAGGCGCCGACCTGTTCGTCTCCATTCACGCCGACGCCGCACCTTCGGCGGCAGCGTTCGGGGCCTCGGTGTTTGCCCTGTCCGACCGTGGCGCGACGTCCGAGACCGCCCGTTGGCTGGCCGACACTGAAAACCGCTCCGACCTGATCGGCGGTGCCGGCAACGTCAGCCTCGACGACAAGGACCGGATGCTCGCCGGTGTCTTGCTCGACTTGTCGATGACCGCTTCGTTGACCTCCAGCCTGAACGTCGGCCAGAAGGTCTTGAGCAACATCGGTCGCGTCACGCCGCTGCACAAGCAGCGCGTCGAACAGGCCGGGTTCATGGTGCTCAAGTCGCCGGACATCCCGTCGATCCTGGTGGAAACCGGGTTCATTTCCAACGCCAACGAAGCCTCGAAACTGTCGACGTCGAGCCATCAGCAGGCCCTGGCCCGCTCCATCAGCAGCGGCGTACGGCAGTTCTTCCAGCAGAACCCACCGCCGGGCACCTACATCGCCTGGCTGCGGGACTCCGGCAAGATCGCCCAGGGGCCACGGGATCACCGCGTCAATCCGGGCGAAACCCTGGCGATGATTGCCGTGCGCTACCAGGTGTCGCCCGCCACCTTGCGCAGCGCCAACAATCTCAAGAGCGATGAGCTCAAGATTGGCCAGACCCTCACCATTCCGGGCAATGAAGTGGCGGCCAAGCAATGAGTGACGAAGTGATTGGCAACACCGCCCGCATCGAGCTGCTCAGCCCTCGGTTGGCGAACCAGATCGCCGCCGGTGAAGTGGTCGAGCGTCCGGCGTCGGTCATCAAGGAACTGCTGGAAAACAGTCTGGACTCCGGGGCCCGGCGCATCGATGTGGATGTCGAGCAGGGCGGCGTCAAGCTGCTGCGGGTGCGCGATGACGGTGGCGGGATTCCCTCTGACGACCTGCCGCTGGCCCTGGCGCGTCATGCCACCAGCAAGATCCGCGACCTGGAAGACCTCGAACGGGTCATGAGCCTGGGCTTCCGGGGCGAGGCGCTGGCGTCAATCAGTTCGGTGTCGCGCCTGACCCTCACCTCCCGCACCCGCGATGCCGAGCAGGCCTGGCAGGTCGAGACCGAAGGCCGCGACATGGCCTCTCGCGTCCAGCCCGCGGCCCATCCGGTGGGCACCTCGGTGGAAGTGCGCGACTTGTTCTTCAACACCCCGGCCCGACGCAAGTTTCTCAAGGCCGAGAAGACTGAATTCGATCACCTGCAAGAAGTCATCAAGCGCCTGGCCCTGGCGCGTTTTGACGTGGCGTTCCATTTACGCCACAACGGCAAGACCATCCTCAGCCTGCACGAGGCCCACGACGATGCCGCCCGCGCCCGGCGCGTGGGCGCGGTGTGCGGTGCGGGGTTCCTGGAACAGGCCTTGCCCATCGAGGTGGAGCGCAACGGCCTGCACCTGTGGGGGTGGGTCGGCTTGCCAACGTTCTCCCGCAGCCAGGCGGACTTGCAGTACTTCTATGTGAACGGCCGGGCGGTGCGCGACAAGCTGGTGGCCCACGCGGTGCGCCAGGCCTATCGCGATGTGCTGTTCAATGGCCGGCATCCGACTTTCGTGCTGTTTTTCGAGGTCGATCCGGCGGTGGTGGACGTCAACGTGCACCCGACCAAGCATGAGGTGCGTTTCCGTGACGGGCGCATGGTCCACGATTTCCTCTACGGCACCTTGCACCGCGCCTTGGGCGATGTGCGGCCGGAAGACCAACTGGCGGCCCCGGCAGCGGTGGCCGGCATGGTCCGGCCAACGGGCCTGGAAGCCGGCGAATTCGGACCCCAGGGCGAGATGCGCCTGGCGGCCAATGCCTTGCTGGAGCAACCCCAGCCGCAGCCGAGCTACAACACGGCCGGTAGCGGTGCTGGCAGCGGCTATCAGTATCAATACACCCCGCGCCCGCAATCCAACGTGCCGGCCGCCGAGGCCCAGGCGGCGTATCGCGAGTTCTTCAAGCCCTTGCCGGAAGCCGGTGCGGCGGCGCTGCCCGACGGCCAGGGCGATATCCCGCCGCTGGGCTATGCCCTGGCGCAACTCAAAGGCATTTATATCCTCTCGGAAAATGCCCAGGGCCTGGTGCTGGTGGACATGCATGCCGCCCATGAGCGGATCATGTACGAACGGCTGAAAATCGCCATGGCCAGCGAAGGCCTGAGCGGCCAGCCGCTGTTGGTGCCCGAGTCCCTGGCCGTCAGCCAACGCGAAGCCGATTGCGCCGAAGAGCATGTGGCCTGGTTCCAGCGCCTGGGCTTCGAATTGCAGCGCCTGGGCCCGGAAACCCTGGCGATCCGCCAGATCCCGGCCTTGTTGAAGCAGGCCGAGGCCAATCGCCTGGTCAGCGACGTGCTGGCGGACCTGATGGAATACGGCACCAGCGACCGGATCCAGGCGCACCTGAACGAACTGCTCGGCACCATGGCCTGCCACGGCGCGATCCGCGCCAACCGGCGCCTGGCCCTGCCGGAAATGAACGGCCTGCTGCGGGACATGGAAAACACCGAACGCAGCGGTCAATGCAACCATGGCCGGCCGACCTGGACCCAACTGGGCCTGGACGACCTGGACAAACTGTTCCTGCGCGGTCGTTGATGAGCCCGTTGCCACCCGCGATTTTCCTGATGGGGCCGACCGCCGCCGGCAAGACCGACCTGGCCATCGAATTGACCAAGGTCCTGCCCTGCGAGTTGATCAGTGTCGATTCAGCCCTGGTCTATCGGGGCATGGACATCGGCACCGCCAAGCCGTCAAAAGAACTGCTGGCCGAATTTCCCCACCGCCTGATCGACATCCTGGACCCGGCCGAGGCTTATTCGGCGGCCGATTTCCGGCGTGACGCGCTCCAGGCCATGGCCGAAATCACCGCGCGGGGCAAGATCCCGCTGCTGGTGGGCGGAACGATGCTGTATTACAAGGCCTTGGTCGACGGGCTGGCGGACATGCCGGCGGCCGATCCCGAGGTGCGCGCGCAGATCGAAGAAGAGGCCGCGCGCCTGGGCTGGCAGGCCCTGCACGAGCAACTGGCGGTCATCGATCCGGAGTCGGCGGCGCGTATTCACCCCAATGACCCGCAGCGGCTCAGTCGGGCCCTGGAGGTTTATCGGGTCAGCGGCCAGAGCATGACCGCCCTGCGCCAGCGACAATCTGCGCAAAGTACTGAAGCAGCCGCTTCGGGACTGCAACAATTGCCCTATACTGTCGCGAATCTGGCCATCGCTCCGGCGAACCGGCAAGTGCTCCATCGGCGAATTGAACAAAGATTCACACTAATGTTGGAACAGGGGTTCATAGACGAGGTCGTAGCCCTGCGTGCGCGAAGTGACCTGCATGCCGGGTTGCCGTCTATACGTGCGGTAGGTTATCGACAAGTCTGGGATTACCTGGACGGCAAGCTGACGTCAGCCGAGATGCGGGAGCGTGGGATCATTGCCACGCGCCAATTGGCGAAACGCCAGTTCACCTGGCTGCGCAGCTGGACTGACCTGCATTGGCTCGACAGTCTCGATTGCGACAATCTGCCACGCGCCTTGAAATACCTCGGGACCATCTCCATATTGAGCTGAGTCCTTGCAATTGCCGTCTATCCTTGGGGGTGTGACGGCCCAAGCCATCTGATTCCGATTTTTATAATTGATCCTTAAAGGAGTGCGGCACATGTCAAAAGGGCATTCGCTACAAGACCCTTACTTGAACACTTTACGTAAAGAGAAAGTTGGGGTGTCCATCTATCTGGTCAACGGGATCAAACTGCAAGGCACGATCGAGTCTTTCGACCAGTTCGTCATCCTTCTGAAAAACACCGTCAGCCAGATGGTCTACAAGCACGCGATCTCGACAGTGGTGCCAGTTCGTCCAATTCGTCTGCCTAGCGCAACCGAATCCGAAGGCGGTGACGCTGAACCGGGTAACGCCTGATAGGAGCCTCCTTTGTTCTTTGAGCGCCACGGTGGTGGTGAACGGGCCATTCTCGTTCACTTGGATGGACAGGACCCTGAGGCGCGCGAAGATCCGCAGGAGTTTCAGGAATTGGCACTTTCGGCCGGCGCCGAGACCGTCGCGTTTTTCAACGTGCCGCGTCATCGGCCAACCGCCAAGTTCCTGATCGGCAGTGGCAAGGTCGAGGAGTTGCGCGACCTGGTCAAGGCCGAGCAGGTCGATCTGGTGATTTTCAATCACATCCTCACGCCCAGTCAGGAACGTAACCTCGAACGTGTCTTCGAGTGTCGCGTGATCGACCGCACGGGGCTGATCCTCGATATCTTCGCCCAGCGCGCCCGCACCCATGAAGGCAAGCTCCAGGTCGAACTGGCCCAGCTTGAGCACATGAGTACGCGGCTGGTCCGCGGCTGGACTCACCTCGAGCGGCAGAAAGGCGGTATCGGCCTGCGCGGCCCGGGTGAAACCCAGCTGGAAACCGACCGACGTCTGTTGCGGGTTCGCCTGCGCCAGATCAAGGGGCGGCTGGAAAAGGTCCGCAGCCAGCGCGAGCAGTCGCGACGTGGTCGCAAGCGCGCGGATATCCCGACGGTTTCACTGGTGGGCTATACCAACGCCGGCAAATCGACCCTGTTCAACAATGTCACCCAATCCGACGTCTACGCCGCCGACCAGTTGTTTGCCACGCTCGACCCGACCCTGCGCCGGCTCGACCTGGACGACCTCGGGCCGATCGTGCTGGCCGACACCGTGGGCTTTATCCGTCACCTGCCGCATAAACTGGTCGAGGCTTTCCGGGCTACGCTCGAAGAGTCGAGCAACTCCGACCTGCTGCTGCACGTGATCGATGCCGCCGAGCCGGACCGGATGCTGCAGATCGAGCAGGTGATGGTGGTGCTGGGCGAGATCGGGGCCCAGGACTTGCCGATCCTCGAGGTATACAACAAACTCGATTTGCTCGAAGGCGTGGAGCCGCAGATCCAGCGCGATGCCGATGGCAAGCCGCAACGGGTCTGGCTGTCGGCCCGTGATGGCACCGGCCTGGACCTGCTCAAGCAGGCCGTGGCCGAGCTGTTGGGCAGCGATCTGTTTGTCGGCACCCTGAAGTTGCCGCAACGTTTCGCCCGGTTGCGTGCGCAGTTTTTCGAGCTGGGGGCCGTGCAAAAAGAAGAACACGACGAAGAAGGTGTCTGCCTGCTGGCTGTTCGCCTGCCTCGGGCGGAGCTCAACCGACTGGTCAGTCGCGAAGGGCTGCAACCGATGGAATTCATCGAGCAACACACTTTGCAATAAAAGCCTGAGAAAGCGGTGTCAGGCATTCTGTAGCATTGGTCGGCGCGCCGTGGGTGCGTCTTTGCTTTATCAGATGGAGAGCGCTATGGCTTGGAATGAGCCGGGTGGCAACTCGAATAATCAGGATCCTTGGGGTGGCAAGCGTCGTAACAACGGCGACCGCAAGGGGCCGCCGGATCTCGACGAGGCCTTCCGAAAGCTGCAGGAAAGCCTGAACGGTTTGTTCGGTGGTGGTAAAAAACGCGGTGACGAGGGGGGCGGTCGTTCGGGCAAGGGCGGTGGTTTCGGCCTGCTCGGCATCGGTCTCGTCGTGCTGGCGGCTGTCTGGCTGTACAGCGCGGTCTATGTCGTGGACGAGCAGGAGCAAGCCGTGGTGCTGCGCTTCGGCAAGTACTACGAGACGGTGGGTCCGGGCCTGAACATCTATTTCCCGCCGATCGACCAGAAGTTCATGGAGAACGTCACGCGTGAGCGGGCGTACACCAAGCAGGGCCAGATGCTGACCGAAGACGAGAATATCGTCGAGGTGCCGCTGACCGTGCAGTACAAGATCACCAACCTGCAGGACTTCGTGCTGAACGTCGACCAGCCGGAAACCAGCCTGCAGCACGCGACCGAAAGTGCCTTGCGCCATGTGGTGGGTTCCACCGCCATGGACCAGGTGCTGACCGAAGGTCGTGAACTGATGGCCAGCGAAATCAAGGAGCGCCTGCAGCGGTTCCTCGATACCTATCGCACCGGTATCACCGTCACCCAGGTCAACGTCCAGAGCGCAGCGGCACCGCGTGAGGTCCAGGAAGCCTTCGACGACGTGATCCGTGCCCGTGAAGACGAGCAGCGTTCGCGCAACCAGGCTGAAACCTATGCCAACGGCGTCGTGCCGGAAGCGCGTGGCCAGGCCCAGCGCATCATCGAGGATGCCAACGGTTACCGCGATGAGGTGGTCTCCCGCGCCAAGGGTGAGGCCGATCGCTTCACCAAGCTGGTGGCCGAGTATCGCAAGGCCCCTGAAGTCACCCGCGAACGTCTGTACCTGGACACCATGCAGGAAGTCTTCAGCAACACCAGCAAGGTCCTCGTGACCGGCAACAAGAACGGCCAGAGCAATCTGCTGTACCTGCCGCTGGACAAGATGGTCGAGAGCGGTCGCAACACCAGCACGCCACCGGCCAGTTCGGCGGCGGCCAGCAATGAGGTCGGCACCCGCGCGGCGGCGGACCTGCAACAACAGCAAGCACGTACCAGGGAGAGTCGCTGATGAGCAATAAATCGCTGATCGCCCTTATTGTCGGTGTCGTCGTGGCGATCGCTGCCTGGAACTGCTTCTACATCGTGGCTCAGACCGAGCGCGCGGTGTTGCTGCAATTCGGTCGCGTGGTCCAGGCTGATGTCCAGCCGGGGCTGCATGTGAAGGTGCCGTACGTCAACAAGGTGCGCAAGTTCGACGCCCGCCTGATGACGCTGGATGCGCCGACGCAACGCTTCCTGACGCTGGAAAAGAAAGCCGTGATGGTGGATGCCTATGCCAAGTGGCGCGTGAAGGATGCCGAGCGCTTCTACACCGCGACCTCGGGCCTGAAGCAGATCGCCGACGAGCGTCTGTCCCGTCGTCTGGAATCGGGCCTGCGTGACCAGTTCGGTAAGCGCACGTTGCATGAAGTGGTGTCCGGTGAGCGTGATGCGCTCATGGCCGACATCACCCGTTCGCTGAATACGATGGCGGAAAAAGAGCTGGGTATCGAAGTGGTCGATGTCCGGGTCAAGGCCATCGATTTGCCGAAGGAAGTGAACCGCAGCGTGTTCGAGCGGATGAGCACCGAGCGCGAGCGTGAAGCCCGCGAGCACCGCGCCAAGGGTAACGAGCTGGCCGAAGGCATCCGTGCCGACGCCGATCGCCAACGTCGGGTGCTGCTGGCCGAAGCCTATCGTGAATCGGAAGAGGTCCGGGGTGATGGTGATGCCCAGGCCGCTGCGATCTACTCCAAGGCCTATGGCCAGGATCAGGAGTTCTACGCGTTCTACCGTAGCCTGCGTGCCTATCGTGAAAGTTTCGCGAACAAATCCGACGTCATGGTCCTGGACCCAAGCAGTGACTTCTTCCGCTACCTGGAAAAGGCCAAGCCTTGATGCGACGTTGACCTGAAGCATTCCGCCCGGCGGCTAAAGCGTCGGGCGGGGTGATCCTTTGGGAAAACGTGTGTATGATGCGGCAGCCGGGAAATTCCCGGCTTTTTTGCGTCTGCACGTTTGATTGTGGTTTTGGTTGCAGGCGTCGGGTTGAACGACTCGACAGGTTTTTCGAGGAAAGTGCTGGGCGAGGCCGATTGCTGGCCATTCGTCACGTCGCTCATGCGCGTGTTTTGTGCGTAGGCCAAGTATTTTCTGCTTCACTCAAGGCTTGCCCGAGGGCTGGCCGCCCGGACCATAGGGGAATGGCGTAATGGCAACGGTAGACCGCTGGCTGCTGCCAGATGGCATCGAAGAAGTACTGCCACCGGAAGCTGCGCGTATCGAAGTGGCGCGTCGGCAGGTGTTGGATCTGTTCCAGAGCTGGGGTTACGAGTTCGTCGTCACCCCGCATATCGAGTACCTGGAATCCCTGCTCACCGGCGCGGGCCAGGACCTGGATCTGCGCACCTTCAAGGTGATCGACCCGCAGTCGGGCCGGCAGATGGGTTTTCGTGCCGACATCACGCCGCAAGTGGCGCGCATCGACGCCCATACCCTGCGCCGTGAAGGTCCGAGCCGCCTGTGCTACGCCGGCAGCGTGCTGCATGCCCAGCCGCGTGCCTTGTCATCCTCGCGCAGCCCGATCCAGCTGGGCGCCGAGTTGTATGGCGATGCCAGCCCGAGCAGCGACGTGGAAGTCATCAGCCTGATGTTGGCCATGCTGCAACTGGCTGACGTGCCTGATGTCCACATGGACCTGGGGCATGTCGGCATCTATCGCGGCCTGGCCCGTGCGGCCGGTTTGTCTGGCGAAGTGGAGCAACAGCTGTTCGATGCCCTGCAACGCAAGGCCATCGACGAAGTCATCAGCCTGACCGAGGGCCTGCCGGCCGATCTGTCGGGCATGCTGCGGGCACTGGTGGGCCTGTGCGGCGGACGTGAAGTATTGGCCGCTGCCCGTGAACGCCTGGCCCATGCGCCGGCACCGGTGTTGGCCGCGCTGGACGATTTGCTGGCGATTGCCGAGCGTCTGTCGGTGCGCTTCCCCGAGTTGCCGCTGTATTTCGACCTGGGCGAGTTGCGCGGTTATCACTATCACACCGGCGTCGTGTTCGCCGTGTTCGTGCCGGGCGTGGGCCAGTCCATCGCCCAGGGCGGCCGTTATGACGACATCGGTGCCGACTTCGGTCGCGCCCGTCCGGCGACCGGTTTCTCTACCGATTTGAAAACCCTGGTGACCCTGGGGCGTGCTGAAGTCGAGCTACCGTCTGGCGGTATCTGGATGCCTGACAGTACGGATGCGGCACTCTGGCAGGCAGTCTGTCAGTTGCGCAGTGAGGGTCAGCGTGTGGTCCAGGCCTTGCCTGGGCAGCCTTTGGCGGCCGCCCGTGAAGCGGACTGCGACCGGCAATTGATTCAGCAGAACGGGCTTTGGCAAGTATTGCCGCTGGCTTCTTGAGTTTTCCCGCCGGCTGCGGCCGGCACCAAGTTTGCGCGAATGAGGACAAGTGTTATGGGTAAGAATGTCGTAGTCCTGGGCACCCAGTGGGGTGATGAGGGCAAAGGCAAGATCGTTGATCTGCTGACCGAACATGCTGCCGCCGTAGTGCGCTACCAGGGTGGCCACAACGCAGGCCACACCTTGGTGATCGACGGTGAAAAAACCGTCCTGCACCTGATTCCGTCGGGCGTGCTGCGCGAAGGCGTCCAGTGCCTGATCGGCAACGGTGTGGTGGTTGCGCCCGATGCCTTGCTGCGGGAAATCATCAAGCTGGAAGAAAAAGGCGTACCGGTGCGCGAGCGCCTGCGTATCAGCCCGTCCTGCCCGCTGATCCTGTCCTATCACGTGGCGCTGGACCAGGCCCGTGAAAAGGCCCGTGGCGAGCTGAAGATCGGCACCACCGGTCGTGGCATCGGCCCGGCCTACGAAGACAAGGTGGCCCGTCGTGGCCTGCGCATCGGTGACCTGTTCCACCGTGAGCGTTTCGCCGCCAAGCTGGGCGAGTTGCTGGACTACCACAACTTCGTCCTGGTCAATTACTACAAAGAACCGGCCATCGACTTCCAGAAGACCCTGGACGAGTGCATGGAATACGCCGAGCTGCTCAAGCCGATGATGCTCGACGTCACCGCCGAGCTGCACGAGCTGCGTCGCGCCGGCAAGGACATCATGTTCGAAGGTGCCCAGGGTTCGCTGCTGGACATCGACCACGGTACCTACCCGTACGTCACCAGCTCCAACACCACTGCCGGCGGCATCGCCACCGGTTCGGGGTTCGGCCCGATGTACCTGGACTATATCCTGGGCATCACCAAGGCCTACACCACTCGCGTCGGTTCGGGTCCATTCCCGACTGAGCTGTTCGACGACGTCGGTGCCTTCCTGGCCAAGCGTGGCCACGAATTCGGTGCCACCACCGGCCGTGCCCGTCGTTGCGGTTGGTTCGATGCCGTCATCCTGCGTCGCGCCATCGACGTCAACAGCATCTCGGGCCTGTGCCTGACCAAGCTGGACGTGCTGGACGGCCTGGAAACCATCAACATCTGCGTGGGCTACAAGAACCAGGACGGCGCTGTCATCGACGCACCGACCGACGCCGACAGCTACATCGGCCTGGAACCCGTGTACGAGCAGATGCCAGGTTGGACCGAGTCGACCGTCGGCGCCAAGACCCTGGAAGAACTGCCTGTGGCCGCGCGCAACTA
Source organism: Pseudomonas sp. NFACC56-3 (assembly GCF_900100025.1). Classification (NCBI taxonomy): domain Bacteria; kingdom Pseudomonadati; phylum Pseudomonadota; class Gammaproteobacteria; order Pseudomonadales; family Pseudomonadaceae; genus Pseudomonas; species Pseudomonas sp. NFACC56-3. The sequence continues at coordinate 161,521 of NZ_FMTK01000012.1, read as the reverse complement.
CATCAAGCGCGTCGAAGAGTTGGTCGGTGCGCCGATTGACATTATTTCGACGGGGCCGGACCGCAACGAAACCATCGTTCTGCGTCATCCGTTCGGCTGATAAGTCTTTGATGTAAAACACAAAGGGCCCTCGCTGGGGCCCTTTGTCGTTTCTGCTTGCCGGACGGCACGACACTTGCTATGCAACTCTATTAAGGCACCGCTTTCCCGAGTGCCATCAAATTAATGGCGTTTGGTAGAGGGATTTCACGTGTCGGCCGTTCTCTCACTGTTACAAAGCCGTTTGCTGCGGCCTGTGTTCGTTACCCTGGGGGTCGCCCTTTTGGTGCAGGTGCTGGTAGCCGTTGCGCTGACCCGAAGCACCGTCACGGCGTTGGAAGCCGATCTGGGCGCGCGGTTGGGGGTGGACAGCCAGAAGCTTTCCGCTGAGCTGGAGCAGGCCGGGCGAGAGGTCACGTCGAGCCTGGACAGCCTGTCCGCCAATACCCGCCAGCGGCTCAATGCCGGCTTGTCTGCTCGCCTGAAGGACGAGCAGACGCAGTTGCGTGGGACCTTGGAGAAGGACTTGAGGGATTCCGCCAATGATATGGCGCAACTCCTGGCTTCCGTTGCACCGCGTGCCATGTGGGATAACGACGTGCCCACCCTCTCTGAATTCGCCCGTCGGGCCCAGCGCAATCCCAACGTGCTGTTCGTCATCTATGACGACGCCGCGGGTGAGCACCTGACGCGCTACCTGAACCGGGAAAACCCGATCAATAAGGCGCTGCTGGAAAAAGGCAAGGGCGAGCGGGCGTTGGATAAGGTGCTGGACGCGGCGAAGAACGATCCGTCGGTGTATTACCTCGAAGCCTCGATCAACCCCAATGGCGTCGAGATCGGCAAGGTCTTGATGGGGGTTTCCACGGCGGCCGTTGAAACCGACCTGAAGGCGCTGGACCAACGCTTCTCGGCCTTGATCGCCAGTAGCGATCAATTGGTCGGCGACAGCCTCAAGGGCGCGGCGGCCGACAGCGCCACTGCCATGCGCGGTCGTCTGGAGTCGGCTCAAGCCACGGCCACGCAGATGCAGACCAACACCGCCAGTACTGTGCAGGACGCTGCGGGCACCTTGCGCTGGCGCATCGGCCTGGGCCTGGCGCTGGTGGGCTTCGGCGTGCTGGTGTTGCTGGCCGTGGTGCTGGGGCGTCGGGTGGTCAATCGCTTGAAACTGCTGATCGCGGCCATGAACGACCTGGCGGCGGGCGAGGGCGACCTGACCAAGCGCGTGCAAATCAACAGCAAGGACGAAATCGGCGACATGGCCTCGGCGGTCAATCGCTTTGTGGATAAGTTGCAGCCCATCGTGCGTGAGGCGGGCGATGTGGCCCAGCGCACCGGTGTGGAAATCGGTGCGATGACCTTGCGCAACTCCGGCGCCGATGCGGCGGCCGGGATGCAGCGTGATGAAGTGGCCGAGAGCCTGCGCGCGCTGTCGCAAATGGCGGACGAGGCTCAATCGGAAAGCCAGGCGATGCAGGCGGCCCTGCAGCAAGTGGTGGAGATCCGCCAGGCCACCGATGAAAACACGCGCACCTCGGCCAAGGTCAGCGGCTTGATCGAAGCCCTGGCCGGCCAGGTCGATACCGGGGCGAAAGTGATCGAGCGGTTGGCGCAGCAGAGCGAGCAGATTGAAGTGGTGCTGACTGTGATTCACGGCATCGCCGAGCAGACCAACTTGCTGGCCTTGAACGCGGCCATCGAGGCGGCGCGGGCCGGGGAAACCGGGCGCGGTTTTGCGGTGGTGGCGGATGAGGTGCGGGCGTTGGCGAGCAAGACCCAGAGTTCCACGGGCGATATCCAGGCGCATATCGTGGCCTTGCAACAGGGGGCTCGCGAGGCGGTGGCCGCCATCGGCCAGGCCGGGCGCCAGGCCAGCGAAGGCTTGCTGGTGCTGCGTGACAGCGCGCGGTTGCAGCAGTCGGTGCAGGCGTCCGTCGAGCAGGTGCATGCGGCCATCGGCCTGGCGACCCAGGCGGCGGCTCATCAGGCCCAGGGCGCGCAAGCGGTGCGTGGGCGAGTGGAAACCATCCATGCCCAGGCTGAGAAAGCGGCCCAGGCCGTGGTCGAGACCACCGCCAGCGGCAAGGTGCTGGACAGCCTGGCGGCGCAACTGAAGGCAAGTCTGGGGCAGTTCAGGGCCTGATCGGGTGGTTGGGCTGGACCCATCACGAGCAAGCTCGCTCCCACATGGATTGCAGTGAACACAAAATCTGTGTGCGCTTGAGATCCACTGTGGGAGCGAGCTTGCTCGCGATAGCGATTTCAGCGACTCAGATATATTTCCAGAACCCAGAAATGCAAAAACCCGCTTTCGCGGGTTTCTGTGAGGTTCAAGGCCGTGACCTTGAAGCTTGAATTGGTGCCCAGAAGAAGACTCGAACTTCCACGACCTTGCGGTCACCAGCACCTGAAGCTGGCGTGTCTACCAATTTCACCATCTGGGCAGCATCTTCAGCGTTGCCGCTGTTGATGTGGCGCACTATACGGAGCGCGTTTTGATCTGTAAACCCCTGTTTTTGTTTTAGTAATTGCCCAGTGCAATTCCAGGGGGCGGAAATGCAAAAACCCGCTTTCGCGGGTTTTTGTTGAGCTGCCAGGTCATTGACCTGCTGCTCGAAATTGGTGCCCAGAAGAAGACTCGAACTTCCACGACCTTGCGGTCACCAGCACCTGAAGCTGGCGTGTCTACCAATTTCACCATCTGGGCAGTATCGGCAACGTGTGTACGTCGTCGATGGCGCGCACTATACGGAGCGTGTTTTTAACTGTAAACCCCTGTGGAGAAAAAAACCGCTAAATTTCACGAGCGGTGCTTTCCGGGGGCTTCGAAGGCAGGTCAAATGATCCTGGAAACGCTATCGGATGCTTGAAATTTCCCGTTTCATTAAGCCTATGCCAAACTAACCCGCATATAGACAAGGTGAAAACTCTCTAATGGCCGATTGGCAGTCCCTCGATCCCGAGGCCGCTCGTGAAGCGGAAAAATATGAAAACCCTATTCCTAGCCGTGAACTGATCCTGGCGCATCTCGCCGATCGGGGTTCGCCTGCTAGCCGCGAGCAGTTGGTCGAAGAGTTCGGTCTGACCACCGAGGACCAGCTCGAAGCCCTGCGCCGCCGTCTGCGCGCCATGGAGCGCGACGCTCAACTGATCTACACCCGGCGCGGCACCTATGCACCGGTGGATAAGCTCGACCTGATCCTGGGCCGCATCGCCGGTCACCGTGACGGCTTCGGTTTCCTGATCCCGGACGACGGCAGCGACGATCTGTTCATGAGCCCGGCGCAAATGCGTCTGGTGTTCGACGGTGACCGGGCCCTGGCCCGCGTGTCCGGCCTGGATCGTCGTGGCCGCCGTGAAGGCGTGATCGTCGAAGTGGTGTCCCGTGCCCATGAAAGCATCGTCGGTCGTTACTTCGAAGAAGGCGGTATCGGTTTTGTCGTGCCGGATAACCCGAAGGTTCAGCAGGAAGTGCTGATTACCCCGGGCCGTAATGGCGCCGCCAAGGTGGGGCAGTTCGTCGAGGTGAGGATCACCCATTGGCCAACCGCGCGCTTCCAGCCACAGGGCGATATCGTTGAAGTGGTCGGCAACTACATGGCGCCGGGCATGGAAATCGACGTTGCGCTGCGCACCTACGACATTCCTCACGTCTGGCCCGACGCTGTGCTCAAGGAAGCCGCCAAGCTCAAGCCGGAAGTCGAAGAGAAAGATAAAGAAAAACGCATCGACCTGCGCCATCTGCCGTTCGTTACCATCGACGGTGAAGATGCCCGCGACTTCGACGATGCGGTCTATTGCGAAGCCAAGCCCGGCAAGCTGCGCCTGTTCTCCGGCGGCTGGAAGTTGTTCGTCGCGATCGCCGACGTGTCCAGCTACGTGAAGATCGGTTCGGCCCTGGATAACGAAGCCCAGGTGCGCGGCAACTCCGTGTATTTCCCTGAGCGCGTGATTCCGATGCTGCCTGAGCAGTTGTCCAACGGCCTGTGCTCGCTGAACCCGAAAGTCGACCGTTTGGCCATGGTGTGCGAGATGACCATCTCCAAAACCGGCGAAATGACCGACTACCAGTTCTACGAAGCGGTGATCCACTCCCAGGCGCGCCTGACCTACAACAAGGTCAGCACCATCCTGGAAACGCCGAAGAGCAGTGAAGCCAAGGCCCTGCGTACCGAATACGCTGGCGTGGTGCCGCACCTCAAGCAGCTGTACTCGCTGTACAAGGTGTTGCTGGGTGCCCGTCACGTGCGTGGCGCGATCGATTTCGAGACCCAGGAAACTCGGATTGTCTTCGGTTCCGAGCGCAAGATCGCCGCGATCACCCCGACGACCCGTAACGATGCGCACAAGCTGATCGAAGAGTGCATGCTGGCGGCCAACGTGGCCACCGCCGAGTTCCTCAAGAAGCACGAGATCCCTGCGTTGTACCGCGTGCACGACGGCCCGCCGCCGGAGCGTCTGGAAAAACTGCGCGCCTTCCTCGGCGAGCTCGGCCTGTCCCTGCACAAAGGCAAGGACGGCCCGACGCCGAAGGACTATCAGGCACTGCTGGCGAGCATCAAGGACCGCCCGGATTACCATGTGATCCAGACAGTGATGCTGCGCTCCCTGAGCCAGGCGGTGTACAGCGCTGACAACCAGGGCCACTTCGGTCTGAATTACGAGGCGTACACCCACTTCACCTCGCCGATCCGCCGTTACCCGGACCTGCTCACGCATCGCGCGATCCGCAGCGTGATCCATTCCAAGCAGAACACCCCGCATGTCAAGCGCGCCGGTGCCATGACCATTCCGAAGGCACGGATCTATCCGTACGACGAAGCGGCCCTGGAACAGTTGGGCGAGCAGTGCTCCATGAGCGAACGCCGCGCCGACGAAGCGACTCGCGACGTGGTGAACTGGCTCAAGTGCGAGTTCATGAAAGATCGCGTGGGCGAGTCGTTCCCAGGCGTGATCACGGCAGTGACCGGCTTTGGTTTGTTTGTCGAACTGACCGACATCTACGTCGAGGGCTTGGTGCACGTCACCGCCTTGCCGGGTGATTACTACCACTTCGATCCTGTGCACCACCGCCTGGCGGGCGAGCGCACCGGTCGCAGCTTCCGCCTGGGCGACACCGTGGAAGTGCAGGTCATGCGCGTCGACCTCGATGAGCGCAAGATCGACTTCGGAATGCCTGACAAGCCCGCCGAAGCACCGACTGGCCGTAAAAAGCGTGGCAGCGAGACCGCAGCGCCTGCGACCAGGGGGAAAGGTAAAGGTGCTCCTGCAAAAAACGCAGAGCCTGAGCCAGCCAAGGCCGGTCGCCGTTCGTCTGTCAAGGACAAGGCTCCTGAAGCCTACCGCCCCAGCGACGCGGCGGCGAAAAATGCCGAGCTGCGCAAGAGCCGCGAATTGAAGCAGCAGTTGCTCAACGAAGCCAAAAGCGGTGGTAAAGCGGCGTCTGGGGGAAAGTCCCACGGGGCGGAAAAGCCGTCGAGCAAGCCGAGTAAACACCGTAAAGGCCCGCCAAAGGCGGGGTCGGCTCCCGCGAAAAGCGGCGGGTCGCGCAAACCTAAGGCCAAGTCATGAGTCTGGAAAAAATCTACGGCGTGCATGCCGTAGAGGCACTGCTGCGTCACCACCCCAAACGTGTCAAGCAAGTGTGGTTGGCGGAAGGTCGCAGCGAGCCGCGTGTGCAAGCGCTGGTCGAACTGGCCACCCAGAACAAGGTTGCCATCGGCCAGGCCGAGCGGCGCGAAATGGACGTGTGGGTCGAAGGCGTCCACCAGGGTGTGGTGGCGGACGTAAGCCCGAGCCAGGTCTGGGGCGAGGCGATGCTCGACGAACTGCTCGATCGCACCGAAGGCGCCCCCCTGCTGCTGGTGCTGGACGGCGTGACCGACCCGCATAACCTCGGCGCCTGTCTGCGTTCGGCGGATGCCGCCGGTGCGTTGGCGGTGATCGTGCCCAAGGACAAGTCGGCCACCCTGACGCCAGTGGTGCGCAAGGTGGCCTGCGGCGCGGCGGAAGTGATCCCGTTGGTGGCGGTGACCAACCTGGCGCGCACCCTGGAAAAACTCCAGCAGCGCGGCCTGTGGGTGGTCGGCACGGCGGGCGAGGCCGAGGTCAGTATCTATGACCAGGACCTGACGGGTCCGACGATCCTGATCATGGGCGCCGAAGGCAAGGGCATGCGTCGTCTGACCCGCGAGCATTGCGACTACCTGGTCAAGCTGCCGATGGCGGGCAGCGTCAGCAGCCTCAACGTCTCGGTGGCCACCGGCGTATGCCTGTTCGAGGCGCTGCGCCAGCGTAGCGTCAAGGCTGTCGCCAAAAAGCCCTGATCCAGACGCTTATCGAATGTGGGAGCGAGCTTGCTCGCGATGACGGTGCCGCCGTGACGCAAAAGTCGACTGGCACGCCGCTATCGCGAGCAAGCTCGCTCCCACAGTGTTTTGTGCAAGGTGAGGATCGGCGGTTGTTCAAATAATCGCCAATTGCCTTGCGCCGCCCTCGGCCCTTCTCTACAATTGCGCCCCTTGCTGTGATGGCAGGCACTTATGTGTCTAGCGTCCACAAGTCCATAAGTGTCATTCACTCCTTGTCTGACCGTTTTTGAGCGGCAGGCTACAACCCGTAAGGAGCATTCATGCGTCATTACGAAATCATCTTTTTGGTCCACCCGGATCAAAGCGAGCAAGTCGGCGGCATGGTTGAGCGTTACACCAAGCTGATCGAAGAAGACGGCGGCAAAATCCACCGTCTGGAAGATTGGGGCCGTCGTCAACTGGCCTACGCAATCAACAATGTTCACAAGGCTCACTACGTGATGCTGAACGTTGAGTGCACTGGCAAGGCCCTGGCCGAGCTGGAAGACAACTTCCGCTACAACGATGCAGTGATCCGTAACCTGGTCATCCGTCGCGAAGAAGCCGTCACCGGCCAATCCGAGATGCTCAAGGCTGAAGAAAACCGCAGTGAGCGCCGTGAGCGTCGCGACCGTCCTGAGCACTCTGACAGCGCCGATGGCGATGACAGCGATAGCGACAGCGACAACAGCGATAACGCTGACGAGTAATCCACGGACCTTTTAAGGAGCCAATCACATGGCACGTTTCTTCCGTCGTCGTAAATTCTGCCGCTTCACCGCTGAAGACGTGAAAGAGATCGATTACAAAGATCTCAACACTCTGAAAGCCTACGTATCCGAGACCGGCAAAATCGTTCCAAGCCGTATCACCGGTACCAAAGCTCGTTATCAGCGTCAGCTGGCCACCGCTATCAAGCGCGCCCGCTTCCTGGCCCTGCTGGCCTACACCGACAGCCACGGCCGCTGAGACCGGGCAGTCGACGAGTAGTAAGGGATTGAATGCATGCGCGCCTTAGCTGACTTCATCATGCGGGGACGTGTGCAGGCCACGTTGGTTGTGGCCGGATCCGCGGCATTGCCGCTGTTGTTCTGGTTGAGTGCCGCCGCTGGGTGCCTTGTGCTCCTGCGGCGCGGTTCGGACGCCTTGAGTGTCCTGGGTATCGGGTTGCTGTCAGCGTTGGTGAGCTGGTACTTCCTGAGGGACCCGACAACACTTCTGGTGTTGCTCGGGGCTGGTGGCCTGGCGTTGGTTTTGCGCGCCGGCCATACCTGGAACCGCGTGCTGCTGTGCAGCGTGGCCGTGGGGTTGTTGTGTGCGGTGAGCCTGGGAACTGTATTCAGTTCCTTCATCGAGTCACTGGCGCAGACGTTCGAACACGTCCTGCCGCTGGCGATGGGTGAGGTCTACGAGACATTCTCGGCAGATCAGAAGGCATTTCTCACCGCCCTGAGCGCTCCGCTGATGATCATTTCGATAGCGTCTTCGCTGCAGATCTTTAGCGTGCTGTGCCTGATTCTTGGGCGCTATTGGCAGGCGTCGTTGTATAACCCCGGTGGTTTCGGTCGCGAGTTTCGCGCCATCCGATTCCCCAAGAGCGTGGCGCTGTCACTGCTGGCCGTCATGTGTGTCGCTCCGTTTTTCGGGCTGCATGCACTGATCCTGTTGCCGTTGTGCAGTGTTGCGCTGGTCTTCGCCGGCCTGGCCCTGATTCACGGGCTGGTGGCGCAGAAGCGACTGGCCACGTTCTGGCTGGTGGGGATATACGTGACGTTGTTGCCTTTCATGCACTTGCTCGGTCCGTTGCTCGTGGTCTTGGCCATCGTTGACAGCCTGATTGATTTTCGCGGTCGTATGGCGCCGAAAGACGCCGACAACGCGAACGGTGAAGGTTAAAAGTTAGAGGATTTTCACATGCAACTGATCCTTCTGGAAAAAATCGCCAACCTGGGCAACCTGGGCGACAAAGTAAACGTTAAGGCCGGCTACGGTCGTAACTACCTGCTGCCTTTCGGCAAAGCCACCGCTGCGACCGCTGCCAACCTGGCTGCGTTCGAAGAGCGTCGTGCCGAGCTGGAAAAAGCCGCCGCAGACCGTAAGGCATCGGCTGAAAGCCGTGCTGCCCAACTGGCCGAGCTGGAAGTGACCATCACTGCCACCGCTGGCGACGAAGGCAAGCTGTTCGGTTCTATCGGTACTCACGACATCGCTGACGCACTGACCGCCTCCGGCGTTGAAGTGGCGAAAAGCGAAGTTCGTCTGCCGAACGGCACCATCCGCAACGTAGGCGAATTCGACGTAGCCGTGCACCTGCACGCCGAAGTTGAAGCCACCGTACGCGTTGTCGTGGTAGCAGCCTAAGCAACACCTGTCGGTTGGCACCCTCGGGTGCTAGCCGGTAACATCGGGCACGATCCTGTTTACAGGTCGTGCCCTTTGTCTTTCTGCAATTGCTGAATTTCATAACCAGACGTGGCCATGAACGAAATCACCGCTCCCGAGCAATATGATCTGCAAACCGCTGCCCTGAAGGTGCCTCCGCATTCCATCGAGGCCGAACAGGCCGTACTCGGTGGCCTGATGCTGGACAACAACGCCTGGGAACGCGTGCTCGATCAAGTCTCCGACGGCGATTTCTACCGGCATGACCACCGCCTGATTTTCCGTGCGATCGCCCGTCTGGCCGATCAGAACATGCCGATCGACGTCGTCACCCTGGCCGAGCAATTGGACAAGGAAGGGCAGACGTCCCAGGTTGGCGGCCTCGGTTACCTGGGCGAACTGGCGAAAAACACGCCGTCGGTCGCCAACATCAAGGCCTATGCGCAGATCGTCCGCGAGCGGGCGACCTTGCGTCAGTTGATCGGCATCAGCACCGAGATCGCCGACAGCGCTTTCAACCCGGAAGGTCGCACCGCCGCCGAGATCCTCGACGAAGCCGAACGGCAGATCTTCCAGATTGCCGAGGCTCGGCCGAAAACCGGCGGCCCGGTGAGCGTCAATGACCTGTTGACCAAGGCCATCGACCGCATCGACACCTTGTTCAACACCGATAACGCCATCACCGGCCTGTCCACCGGTTACACCGACCTCGACGAGAAGACCAGCGGCCTGCAACCGTCCGACCTGATCATCGTCGCCGGCCGTCCGTCCATGGGTAAGACCACCTTTGCGATGAACCTGGTGGAAAACGCCGTGCTGCGCAGCGACAAGGCGGTGCTGGTGTATTCCCTCGAGATGCCAGGCGAATCGCTGATCATGCGTATGCTGTCGTCCCTGGGGCGCATCGACCAGACCAAGGTCCGTTCCGGCCAGCTGGAAGACGACGACTGGCCGCGCCTCACCTCGGCGGTCAACCTGCTCAACGACCGCAAGCTGTTCATCGACGATACGGCCGGTATCAGCCCGTCGGAAATGCGCGCCCGGACCCGGCGCCTGGTGCGTGAGCACGGTGATATCGCGCTGATCATGATCGACTACCTGCAGTTGATGCAGATCCCCGGTTCCAGCGGCGACAACCGGACCAACGAGATTTCCGAAATCTCCCGTTCTCTCAAGGCCCTGGCCAAGGAATTCAACTGCCCGGTGGTGGCGCTTTCCCAGCTGAACCGTTCCCTGGAACAGCGCCCGAACAAGCGCCCGGTGAACTCCGACTTGCGGGAATCCGGAGCGATCGAGCAGGACGCCGACGTCATCATGTTCGTGTACCGCGACGAGGTGTATCACCCCGAGACGGAGCACAAGGGCATCGCCGAAATCATCATCGGCAAGCAGCGGAACGGCCCGATCGGCTTCATCCGCCTGGCGTTTATCGGCAAGTACACGCGCTTCGAAAACCTGGCGCCGGGTAGCTACAATTTCGATGACGATGAGTAAGCCGTTCGCTCAGTCGGATATTGCCTTTGTGGCGAGGGAGCTTGCTCCCGCTCGACTGCGCAGCAGTCGCAAAGCCAGCGAATGCGGTCTGCCAGGGTAAAAGTGGATACAGCTGTGGGGCTGCTGCGCAGCCCAGCGGGAGCAAGCTCCCTCGCCACAATTGATGTCTGTCTGGCTTTAATTCTGGGGGCGAGCCACAAAATCGATTTCCGACCATAGCCGTCGGAATTGGTCAAAATTTGTGCTATATTCCGCGCCCGCGATTTTTCATCCTTTATACCGGTCATCGACATGCAAGCAGCCAAGCCGTTATTTGACTATCCCAAGTACTGGGCCGAATGTTTCGGCCCGGCGCCGTTCCTGCCCATGAGCAGGGAGGAGATGGATCAGCTTGGCTGGGATTCGTGCGACATCATCATCGTGACCGGTGATGCCTATGTCGATCACCCGTCGTTCGGCATGGCGATCATTGGCCGTTTGCTGGAAGCCCAGGGCTTTCGTGTCGGGATCATTGCCCAGCCGAACTGGCAGTCCAAAGACGACTTCATGAAGCTTGGCGAGCCCAACCTGTTTTTCGGTGTCGCGGCCGGCAACATGGACTCGATGATCAACCGCTACACCGCCGACAAGAAAATCCGCTCCGATGACGCCTACACCCCAGGTGGCCTGGCGGGCAAACGGCCGGATCGCGCGAGCCTGGTCTACAGCCAGCGCTGCAAGGAGGCCTACAAGCACGTGCCGATCGTGCTGGGTGGTATCGAAGCGTCGCTGCGCCGCATCGCCCATTACGATTACTGGCAGGACCGGGTGCGCAACTCGATCCTGATCGACGCCTGCGCCGACATCCTGCTCTACGGCAACGCCGAGCGGGCGATTGTCGAAGTCGCCCAGCGCCTGTCCTATGGTCACAAGATCGAAGACATCACCGACGTGCGCGGCACCGCATTCATCCGTCGTGATACGCCGCAAGGCTGGTACGAAGTCGACTCCACGCGCATCGACCGTCCGGGCAAGATCGACAAGATCATCAACCCGTATGTAAACACCCAGGACACGGCCGCCTGCGCCATCGAGCAGGAGAAGGGGCCGGTTGAAGACCCGAGCGAAGCCAAGGTCGTGCAAATCCTGGCGAGCCCGAAAATGACCCGGGACAAGACCGTGATTCGCCTGCCGTCGGTGGAAAAGGTCCGTGGCGACGCGGTGCTTTATGCCCACGCCAACCGCGTGCTTCACCTGGAAACCAACCCGGGTAACGCCCGCGCCCTGGTGCAGAAGCACGGCGAAGTCGACGTCTGGTTCAACCCGCCACCCATTCCGATGACCACCGAAGAAATGGACTACGTGTTTGGCATGCCTTACGCGCGTGTTCCCCATCCGGCGTACGGCAAGGAGAAGATCCCGGCCTACGAGATGATCCGTTTCTCGGTGAACATCATGCGTGGCTGCTTTGGTGGCTGCACCTTCTGCTCGATCACCGAGCATGAAGGCCGGATCATCCAGAACCGCTCCGAAGAGTCGATCATCCGCGAGATCGAAGAGATCCGCGACAAGGTCCCGGGCTTCACCGGGGTGATTTCCGACCTCGGCGGCCCGACCGCGAACATGTACCGCATTGCCTGCAAGAGCCCGGAAATCGAATCCGCGTGCCGCAAGCCGTCCTGCGTGTTCCCTGGCATCTGCCCGAACCTGAACACCGACCATTCTTCGCTGATCCAGCTGTACCGCAGCGCCCGGGCCTTGCCAGGGGTGAAGAAGATTTTGATTGCCTCCGGCCTGCGTTACGACCTGGCGGTCGAGTCGCCGGAATACGTCAAGGAGCTGGTGACCCACCACGTCGGCGGTTACCTGAAGATCGCGCCGGAGCACACCGAGGAAGGCCCGCTCAACCAGATGATGAAGCCGGGCATTGGCAGCTATGACAAATTCAAGCGGATGTTCGAGAAGTACACCAAGGAAGCCGGGAAAGAGCAGTACCTGATTCCCTACTTCATCGCCGCCCACCCGGGCACCACCGACGAAGACATGATGAACCTGGCGCTGTGGCTCAAGGGCAACGGTTTCCGCGCCGACCAGGTGCAGGCGTTCTATCCGTCGCCGATGGCCACGGCCACCGCCATGTACCACTCGGGCAAGAACCCGCTGCGCAAGGTCACCTACAAGAGCGATGCGGTGACCATCGTCAAGAGCGAGGAGCAGCGCCGCCTGCACAAGGCCTTCCTGCGGTATCACGACCCCAAGGGCTGGCCGATGCTGCGTGAAGCGTTGACCCGCATGGGCCGCGCCGACCTGATCGGGCCGGGCAAGCACCAATTGATCCCGCTGCACCAGCCGGCCACCGACAGCTACCAGAGCGCTCGTCGCAAGAACTCGACGCCAGCCGGCAGCCACAAGGTGGGCAAGGAAACCACCAAGATCCTGACCCAGCACACCGGCCTGCCGCCGCGGGCCAGCGATGGCGGCAACCCGTGGGACAAACGCGAGCAGGCCAAGGCCGCGGCTTTCGCCCGTAACCAGCAGGCGGCCAAGGAGCGCAAGGATGCGGCCAAGGGCAAGGGACCGAAACCGGCGCGCAAGCCTGTCGTGCCACGCTAACGGGCCAATCCACGATGTAAAACGCCAGCCTCAGTGCTGGCGTTTTGCTTTCTAGCGACGGTGCTGCCCATTTGCTATCGTTGCCGCCGCCGGTGCCAGCCTACCCAATGCAATAACGCCGAGCGCTGCCCTTGTGGCGAGGGAGCTTGCTCCCGCCCGGGGGCAAAGCCGTCGTAAACCGGCCGGTACGGTCTGCCTGGGAACATGGCATGGGATTGTTTGGGGCCGCTTCGCAGCCCAGCGGGAGCAAGCTCCCTCGCCACAGTATTGTGTGTGGATAAAGACTCACTTCCGATTCTCAAGGACGATTCATATGAGCAGCGCTACAACGGGCATCGGCATGGACCTGAGCTTCTCCCAGTTCATGGCCCGCAAACGCATCGAAAGCCAGATCAACCTGCCGCGCCTGTTTGCTGCCATCGACGCCGATCCTGGCATTGCCGGGGCGGGTGTGGTGTATGTCGATTCCGAATACAACGTCGTGACCTTGCGCGAGTTCAAGCCGATTTGCAGCATCGCGCCCAAGCGCATCATTCTGCGCGAGGCAAAAAAATACATCGCGCCGCAGCAGTTCATCGATCAGGTCAAAAGCAGCCCCCGCGAGTCCAAGCTCGGGCTTGAAGCGACCAATGCCGGCTTGTCCTGTGTCGCCGCGGTGATCGGTTGGGTGGTGGTGTTCAGTGGCAGCGTCGCGGTGCCCTTTACGGCGGGGGCAAGTGCCTTTGTCGTTGCCCTGGGCGCCGCTGCCGCGACGGCCAGTACCGCGCAATGCGTCATTGGCGGGATGCGGGTGGCCAATGAGCTGACCAATCCGACCGGCAACGATGAGATGAACGACGCCGACTGGTACAACATCGTGTCGCCGATCCTTGACGGGGTTTCCCTGGTGGGTGTCGGAGGCTCGGCCCTGACGACTGTCCGGCTGCTCAAGGCCAACAAGGCGGCCGCCACCGGAAAGAGTTGGTATCAGTTGCTCAAGGGGCTGAATCGGCAAGAGCGCAGCAAACTGACCAAGGAACTGTTGACGCTGAAGGACCCGAGCCTGACCGCGAAGCTGCTCAAGCTGCAGCAACGCGCGGGAGCCCTGCCCAAACGTTATTCGTCTGCCGAGATCAGGCACGCGACGCTGACGCAGATAAAGGACTCCCTCGGAGGCGCGCTGGGGGTCATTGGCAGTTATACCGGCGATGGCGCCGTGAAGACGGTTGCCGTCGGCCTGTACGAGGAGTTCACGGAATGATCGGGGGCGGATCGCTGAAGCCATTCCTCGCCCGTTATTTTCCGGTGTTCATGGGGACGATCCTGCTGGGCTGCTTTTCCGGGTCCACGCTGCTGGTGTTGGCCGGGACCACTTATTGGCGTGCCCTGGAGCCGTCAGCCAGGACCGACTATGTCGGGCTCGGCACGTTGGCTCTGGTGCTCGTACTGGTCCTGGGCAACCTCTTGATCGCTCGCGGGCGCGCCTGGGCGGTCTGGTGGGTGGCGGGGTATTTCCTGGCCTGTCTGGCGGCGGTGCTGCCGACGTTCGCTTATGGAGCGCATCAGGGCGTGTACCTCTTCGCCGTGCTGTTGCCACTGCTGGGGCTGTTATTGCTCAACAGCAAGCGTCATCGGGAAATGCGCAGCAAACTCGTCGATATCCGCCGCCAACGCGCGCTGATCATCCAGGCCGCCAAGGCCTCACGCCCGCGTCGCTGAGTCGATTCGCGCCGCATTTATGTGCATTCCTTTACAGATGAATACGGGCATCGCGCGTTTTTAGTGCTCTACTGCCTTGAGTAGACAAAGAAAGTGTCGGGCCTGCCTGCATGGCATAAGTCTTGCGCCGCTTTCGATACCGCCCAGGCTCGCAGGAGGCACGTCGTGTCGATCCATGTCGCATTGCATCACGTCACGCATTACCGCTACGACCGCGCCGTCGAACTCGGCCCGCAGATCGTTCGCCTGCGTCCGGCCGCCCACAGCCGCACGCGGATTCTGTCTTATGCGCTGAAGGTTTCGCCCGAGCAGCATTTCATCAACTGGCAGCAAGACCCCCAGGGCAATTACCTGGCGCGGCTGGTGTTTCCCGAGAAAACCCGGGAGTTGCGGATCGAAGTCGATCTGCTGGCGGAAATGGCGGTGTTCAATCCGTTCGACTTCTTTCTCGAGCCCTACGCCGAGAAAATTCCGTTTGCCTACGCGGCTGACGAACGCAAGGAGCTGGCGCCTTACCTGGAAACCCTGCCGCTGACGCCGAGGTTCCAGGCCTATCTGGACGGCATCGACCGTACGCCGTTGCCGGCGGTGGATTTCCTGGTGGCGCTCAACCAGCGCCTGAGCGAAGACATCAATTACCTGATCCGCATGGAGCCCGGTGTCCAGACGCCGGAGCATACCCTTGAGCACGCGTCCGGCTCGTGCCGCGACTCGGCGTGGCTGTTGGTGCAACTGTTGCGCAACCTTGGCCTGGCCGCGCGGTTTGTTTCCGGTTACCTGATCCAGTTGACCGCCGATGTGAAGAGCCTCGATGGCCCGTCCGGCACCGACGTCGACTTCACCGACTTGCATGCCTGGTGCGAGGTCTACCTGCCCGGTGCCGGCTGGATCGGCCTGGATGCGACGTCCGGGCTGTTCGCCGGTGAAGGCCATATCCCGCTGGCCTGTAGTCCCGATCCGTCCTCGGCGGCACCGATCAGTGGCCTGGTGGAGCCCTGCGAGTGTGAGTTCAGCCACGAAATGTCCGTCGAGCGGGTCTGGGAAGCGCCGCGGGTGACCAAGCCTTACACCGACGCGCAATGGCTGGCGATCCAGGCCCTGGGACGGCAGATCGATGCCGATCTGCTGGAGGGCGACGTGCGCCTGACCATGGGCGGCGAACCGACCTTTGTCTCCATCGATGACCCGGACGGCGCCGAGTGGAACACCGCGGCGCTCGGGCCGGACAAGCGCCGGCTCTCCGCCGAGCTGTTCCAGCGCATGCGCAATCACTATGCGCCCAAGGGGCTGGTGCATTTCGGCCAGGGCAAGTGGTACCCCGGCGAGCAACTGCCGCGCTGGTCACTCAACTGCTATTGGCGGCGCGACGGGGTGCCGATCTGGCACAACAGCGCGTTGATCGCCGACGAGCAGGAGGATTACGGCGCCGATGGCGAACTGGCCGGACGCTTCCTGGCGAGCGTCGCCGAGCGTTTGAAGATTCCTGCGCGGTTCGTGTTTCCGGCCTACGAAGACAACTTCTATTATCTTTGGCGCGAAGGGGCGCTGCCTTCGAACGTCACGGCCGAGGACCCACGCCTGGAGGACGCTCTGGAGCGTGCACGGTTGCGCAAGGTCTTCAGCCAGGGCCTGGACAAGGTCATCGGCCAGGTCCTGCCGTTGGCTCGCACCGCCAAGGGGGATCAATGGCAAAGTGGTCGCTGGTACCTGCGGGACAATCACTGCCGCCTGGTGCCGGGGGATTCGCCCCTGGGGTATCGTTTGCCGCTGGCGTCCCAGCCCTGGGTGACGGCGGCCGAGTACCCGTTCATCCACCCCACCGACCCGAACCAGGACTTGCCCGAACTGCCCGGTACCGAACAACTGGCGCGGCACGGCGAGGCGGCGGCCGAGCAGGAGCGTGTCCCGGAGATCGACAAGTCCGCCGACTGGCTGACCCGCACCGCTTTCTGTGCCGAGGCCCGCGAAGGTCGGTTGTACCTGTTCATGCCGCCGCTGGAGCGGGTCGAGGATTACCTGGAACTGGTCAGTGCCATCGAAGCGACGGCTGAGGAGCTGCGGTGTCCGGTGCTGTTGGAAGGCTACGAGCCGCCGAGCGACCCACGCCTGAGCAATTTCCGCATCACCCCCGACCCCGGTGTGATCGAGGTCAACGTACAACCTTCGGCGACCTGGGATGAGTTGGTCGAGCGCACTGAATTTTTATACGAAGAAGCGCGACAGACCCGACTGACCACCGAGAAATTCATGATCGATGGCCGGCACACCGGCACGGGCGGCGGCAACCATTTCGTACTGGGTGGCGCGACACCGGCCGACTCACCGTTCCTGCGACGTCCCGACCTGCTGCGCAGCCTGATCAGTTATTGGCATAACCATCCGTCGTTGTCCTACCTGTTTTCCGGGTTGTTCATCGGCCCGACCTCCCAGGCACCACGGGTGGACGAGGCGCGCAACGACGCCTTGTACGAGCTGGAAATCGCTTTCGCGCAAATGCCACAGCCCGGCGAAGCGTGTCCGCCGTGGTTGGTCGATCGCTTGTTGCGCAACCTGTTGATCGACGTGACCGGCAATACGCACCGCGCCGAATTCTGCATCGACAAGCTCTATTCACCGGACGGCGCCACGGGGCGTCTCGGCCTGTTGGAGCTGCGTGCGTTCGAGATGCCGCCCCACGCCCGCATGAGCCTGGCCCAGCAATTGCTGCTGCGGGCGCTGGTGGCTCGATTCTGGCGCGAGCCTTATGCACCGGCGAAACTGGCGCGCTGGGGCACCGAGCTGCATGACCGTTTCCTGCTGCCGCACTTTATCGAGCAGGATTTTGCCGACGTCATCCATGAGCTGAACGCCGCCGGCTACCCGTTGCGGGCCGAGTGGTTCGCCGCGCATCTGGAGTTCCGCTTTCCCAAGGTGGGCGACTACGCGGTCAGCGGTATCGAGTTGCAATTGCGCCAAGCCCTCGAGCCTTGGCATGTATTGGGGGAGGAGGGCGCGGTGGGCGGCACCGTGCGTTATGTGGATTCCTCCCTGGAGCGTTTGCAGGTCAAGCTCAGCGGCCTGGCGCCGCAACGCTACCTGCTGACCTGCAATGGCGTGCCGGTGCCGTTGCAACCGACTGGTCGGGTCGGCGAATTTGTCGCTGGGGTACGTTTCCGAGCGTGGCAACCGGCCAACTGCCTGCAACCGACCATCCCGGTGCATGCGCCGCTGGTTTTCGACTTGCTCGATACCTGGATGCAACGTTCCGTGGGCGGTTGCCAGTATCATGTGGCCCATCCGGGTGGGCGCAACTATGACAGCCTGCCGGTGAATGCCAACGAGGCCGAGAGCCGGCGCATGGCGCGCTTCTTCCGTCTCGGACACACGCCGGGGAAACTGCCGATACCCAGCCTGGCGGTGGATGACGAGTTTCCACTCACGCTCGACCTGCGACGTTTTCAGGGGGCGCCCAAGGTGTAAGTGAACCCCGTGGCGAGGGCGCTTGCTCCCGCTCGGTTGCGCAGCGACCGTAAAATTCTCGGGCTGCTGCGCAGCCCAGCGGGAGCAAGCGCCCTCGCCACGATGATTGCAGTCCGAAAGCCGGGCCGGATCCAACATAAGACACACCTATCCGGGCGTCATGCGCTTGCGCTAGTCTCACCTTTCATTGCCGTCTGCCGAGCTTTCCATGCCTGACCTGCTTGACCGTTACCCGCTGACGACGGGCACCTATCACGAATTAATGGACGACAGCGGTGCGGTACGTGCGCACTGGCGGCGGCTGTTCGACCAGTTGCAGCGCAGCACGCCGGCCCAGTTGCTCCAGCGCCAGGCCTTGCTGGCCCGGCAGATCCAGGAAAACGGCGTGACCTACAACGTCTACGCCGATCCGAAAGGCGCCGACCGGCCGTGGGAACTGGACCTGCTGCCCCATGTGATCGACCCGCAGGAATGGCAGCATCTGTCAGCCGGGATCGCCCAGCGTGCGCGATTGCTCAATGCGGTGCTGGCCGACCTGTACGGGCCGCAGCGGCTGATCAGCGAAGGGCTGTTGCCGGCGGAGCTGGTGTTCGGGCACAACAATTTCCTCTGGCCCTGCCAGGGCATCACGCCGCCGGACGGCAGTTTCCTGCACTTGTATGCGGTGGATCTGGCGCGCACGCCCGACGGCCGCTGGTGGGTCACGGCGGACCGGACCCAGGCGCCTTCGGGGGCCGGGTACGCGCTGGAAAATCGTATGATCGTTTCCCGCGCCTTCCCCGACTTGTATCGCGACTTGAAGGTGCGGCACCTGTCCGGATTTTTCCGCACCTTGCAGGAAACCCTGGCGCGACAGGCACCCAGCGACGGCGAGTCGCCGCTGGTGGTGCTGTTGACGCCGGGGCGGTTCAACGAAAGCTATTTCGAACACCTTTACCTGGCGCGCCAGCTGGGCTATCCGCTGGTGGAGGGCGGCGACCTGACTGTTCGCGATGCTACGGTCTACCTCAAGACCCTCAGCGGCCTGCGCCGGGTCCACGCCATCATGCGCCGGCTCGACGACGATTTCTGCGACCCCCTGGAGCTGCGCACCGATTCGGCCCTCGGCGTGCCGGGGTTGCTGGAAGCCGTGCGCCAGGGCCGGGTGCTGGTGGCCAATGCCTTGGGCAGTGGCGTGCTGGAGTCGCCGGGCCTCCTGGGCTTTCTGCCGAAGATCAACCAGTACCTGTTCGGCGAAGAACTGCTGCTGCCGTCCATCGCCACCTGGTGGTGCGGTGAGCCGCCGGTGTTGGCCCAGGCCCTGGAAAAATTGCCGCAACTGTTGATCAAGCCGGCATTTCCTTCCCAGAGTTTCAGCCCGGTGTTCGGTCGCGACCTGAGCGAGGCGCAGCGCGGCCAACTGGCGGCGCGTATGCAGGCACGGCCTTATGCCTATGTCGCCCAGGAACTGGCGCAACTGTCCCAGGCACCGGTCTGGCAGGCCGAAGATGGGCAAATCCAGCCCCGGGCGATCGGCATGCGCATGTATGCCGTGTCCGGCAAGGATGATTATCGGGTGCTGCCGGGTGGCCTGACCCGGGTGGCCGCCGAGGCCGATGCCGAGGTGGTGTCGATGCAGCGCGGTGGCGCCAGCAAGGACACCTGGGTCTTGGGAGAGCAGGCGCCCGGCGGTGAACAATGGAAGGCCCAGCGAACCGTGGGGGTCCATGACCTGGTTCGACGGGATCCGTACCTGCCTTCGCGGGTGGTGGAAAATCTGTTCTGGTTCGGCCGCTACTGCGAGCGTTGTGATGACAGCGCGCGGTTGTTGCGGATCATGCTGGCGCGTTATGTCGATGGCGACGACCCGCAGGCCCTGCAATCGGCGGTGGCGCTGGGCGAGAGCCTGATGCTGCTGCCCGAAGAGGGCGAACTGCCCGAGCGTTTGCTGGCGGCACTGCTGGGGGACGACTGGTCGTTCAGCCTGCGCTCCAACCTGCAGCGCTTGCAATGGGCCGCCTCGCAAGTGCGCGGCAAGCTGTCCCGGGAGAACTGGCAGGCGCTGGTGGAACTGCAGCGCGAGGCCATGGAACTGGAAACCGAGGAAGCGGACTTCGGCGAGTTGCTGGATTTCCTCAATCGGCTGGTGATGTCCCTCGCGGCGTTGTCCGGATTCGCCCTGGACGACATGACCCGCGACGAAGGCTGGCGCTTCCTGATGATCGGCCGGCGCCTGGAGCGCCTGCAGTTTCTCAGCAGCAGCCTGGCGGCGTTCCTGCGCAGCGATGCGGTATTCGATCAGGCCGGGCTTGAGTGGTTGCTGGAACTGGGCAACAGCAGCATCACCTACCGCTCGCGTTATTTGGCGGTGGCCCAGTTGATCCCGGTGCTGGACTTGCTGCTGCTGGACGAACAGAACCCCCACGCGGTGCTGTTCCAGTTGAAGCTGGTGACCCGCACGCTCAAGCGCTTGAACGATGATTTTGCCGCCCCCAGGGAAACCGCCTTGCCAGACCTGGTCGCACGCCTGTCACGCTTTGACCTGCGTTGCCTGGAAAACCCATTGTTCGGTGAAGCCAGCCTGCGCGCCGCACTCGATGGGCTGGCCGACCTGTTGCAGGAAATGGCCGATGCCAGCGGCCAGGTGTCCGATCGCCTGGCCTTGCGTCATTTCGCCCACGTCGACGACGTCAGCCAACGCACGGTGTCCGTCTGATGAGCGCTCGTTACCAGATCCTCCACGACACTCATTACCACTACGACAGCCCGGTGTCCCTGGCCCAGCAGCTCGCTCATTTGTGGCCGCGGGCCTGTGACTGGCAGCGTTGCACCGAACGGCAACTGTTGATCAGCCCGGAACCGACGACCCGGCGCGACGAACAGGATGTGTTCGGCAACCCGCTGACCCGGCTGGCCTTTGAACGGCCCCATGACGAGCTGTTGGTCAATGCCCGCCTGAGCGTCGAGGTGCTGGCCCGCCCCGAGCTGGATTTCAACCTGTCCCCGGCCTGGGAGTCGACCCGCAACGCGCTGACCTACAGTGGCCGGCCACTGGCGGCGCCGTTGTTGGAAGCGTGCCGCTATCGTTTCGAGTCACCGTATGTGCACCTCAAGCGCAGCTTCGTCGAGTTTTCCGAAAGCTGCTTCCCGTCGGGGCGACCGTTGATGATCGGTGTTCGAGCGCTGATGGAGAAGATTTTCGAGGAGTTCACCTTCGATGCCGAGGCGACCCAAGTGGCAACGCCGCTGGTGGAGGTGCTGGAACGGCGGCGGGGCGTATGCCAGGACTTCGCCCACCTGATGCTGGCTTGCGTGCGCTCTCGCGGCTTGGCGGCGCGTTACGTCAGCGGCTACCTGCTGACCCAGCCGCCGCCCGGCCAGCCCCGGCTGATTGGCGCTGATGCGTCCCATGCCTGGGTCTCGGTGTATTGCCCGGTGCTGGGGTGGGTGGACTTCGACCCGACCAACAACGTCCAACCGGCCCTGGAACACATCACCCTGGCCTGGGGCCGGGATTTTTCCGATGTATCGCCGTTGCGAGGGGTGATCCTGGGCGGCGGTGCCCATGACCCTGAAGTGCGGGTGACGGTGATGCCGTTGGAATCGTAAGGAGATCCCTTTGTGGGAGCGGGCTTGCTCGCGAAGGGGCCTGCCATTCAACATAGATTTCGACTGAACCACCGCTTTCGCGAGCAAGCCCGCTCCCACAGGGTATGTATTGAATTGGCGAGGTAGGTTTCATGTTCCCGGTGTCCATCAAAGGTGTGCTGCAATCCCCCGAAGGCCTGGTCGTGCTGATGCTCAACGAACGCGATGAATGGGAGCTGCCTGGCGGACGGATCGAGCTGGGCGAAACGGCGCCGCAATGCCTGGCGCGGGAAATCGGCGAGGAGCTGGCGGTTGAGGTGAGCGTGGAGGCGCCGCTGGATTCGTACCTGTTCGAGGTCATTCCCGGCAAGCACGTCTTCATCTCCACGTACCGCTGCCAGTTACTGGGCGGTTTCGTGCCGACCATCAGTCATGAGCACAAGGAGATCGGGCTGTTCGCGCCGGACCAATTACCGGTGAACCTGCCTGCGGGTTATCGCCAGTCGATTATCAAGGCGCTGGGATTGTAAGGGTCGGCAGCGGGGCTGCCGGCCCTGGACACAGAACCGGGGGGCCGGATCGGATCATCGGGCCCTGGGGGAATCAGGCGTCGGGAGCCTGATCTTTCGGTGCATCGACATCGTCTTCTGCTGCTACTTCGCCTTCGGTATCCGGGCTCAGTGCGGCTTCTTCTTCAGCTGTGGCTTTCTTGCGCTGCAGCTTTTCCTCTTTCTTCTGCTCCTTGGCCAAGTCTCTCTGACGTTTGGCGAAGGAATAATTGGGTTTGGCCATGGGCGATCCTCTGGGGTCGAAGGTGAGGTTGAGCGGCGCATATTCTGCCCTGTATCGGGGCCGAGCCGTTAGCTGGGTTTTTGTTCGGCCCATTTTGGCTGTACGGACGGTTGCCATTCGTCCAGGGCATCGAGCAGGTTTTGCGTGGATTCGCTCACTTGCAGCATGTCACGATGGGGCGCGCGGACGAAGCCTTCGGCGACGATATGATCGAGAAAAGCGGTGAGCTTGCTGTAGAAGCCGTTCACTTCCAACAGCCCCAGCGGTTTGCCGTGGTAGCCGAGCTGGCCCCAGGTCCAGACTTCGAACAACTCCTCCAGCGTGCCGAGGCCGCCGGGCAGGGCGATGAAGGCATCGCTGAGTTCAGCCATGCGTGCCTTGCGAGCATGCATGCCGTCCACCACTTCCAGGCGGGTCAGGCCGCTGTGGCCGATTTCCTTGTCCTTCAGGCTTTGCGGGATGATGCCGATGACTTCGCCCCCAGCCGCCAGGGCCGCGTCGGCGACAATGCCCATCAGGCCGACGGCCCCGCCACCGTAGACCAGGGTCAATTTTCGTTCCGCCAACGCCCGCCCGAGGGCCTGCGCCGCTTCACGATACGCTGGGTCGGTGCCAGTGCTGGCGCCGCAAAATACACAAACAGACGCGATGGACATGCTTTACTCCGTTGTCAGTCACCCCGCCAGAGTAAAGCCTGGCCTATGCTGCGCAAAGGACTTAAACCTCGCGCAGGGGTTTTTCATAGGTGCCACTGGCGCCACAGGCGTAGGCGGCGAGCAAGCTGCATAACAGGCTATTGAAGTTCATGGCGATCGCTCCAGAGGTTGATGGGGCTGATCATAGGGGGCGCGTCATACTTCTGGCTGGTTGATTATGTCCATCAGGCTGATAGCCTTAAGTTGTATACAATCTTTGACTCAGGTCATAGGAACTTGCCGGAAAATCAGGCAGTCTTTCCCTTTGACGGATTTTTGTTAACCATGCCTTGGAGATTCACGATGTTTGCCAAACTTGTTGCAGTATCCCTGTTGACGCTGGCCAGCAGCCAACTGATGGCAGCGGAGTGCAAGACCACCATCGACTCGACCGACCAGATGTCCTTCAACACCAAGGCCATCGAGATCGACAAGAGCTGCAAAACCTTCACCGTTGAGCTGACGCACTCGGGCAGCTTGCCGAAAAACGTCATGGGCCATAACTGGGTGCTGAGCAAAGAGGCTGACATGCAGCCGATCGCCACCGATGGCCTCTCTGCTGGTATTGACAAGAACTACCTCAAGGAAGGTGATGCCCGCATCATCGCCCACACCAAACTCATCGGGGCCAAGGAAACCGACTCGGTGACCTTCGACGTGTCGAAACTCGATGCCGCTGAAAAATACGGCTTCTTCTGCTCGTTCCCGGGCCACATCTCGATGATGAAAGGCACCGTTACGCTGAAGTGATCAATTTCAGGTACAAAAAAGCGCCCCATGCAGGGCGCTTTTTTTATTCCTGGCAAACACCCCTTGTGGGAGCGAGCTTGCTCGCGATGACGGCAGCACATCCAACATCAATGCAAACTGACCCACCGCTATCGCGAGCAAGAAGCTCGCTCCCACAGAGATTGCCGATCAGGGGGCGTAAGGCATCACCCGCTTGTGCTCGGTCTTGCGATAGGTGTCGCAAATGATCCTGGCCGCTTCTTCGCGAATCGGTTGGCCATGCAGGAACGCATCGATCTCGGCGTAGGTCACGCCGTGGGAGGCTTCATCCGGCTTGCCTGGCGACAGGTCTTCAAGGTCGGCGGTGGGGACTTTTTCCACCAGCGATTCCGGCGCGCCAAAGTCCCGGGCGATGGCCCGGACCTGGTTTTTCACCAGGCCGCTCAACGGCGCCAAGTCGCAGGCGCCGTCACCGAACTTGGTGAAGAACCCCATGACCGCTTCGGCCGCATGGTCAGTGCCGATCACCAGACCCTGCTCGGCGCCGGCGATCGTGTATTGCGCCACCATGCGCATCCGCGCCTTGGTATTGCCCAGCACGAAGTCCCGCGAGACCGCCGCCTTGCCTTCGAACGCGGCGACTTGCTCGGCCAAGGCCTTGACCGCCGGGCCGATATTGACGGTATGGCGCTCGTCGGGATCGATGAAGTCCACACTGGCCTGTGCTTCATGCTCGTCGAACTGGGTGTCGTACGGCAGGCGCACGGCGATGAACTTATAGGCCGCGTCGCCGGTTTTCTCCCGCAGTTCGCGCACGGCACGTTGGGCCAGCAGCCCGGCGGTCAGCGAGTCGACGCCACCGCTGATGCCCAGCACGAGGGACTTGAGCCCGGAATTGACCAGGCAATCCTGGATAAAGCTCACTCGCCGGGCGATTTCGGCCTTGAGGTCGGCGTCATGGGCGAACGGTGGCTGGACCTTGAGCTGTTCAGCAATCTCACGCTGTACGGCTTGCATGAATTCACTCCTTGCGTATCAAAGGGCGGCAGGTACTTGGAAAACGTGTCGCATGTAGGCGACGAAATTCGGGTCCTTGCAGTGGGTCTTGCCGGGCTCGTCTGAAATCTTGGCCACGGGTTGCCCGTCACAGCTGATCATTTTAAGCACGATGCTCATGGGCTCTACACCCGGAATGTCACAGGTCAGGTTGGTGCCGATACCGAAGCTGACATTAATGCGACCACGCAACGCGCGAAAAATCTCCAGGCATTTGGGCAGTGTCAGGCTATCGGAGAACACCAGGGTCTTGCTCATCGGGTCGATACCGAGCTTGTGGTAGTGGGCGATGGCTTTTTCGCCCCAGATCACCGGGTCGCCGGAGTCATGGCGCAAACCGTCGAACAGCTTGGCGAAGAACAGATCGAAATCCTTGAGGAACGCATCCATGGTGATGCAGTCGGTGAGGGCGATCCCCAGCAGGCCCCGGTACTCGCGGACCCAGCAATCGAGGGCGGCGATCTGGCTGTCGATCAGCCGCG
This sequence comes from Pseudomonas sp. NFACC56-3, assembly GCF_900100025.1. Classification (NCBI taxonomy): domain Bacteria; kingdom Pseudomonadati; phylum Pseudomonadota; class Gammaproteobacteria; order Pseudomonadales; family Pseudomonadaceae; genus Pseudomonas; species Pseudomonas sp. NFACC56-3. The sequence continues at coordinate 136,183 of NZ_FMTK01000012.1, read as the reverse complement.
GGCCCAGTTGCTGGTGGGCCATGATCCACTCATGGGCCATGGTGCCCAGGGGCTTCATATCCAGCTCCCGGGACAGGTGTACGTTACTGGTGCCGACGAAACGCCCAGGGAAATCATGCTTGAGCACGTTGACCACTTCTTCCTGGACGCGGAAGGAAAACCGCCGACGGGTGCCGAAATCCGCAACCTGCAGTTCGGACAGCTCGTCGGCGCTGGCGTTGGCGCTCAGCCAGTCGAACTTGCGATACAGCTGCTCGCGGGCCTGCTCCAGGACGATTTCACGGTAGCGATAGCGATTGCGCACTTCGCTGACAATGGCCAGCAGCGGCACTTCGAACAGAATCACGTGCAGCCAGGGGCCGCGCAGGCGGATGAACAGCTCGCCGTTGTCGATGCCGGTGTGGACGTAGCGCAGGTTGAAACGAAACAGTCCCAGGAACCGCAGGAAGTCCGGCTTGAGAAAGCTGATACGTTCCAGGAAACCCAACTGGTCGGCACTCAGGCTCAGCTCCGCCAGACGCTCGATCTGGAAGCGGATCTCCGCCAGGTACGGACGCAGGTCTTCGCTGTTGCGGCAACGAAACTCCCACTCGACTTCGACGTTGGGGTAGTTGTGCAGCACCGCCTGCATCATCGTCAGTTTGTAGAAGTCGGTGTCGAGCAGGTTCTGCACGATACGATCGGCAAATACGCTCTCGCTCATAGGGTTCTCCAGACAGGCCGCTGCGGCGGGTTGGGATGAGGGGTTAGTGGCGCATAACCTGGGTGGGTATTGCCAGTGATTTTTAGTATCCGTTGGCCTTTGTGGCGAGGGAGCTTGCTCCCGCTCGGGTGCGCGGCGCCCGCATGGAAAGGGGCCGCTTCGCGCCCCAGCGGGAGCAAGCTCCCTCGCCACAGGGTTTGGTGCTGGTTGCGGCTATTGCGGCGTACCCGGACTATCGAGCTGTTCGAGCATCCACTCCACAAAAAGCCGCACCTTGGGCACCTCCGCCGAATGTTCGGGGTAGGCCAGGTAGTAAGCATCGGTGCTCGGCATCGCATGCTGCCAGGGAATGACCAGTTTGCCGTCGGCCAGTTCTTCTTCCACCAGAAACCGCGGCAGCAGGGCGACGCCGCAGCCGACCTGGGCGGCCCGGATGCACATGTAGAAGGTTTCGAAACGCGGCCCGTGGTAGCTGTGTTCGGTGTGGTAGCCCTGGCTGTCGAACCAGTCGTGCCAGGCCTGGGGGCGCGAGGCGTTTTGCAGCAGCACCAGCTCGGCCAGTTGGGTCGGGTCGGTGAAGGCCTGGGCAGGCAGGCTGCCGGGCGCGCAGACCGGCACCAGCTCTTCGTCGAACAGTCTCCGGGACTCGGTGCCAGGGCGTGAACCCTGGCCGAAGTAGAACGCCAGGTCGCTGCGCCCCTGCTGCAAGTCGTCGGCTTCCTGCTCGCTGCACAGGTCCAGATGAATTTTCGGATGACGCAACCGCCAACCCTTCAGGCGGGGGACCAGCCAGCGGGCACCGAAGGTCGGAGGCGTGGAAACACGCAGCACTTCGGTATCGCCGCCGTAGGAGCGTAGGTAGTGGGTGGACATCTCCACCTGGGTAAGGATTTTTCGCACTTCCCCCAAGTACAGCTCCCCGGCCGGTGTCAGTTGCAAGCGGCGGCGCACACGCCGAAACAGCAGGTGCTGTAACAGTTCCTCGAGTTGGGCGACCTGTTTGCTGACGGCGCTCTGGGTCAGATGGAGTTCTTCGGCGGCACGGGTAAAGCTCAGGTGGCGAGTCACGGCTTCGAAGCACTGGAGTGCGGTAATCGACGGTAAATAGCGCTTGTTGAGCATGACGAGGGCCTTTTTTCTTGTTGCTCTTTAAATCGAGTCAGGGGCAGCATGAATAAACGGAATGATATCTCGCTTAATGGTCGTTTGTTGGCAAGACTCGGGCCAGCTAAAACTAGAGGCCTGAGCGTACGGTGATTATCCGTCCGCCAATCTTTATCGCTCGTTTAGAGGAGTTACTCCATGGTTGCTGCATTGCTTGATCGTCTGGGCGTCAATCCGGCCTTGTACCAGGGCGGCGCACAGCCGGTGCATTCGCCTATCGATGGCAGCCGCATCGGCGCCGTGAACTGGGAAGGCGCCGCTGAAGTCGAGCAGCAGGTCAGCCGTGCCGAACACGCCTTCGACCTGTGGCGCCAGGTGCCGGCCCCGCGTCGCGGCGAGCTGGTGCGTCAATTCGGCGACCTGTTGCGTGAATACAAGGCCGACCTCGGCGAGCTGGTGTCGTGGGAAGCCGGCAAGATCACTCAGGAAGGCCTGGGTGAAGTGCAGGAGATGATCGACATCTGCGACTTCGCCGTCGGCCTGTCCCGCCAGTTGTACGGCCTGACCATCGCCTCCGAGCGTCCGGGCCACCACATGCGCGAATCCTGGCATCCGCTGGGCGTGGTCGGGGTGATCAGTGCCTTCAACTTCCCTGTGGCGGTCTGGGCCTGGAACACCACGCTGGCCCTGGTCTGCGGCAACTCGGTGATCTGGAAACCCTCGGAAAAGACCCCGCTCACCGCCCTGGCGTGCCAGGCACTGTTCGAACGCGTGCTGAAGAATTTCAGCGACGCACCACCGTACCTGAGCCAGGTGATCATCGGCGGTCGCGATGCCGGTGAAGCCCTGGTGGATGACCCGCGCGTGGCCTTGATCAGCGCCACCGGCAGCACCCGCATGGGCCGAGAAGTGGCGCCGAAAGTCGCCGCCCGTTTCGCCCGCAGCATCCTCGAACTGGGCGGTAACAACGCCATGATCCTGGCACCGAGCGCCGACCTGGACATGGCCGTGCGCGCCATCCTGTTCAGCGCCGTCGGCACCGCCGGCCAGCGTTGCACCACCCTGCGCCGGTTGATCGCCCACGAATCGGTGAAGGAAGAGATCGTCACCCGCCTCAAGGCTGCCTACTCGAAAGTGCGCATCGGTCATCCGCTGGAAGGCAATCTGGTCGGGCCACTGATCGACAAGCACAGCTTCGACGGCATGCAGGACGCGCTGGAGCAGGCCCTGAGCGAAGGCGGGCGCGTGTTTGGTGGCGAGCGCCAGCTCGAAGACCAGTTCCCGAATGCCTATTACGTCTCGCCGGCCATCGTCGAGATGCCCGAGCAGAGTGACGTGGTGCGCCACGAAACCTTCGCACCGATCCTGTACGTGGTCGGCTACAAGGACTTCGCCGAAGCCCTGCACCTGAACAATGCCGTGCCCCAGGGCCTGTCGTCCTGCATCTTCACCACCGACGTGCGTGAAGCCGAGCAGTTCATGTCGGCCGTGGGCAGCGACTGCGGCATCGCCAACGTCAACATCGGCCCGAGCGGCGCGGAAATCGGCGGCGCCTTCGGTGGCGAAAAAGAAACCGGTGGCGGTCGCGAATCCGGCTCCGATGCGTGGCGCGGCTACATGCGCCGCCAGACCAACACCGTGAACTACTCGCTGGAGTTGCCGTTGGCCCAGGGGATTACCTTCGACTGAGGCTTGAGCCAAGCGGTGATCCCATGTGGGAGCGGGCTTGCTCGCGAAGGCGGTGTATCAGTCGACATCGATGTTGTATGAACGTCCGCTTTCGCGAGCAAGCCCGCTCCCACAATTGAATGTGTGGTGGTTGGGTTTCTTTTTCGGAGTCTGGCAATGCCGTTACGCGAAGAATGTCTGTGGGAAAAACTGACGCCGCAAAGACCTGAAAATGCTCCGCTCACCGGCGAGGTCACGGTGGATGTCTGTGTGATCGGCGCAGGGTTCACCGGGCTGTCGGCGGCGGTGCACTTGCTCGAACAAGGCAAGCGGGTGGCCGTGCTGGAAGCCCATCGGGCCGGGCATGGCGGATCGGGGCGTAACGTCGGTCTGGTGAACGCCGGGCTGTGGATCCCGCCGGATGACATCGAGGCCGGATTCGGCGAGGCGGTGGGCAGCCAGCTCAACCGCATGTTGGGAGCCGCGCCGGCCCTGGTGTTCAGCCTCATCGATAAATACAACATCGATTGCCAGTTGCGCCGCGAAGGCACCCTGCACATGGCCCATAACGCCCGGGGCGAAGCCGACCTGCGCAGTCGTGAAGCGCAATGGAAGCGCCGTGGCGCCCCGGTGGAATTGCTCACCGGCCAGGCCTGTGCCGAGGCGACAGGCACCTCGAAAATCGCCACGGCCTTGCTCGACCGCCGCGCCGGCACGCTCAATCCGATGGCCTACACCAGCGGGCTGGCCAAGGCCGCCACGGACCTTGGAGGCCAGTTGTTCGACCATTCGCCGGTAATGCGCCTGGAGCGTCAAGGCCAGCGCTGGTCGGTGCAGACCGCCCAGGGTTCGGTACTGGCCGAGCAGGTGGTGATTGCCTCCAATGCCTATACCGAGGGTGACTGGACCGAGCTGCGGCGCAATTTCTTCCCGGGTTATTACTATCAGGTCGCGTCCGTCCCGCTGACCGACGCCGCCGCCCAACGCATTCTGCCGGGCGGGCAGGGTTCGTGGGATACCCGCCAGGTGCTGAGCAGCATCCGCCGGGACAAGGACGGTCGTTTGCTGCTGGGCAGCCTGGGCAACGGCAACCGCAAGCCGACCTGGTTCCTCAAGGCTTGGGCCGACCGGGTGCAGCAGCACTACTTCCCCTACCTCAAGCCGGTGGAATGGGAGTGCACCTGGACCGGTTGCATCGCCTTCACCCCCGATCACTTGATGCGCCTGTTCGAACCCGCTCCCGGGCTGGTGGCCGTGACCGGCTACAACGGCCGGGGCGTGACCACCGGTACGGTGGTCGGCAAAGCGTTCGCCGATTACTTGTGTCATGGCAATGCCCAGGCCCTGCCAATCCCGTTCGCCCCCATGCAGCCGCTGGCCGGGGTGGGATTGCGCAGTTGCCTGTATGAGGCGGGCTTTTCGCTGTATCACGCGGGCCAGTGCCTGCGGATCGTCATTTGAGTGTTGAAAATTGTTGCTGGACGCCGCGTTTTCCGGCGTAGCGTCTAGCCTGTTATGGTGCGGGTTGTAGCAGTCGCGCACCGACAGTGTGCAGTTCGGTGACGTGGGTTGTTACACAGTGGTTGCACACCGTTTCGCGCGATGGTTGCAATGATGGCTCATGGAGGGTTTTACCCGATCGGACAAAAGGTTGCACCTTGTGCGGTTTAGACGGTTGCACGCCCCATGAAAAAGGGCCCGAAACAGTCGAAATAACAATAAAGCAGCGACTTTTTTCAGAATAAAAAACCGATGGCACGGCCCTTGCTCTTAGCTTTTCAGTGAAATGAAGTCGCAGTGCCAACTAAAAAAAACCTTGGAGCACCACCTCATGTCCCAGACGTTTTACAAGAAAGGTTTCCTGGCCCTCGCAGTGGCAGCTGCGCTGGGTGTTTCTGCGTTTGCTCAGGCCGACATCAAGATCGGCGTAGCGGGTCCCATGACAGGCGCCAACGCGGCATTTGGCGAACAGTACATGAAGGGTGCACAGGCCGCGGCAGACGAGATCAATGCCAAGGGCGGCGTGAACGGGGAAAAAATCCTGCTGGTCAAGGGCGACGACGCCTGTGAACCGAAACAGGCCGTTACGGTAGCCAAGGACCTGACCAACCAGAAAGTGGCGGGCGTAGTCGGTCACTTCTGCTCCTCGTCGACCATCCCGGCCTCCGAGATCTACGACGAAGCAGGCATCATTGCGATCACTCCGGGTTCTACCAACCCTGCCGTGACCGAGCGCGGCTTGAGCGCCATGTTCCGTATGTGCGGTCGTGACGACCAGCAAGGCATCGTCGCCGGCGACTACATCGTCGATGTGCTCAAAGGTAAAAAAGTCGTCGTGCTGCACGACAAGGACACCTATGGCCAGGGCCTGGCGGATGCGACCAAAGCCCAGCTCGAGAAGCGTGGCGTGAAGCCGGTGCTGTACGAAGGCCTGACCCGTGGTGAAAAAGACTTCAGCACCATTGTCACCAAGATCCGCGGCGCTGGCGCCGATGTCGTCTACTTTGGTGGTCTGCACCCGGAAGCCGGTCCCCTGGTTCGTCAACTGCGTGAGCAAGGCCTCAAAGACGTCAAGTTCATGTCCGACGATGGCATCGTGACCGACGAGCTGGTCACCACCGCTGGCGGCCCACAATTTGTCGACGGCGTGTTGATGACCTTCGGCGCCGACCCGCGCCTGCTGCCAGACAGCAAGGCTGTAGTGGATGCGTTCCGCGCCAAGGGCACCGAGCCGGAAGGCTACACCCTGTATGCCTACGCTTCGGTCCAGACCCTCGCGGCGGCGTTCAATGGCGCCAAGAAGAATGATGGCGAAGCAGCGGCGAAATGGCTGAAGGCCAACTCGGTCCAGACCGTGATGGGCAAGAAAGAGTGGGACGCCAAGGGCGACCTGAAGGTCTCTGACTACGTGGTTTACCAGTGGGACAAGGACGGCAAATACCACCAGTTGGAAAAACAGAAGTAAACGCGATCGGCTAGATCCCCCGATTCCATGTGGGAGCGAGCTTGCTCGCGATGGCGGACTGACAGGCGACATCTTTGTTGAATGTCTGTGCGCTATCGCTGCCAGGCCAGCTCCCACAAGGGATGTAGTGTTCTGACTGACATTGCTCCGACGTAAATCTGTATTTTCCTTAGAAGAACCGCACACTCAAGGGTGTGCAGGTTCTCACTGCGTGAGATTGCGTTATGGATGGTATTTTCCTGCAGCAACTGGTCAACGGCCTGACCCTCGGGTCGGTCTATGGCCTGATCGCCATCGGCTACACAATGGTCTATGGCATCATCGGCATGATCAACTTCGCCCATGGCGAGGTTTACATGATCTCCGCGTACCTCGCGGCGATCAGTCTGGCTCTGCTGGCATACTTCGGTATTGAATCCTTCCCTCTGCTGATGCTGGGTACCCTGGTCTTCACCATCATTGTCACGGCGGTGTATGGCTGGGTCATCGAGCGTGTCGCCTATAAACCTCTGCGTAACTCCACCCGACTGGCACCGCTGATCAGCGCCATCGGTATTTCGCTGATCCTGCAAAACTATGCACAGATCGCCCAGGGCGCGAAGCAACAAGGGGTTCCAACCTTGCTGACGGGAGCCTGGCGTGTCGAAGTCGGCACCGGGTTCGTGCAACTGACTTACACCAAGGTCTTCATCCTCATCGCTGCGTTTGCCGGGATGGCCTTGCTGACCTACGTCATCAAGTACACCAAGCTCGGCCGCATGTGCCGCGCGACCCAGCAAGACCGCAAGATGGCCTCTATCCTGGGGATCAACACCGACCGTGTGATTTCCTACGTATTCATCATTGGTGCAGCGATGGCGGCCCTGGCCGGCGTGCTGATCACCATGAACTACGGCACGTTCGACTTCTATGCCGGCTTCATCATCGGCATCAAGGCGTTCACCGCCGCGGTACTCGGCGGGATCGGCTCACTGCCTGGCGCGATGCTCGGCGGGATCATTCTCGGGATCTCCGAGTCGCTGTTCTCCGGCCTGGTCAATTCGGACTACAAGGACGTCTTCAGCTTCTCGCTGCTCGTTCTCGTTCTGGTCTTTCGGCCCCAAGGCCTGCTTGGCCGTCCTCTTGTGTCGAAGGTGTAAGCGATGTCTTCAACCACTCATAAAACCATTGATATCAAAAGAAGCCTGGTTGACGCGATTCTTGCCGGTCTGGTTGCCCTCATTGTGTTCGGTCCGATTGTTGGCGTGGTCCTCGACGGCTACGGTTTCAATCTGGAAACGACCCGAGTGGCGTGGATTGTTGCCATCGTCATGGCTGGCCGCTTTGCCCTGAGCCTGTTCCTGCAAACGCCCAAGGGCCTGAAAATTCTTGAAGGCTTTGAAAGCAGCGGTTCCGGGGTTCATGTTCTGCCGCCCGACTACAAGACCCGGCTGCGCTGGATCATTCCGCTGGTGATCGTCATCGCTGTGGTGTTCCCGTTTTTCTCCAACTCCTATCTGCTGGGCGTGGTCATCCTCGGGCTGATCTACGTGCTGCTGGGCCTGGGCTTGAACATCGTGGTCGGTCTGGCCGGCCTGCTCGACCTGGGTTACGTAGCGTTCTACGCCATCGGTGCCTATGGGCTGGCGCTCGGTTATCAATACCTGGGGCTGGGGTTCTGGACGGTACTACCACTGGCGGCGATCACGGCGGGGTTGGCCGGCTGCATCCTCGGCTTCCCGGTGCTGCGCCTGCACGGTGACTACCTGGCGATCGTGACCCTGGGCTTTGGTGAAATCATCCGGCTGGTCCTCAATAACTGGCTATCCCTGACCGGCGGCCCGAATGGCATGGCGGCGCCGTTGCCCACTTTCTTCGGTCTGGAGTTCGGTAAAAGGGCGAAGGATGGCGGCGTACCTTTCCATGAGTTTTTCGGCATCGCCTACAACCCGGACGTGAAGTACTACTTCATCTACGCGGTGTTGTTCCTCGTCGTGCTGGCCGTGCTGTACATCAAGCATCGCCTGACCCGCATGCCGGTCGGTCGCGCCTGGGAAGCCTTGCGCGAAGATGAAATCGCCTGCCGCTCGATGGGCCTGAACCACGTATTGGTCAAGCTCTCGGCGTTCACCATCGGGGCCTCGACGGCCGGCCTGGCCGGTGTGTTCTTCGCCACTTACCAAGGCTTCGTCAATCCGACATCGTTCACCTTCTTCGAATCGGCCCTGATCCTCGCCATCGTGGTGCTGGGCGGCATGGGCTCGACCATCGGCGTGGTAATCGCGGCCTTCGTGCTGACCGTGGCGCCGGAGCTGCTGCGGGGGTTTGCGGAATACCGGGTGCTGCTGTTCGGCATACTGATGGTGTTGATGATGATCTGGCGCCCCCGCGGCCTGATTCGCATCAGCCGTACCGGTGTGACGCCGCGTAAAGGAGTAGCGCCATGAGCGAAGTCGTACTCTCAGTCGAAAACCTGATGATGCAATTCGGTGGGATCAAGGCCCTCAGTGACGTCAGCCTACAGGTCAAGCGCAATTCGATCTTCGCCCTGATCGGCCCCAATGGCGCGGGCAAGACCACGGTGTTCAACTGCCTGACCGGTTTCTACAAGGCCACGGGCGGCAAGATCGAGCTCAACGTGCGCGGCGAGCAAACCAACGTCATCAAGCTGTTGGGAGAAGCGTTTCGCCCGACGGACTTCGTCTCGCCGAAGTCCTTGGCCAGCCGGCTGTACTACAAGATGTTCGGCGGCACCCACCTGGTGAACCGCGCCGGTTTGGCACGCACCTTCCAGAACATTCGCCTGTTCAAGGAAATGTCGGTGCTGGAAAACCTGCTGGTGGCCCAGCATATGTGGGTCAACCGCAGCCTGCTGGCGGGCATCCTCAACACCAAGGGTTACCGCAAGGCCGAAAGCGATGCGCTGGACCATGCCTTCTATTGGCTGGAGGTGGTGGACCTGGTGGACTGCGCCAACCGCCTCGCTGGGGAGCTTTCCTACGGTCAGCAACGGCGCCTGGAAATCGCCCGGGCCATGTGCACGCGCCCGCAGATCATCTGCCTCGACGAACCGGCTGCCGGCCTCAACCCTCAGGAAACCGAAGCGCTGAGCGCGATGATCCGGCTGCTGCGCGACGAGCATGATCTGACCGTGGTGCTGATCGAACACGACATGGGCATGGTAATGAGCATTTCCGATCACATCGTGGTGCTGGACCACGGCAACGTGATCGCCGAGGGCGGTCCCGAGGCGATTCGCAACGATCCGAAGGTGATCGCGGCCTACCTGGGTGCCGACGAAGAGGAACTGGTATGAGTGGGCCTATCCTCGAACTCAAGGAGCTGGACGTGTTCTACGGGCCGATCCAGGCCCTGAAAAAAGTCTCGATGCACATTGGCGAAGGTGAAACCGTGAGCCTGATCGGCTCCAACGGCGCCGGCAAGTCCACGCTGCTGATGTCTATCTTCGGCCAGCCCCGTGCGGCGGGCGGACAGATTATCTACCAGGGCGTGGACATCACCCACAAGTCGTCGCACTACATCGCCTCCAATGGCATCGCGCAGTCGCCGGAAGGGCGACGGGTATTCCCGGACATGACCGTCGAGGAAAACCTGCTGATGGGCACCATTCCCATCGGTGACAAATACGCCAGCGAAGACATGCAGCGCATGTTCGAGCTGTTTCCGCGGCTCAAAGAACGGCGTAACCAGCGGGCCATGACCATGTCCGGTGGCGAGCAGCAAATGCTCGCCATCGCCCGGGCATTGATGAGCCGGCCCAAGTTGTTGCTGCTCGATGAGCCGAGCCTGGGGCTGGCGCCGATCGTGGTGAAACAGATTTTCGCCACCCTGCGTGAACTGGCGTCCACCGGGATGACCATCTTCCTGGTGGAACAGAACGCCAACCACGCCCTGAGGTTGTCGGACCGGGCCTATGTGATGGTCAACGGTGAAATCCGCCTGACCGGCACCGGCAAGGAACTGCTCGCCAACGAGGAAGTGCGCAACGCGTACCTGGGCGGGCATTGAGGCGACTGATGTAATGAAAAAAACCGGCGAGAGATCGCCGGTTTTTTTATCCCTCCAAACCACCACCCGCCCTTGTGGGAGCGAGCTTGCTCGCGATAGCGGCAGGTCAGCCGACATCGATGTTGATTGAGCCAAACCTATCGCGAGCAAGCTCGCTCCCACAGGGGGCTTTGTATGTTTTTCAGAATTGTGGACAACAATCCTGAGCCCCTGCGAAACCGCGACATAAAGTCGCCGCAAACAGTTGTTTTGTCACGGTTTTGACTTGTCCCCGTTTGCTGTGGAGCTGGCTGTGGGTAACGTGGGAGTAGCTGGCTGCAAGCCTTTGAATACGTGGCTTGCAGGGCTATGATCATTTTTTGATCAGGCGTTTTTGGTCAAGCGGGAGCGGCTGTTGTCAACACTTTTATGAGCACGGCAATGGACTCGAAAGCGTGTGGGCAAGCCTGTGGATAAGTCTGTGACTAAACTCTGGAAAGACCGCGCTGAGGGCCGTCGTTACTGGCTTGGAGCCATCGCCTATTTTGCGCTGGCTTATAGCAGATAACGTGCGCTGCACAACCTCTCTTGCAGGGTCAAGCGAAAAAATTTTCCAAATACCCCGAAAAGCCTTATGCACAGCGGCCTGCGGGATTTTCACTTGCCCCCGATTACTGTGGACGTGCCTGTGGATAAGGTGCGGGCAACCGGCTGCGGGCCTTGTTGGGAAAGGCTTGGCGTGGATTGGTTGTTTTATGAGCAGCCGTGGCCAAAAGCTCATGCGCAAGCCTTGCCCCTGGCGTGCCAGGCCGGGCATGCTGTGGGCCGATTTCCATTCAATGGCTTTTGCAGTTCAAACAAGGAGAACACGATGTCTGACACCCTGTTTATCACTGGCGCGACGTCCGGTTTTGGTGAAGCCTGTGCCCGTCGGTTTGCCGAGGCCGGTTGGAAACTGGTGCTGACCGGTCGTCGTGAAGAACGCCTCAATGCCCTGTGTGCCGAGTTGTCGAAGCAGACCGAAGTCCATGGCCTGGTCCTGGATGTGCGTGATCGCAAGGCCATGGAAGAGGCCATCGCCAACCTGCCACCATCCTTCGTCAAGTTGCGTGGGCTGATCAACAATGCCGGCCTGGCCCTGGGCGTCGACCCGGCCCCCAAGTGCGACCTCGATGATTGGGACACCATGGTCGACACCAATGTCAAAGGGCTGATCTACAGCACACGCCTGCTATTGCCGCGGCTGATCGCCCACGGCCGTGGAGCCGGGATCGTCAACCTGGGTTCCATCGCCGGCAACTACCCGTATCCGGGCAGCCACGTGTATGGCGCGAGCAAGGCGTTCGTCAAACAGTTCTCCCTGAACCTGCGTTGCGACCTGCAAGGCACCGGCGTGCGGGTGAGCAACATCGAGCCGGGCCTGTGCGAGAGCGAGTTCTCCCTGGTGCGCTTCGGTGGCGACCAGGAGCGCTACAACGCGACTTATGCCGGCGCCGAGCCGATCCAGCCACAGGACATCGCCGATACGATTTTCTGGGTGCTCAACACACCGGCGCATATCAACATCAACAGCCTGGAGCTGATGCCGGTGAGCCAGACCTGGGCCGGGTTTGCCATCGAGCGCAACAAGGCTTGATAGGGTGGACATCTGTGGCGAGGGAGCTTGCTCCCGTTCGGCTGCGAAGCAGTCGTCAGCTTTGGGGCTGCTACGCAGCCCAGCGGGAGCAAGCTCCCTCGCCACAGGAGCGTTACACCAAGTAATCGGCCAGCCCGCGATAGCAGGTCAGCAGGTGATACGGCGTGGTGGACGGCATGTCCCGGCGGCTGACCATGCCGTCGGCGTCCAGGCATTCGTTCCAGCCCCTGGCATGCAGGAAGTGTTGCTGCAAAGCCTGCAATTGACGCAGTAACACCCCCTGGTTGCCAGGGCGTAATGTCAGTGCCCGCAGGTACTCGGCCTGAGCCCAGATGCGTTGGGTGGCATCGCGCGGGCTTGCTTGTGGTTCCGGGTCCAGCATCGCGCACACGGCGCCGGATTCCGGATCGACGCCGCGTTGTTGGGTATGGTCGAAGCTGCGCTCCAGGGCGGTGTGCAGCTTGCCGTTGCGCAACAGCGGCGATGAAGCCAGCAAGTAATACCATTCGAACTGGTGGCCCGGCTCGAACCAGTTATCCACAGCCTTGAGCGGTTTTTCCATCATGACCCGTTGCTGCGGCTCGATGAAATGCTTGGCCATCCCGTCGCACAAGCTCAGCAATGCTTGACGGACGGTGGCCTCCTCGCGGACCGAGAGCGTGGCGAGGAAAGCTTCGGCCAGGTGCATCAAGGGGTTTTGCAACGGGCCGGAGCCGGTCGTTGACCAATCGCGCTTGAGGCTGGCTTCGTAAAGCCCGTCTGCGCTGGCAAAGCGTTGGGCGATGACTTCCAGGCTGGCGTTGAGCACCGACTCCACCAGCGGTTCGCGGACCTTGTCCCAGTAATGGGCGCAGGCGAACAGGATAAAGGCGTGGGTGTAGAGGTCTTTGCCGGTGTCCAGCGGCGCGCCTTGGGGGTCGATGCTGTAGAACCAGCCGCCATGTTCGGCATCGTGGAAATGCCGTTGCAGCGAGCGGAACAGGGCACTGGCCCGCTCCTCGGCCTCGGGGACTTCGCCAATCAGGCTGGCGAACACATACAACTGTCGCGCACAGGCCATTGCGCGGTAGCGCTGGGGCGGCAGCGGCGCATGTCCGGCATCCAGGGATTCATAGGGCAGCGCCAGTTCGGCATTCCAACCCGGGCCTTGCCACATCGGCACGATCACGTCGTGAAAATGCTGACGCACTGTTGCGAACAGGGCGATCAATTCAGGCTGGGGGGCGGGGCGGGAAGCATCAGGCATCGGCGGAGGTCGTCACGGCTGGGGGCGATTGCGCGACATGGTAGCAGAGTGACCGACTCCAGAGAGGTGGCACCTGTAAGTCCGTCATCGCGAGCAAGCTCGCTCCCACAGGGGCCAGTGCACACCGCGAACAAACTGTGGGAGCGAGCTTGCTCGCGATGGCGGCCAGGCAGGCGCTAAAGAATCAGCTGGCCAACAACCACACCCCGGCCCCCGCCGAAGCCGCCCCGGCCAACCTGACCAATGGCGCCGCCGCTTGCGGCAACACCCGCACCAGCGCAAAACCTGCGCCATGCAGCGCCGCCGTGGCCGCGACGAAGCCTGCCGCATAGGCCCACGGGCTCGACATGTCCGGCAGTTCCAAGCCATGGGCCACGCCATGGAACAGCGCAAACAGGGCGGTTGCACCGACCGCCAGGCTCAACGGCGGACGCACCGCCAGTGCCACCGCCAGGCCCAGGGCGAGCACCGAGGCGGCGATCCCGCTTTCCAGCGCCGGCAGGTCCAGGCCTTCAAAGCCCAGCAGGCCGCCAAGCAGCATCGTACCGACGAAGGTGCATGGCAGTGCCCAGCGCGCGGCGCCTTGTTGTTGCGCAGCCCACAAACCGACCGCCAGCATCGCCAGCAAATGGTCGAGCCCGCCGATGGGGTGGCCGAGGCCGGCGATCAGGCCGTTGTCGCCGTGGCCGGGGTGAGCGAAGGCCAGGGCCGGGGTCAGCAGCAGGGCGAAGGCGCCGAGAATGCGTTTGAACGTCATGGATAAGCTTCCTTGTTGTCAGTCGAAAAATCAGGCGGCGCTCAGCAGGCCCTGGCGCTCGATGAAGGCGATGATGTCGTCCAGGCCTTGGCCGGTCTTCTGGTTGCTGAACACGAAAGGCTTGCCGTTGCGCATCCGTCGGGTGTCGCTGTCCATCATCTCCAGGGATGCGCCCACCAGGGGTGCCAGGTCGATTTTGTTGATGACCAGCAGGTCGGATTTGCAAATGCCCGGCCCGCCCTTGCGCGGCAGCTTGTCGCCGGCCGAGACGTCGATCACATAGATCGTCAGGTCCGACAGCTCCGGGCTGAAGGTCGCCGACAGGTTGTCGCCGCCCGATTCCACCAGGATCAGGTCCAGGCCCGGGAAGCGCCGGTTCAACTGGTCCACCGCTTCAAGGTTGATCGACGCATCTTCGCGAATCGCCGTGTGCGGGCAGCCGCCGGTTTCCACGCCAATGATCCGCTCCGGCGCCAAGGCCTCGTTGCGCACCAGGAAGTCGGCGTCTTCGCGGGTGTAGATGTCATTGGTGACCACCGCCAGGTTGTAGCGTTCACGTAGAGCCAGGCACAGGGCCAGGGTCAGGGCGGTCTTGCCGGAGCCCACCGGGCCGCCGATACCGACGCGCAGAGGTTGTGTATTCATGTGTGTCTCCTAGGAACGGAACAGACGGCTGTACTGGCGCTCATGGGCCATGCACGCCAGGGACAGGCCAAACGCGGCGCTGCCGTAATGATCGGGGTCGATGTTCGAGGCGTCGTGCTGGGCCTGTTGCAACAGCGGCAGCAGTTCGCTGGTCAGGCGCTGGGCCGCTTGCTGGCCCAGGGGCAGGGTTTTCATCAGCACCGCCAGTTGGTTTTCCAGCCAACTCCACAGCCAGGCGGCGAGGGCGTCCTGGGGGGCGATCTGCCAGGCGCGGGCGGCCAGGGCCCAGCCCAGCGCCAGATGCGGCTCGCTGCGCTGTTCGAGAAAGCCTCGCGCGGCGTGGTCGAGTTCCGGCAGGCCTGCGAGCAATTGCTGCAACGAGTAGCCCATCTGCCGGCTCTCCTGATACAGCTCGCGGGTCTCCCGGCTGGCACGGTGCTCTTCGCAACGTCGCAGCAGCGCATCCCAATCGTCAGCGGCGGCTGCGGTGCAGTGCGCCAGCAGCAAGGGCGCTTCGAAGCGTGCCAGGTTCAGCAGCAATTGATCGCTGATCCAGCGCCGCGCATCGTCGGGGTTTTTTACCTGGCCATTGTCCACCGCCATCTCCAGCCCCTGGGAATAGCTGTAGCCGCCAATCGGCAGCTGCGGGCTGGCCAGACGCAGCAGCGCCCAGGCCGGATTCATGTGCGCACGCCAAACTGATGCAGGCGCGGCGCGTAGTTGAAGTCTTCGTCGCCGTGCCGGGAATGATGATGGCCGCCGCCATAGGCACCGTGTTCTGGCTGGAACGGGGCTTCGATGGATTCGACGCTGGCGCCCAGTTGCTCGAGCATCGCCTTGAGCACGTAGTCGTCCAGCAGGCGCAGCCAGCCATCGCCCACTTGCAGGGCCACGTGGCGATTGCCCAGGTGATAGGCGGCGCGGGTCAGTTCGAAGGCGTTGGCGCAGGTGACGTGCAGCAATTGTTCGGCGCGGGCGCGGACGCGCACGATGCGCCCGTCTTCGGCCTGCAGGCATTCGCCGTCGTACAGCGGCGGCTGGCCTCGTTCCAGGAACAACCCCACGTCTTCACCTTCGGCACTGAAACAGCGCAGGCGGCTTTTGCTGCGGGCGTCGAAGGTCAGCTGCAGCTCGGCGTCCCAGCGCGGTTGAGTGTCGATTCTGCGGTGGATCACCAGCATCGGAGTGCTTCCAGCAATGAACGGTGCTGTGTTTAGAGCAAGGGGCTTGCCAATCGAAGAAGGTGTAGGAAATAGCTGGGATGGCGTTTCAGGATGGGGCGGATTGCGTGCCATATTGGTGCGCGACGGGGTGTTGTGCACCATTTCACGGCATGCACAAAAAGAACCTGTGGGAGCGAGCTGGCTCGCGATTGCGGTCTATCAGTGGCATCAATGCTGACTGACCCAACGCTATCGCGAGCCAGCTCGTTCCCACAGTGGGTACATCCGGGTCTATTCGGTACTGCCCAACCCTTGCCAATGCTTGAGGCCAATGAAGATGAACCGCAGTTGCTGGGTAATCTTCGCCTGGGGTGTGAGGTGTTCGGGGAGGGCTTGGGCCGGTGGGTCGATGATGTCCGGCAGGGTGGCGAACACGCTCTTGACGATGAGGTCGGCCATCACGCTCAGGGCGGCCAGGTCCAGGTGCTGCAGCTTGGGCATCAAGGCCAGGTCGGCGGCCAGGTCCGAGCTGATGCCTTCGCGCAATTGGGCGATGGCCTGGCGCACCGGCAGGGAGCCGCCGTATTGCTCGCGGGCCAGGAACAGGAATTGGGATCGATTGGCTTGTACCACATCGAGAAAGATCCGCACCGACGCATCGATAATGCCGCCCATGACGAACTCGTTGTGGCGTACCAGGCGGATGGTCTCGCGGAAGGTCTGGCCGACTTCGCTGACCAACGCCAGGCCCAGTTGGTCCATGTCCTTGAAGTGCCGGTAGAACCCGGTGGGCACGATACCTGCCGTCCTGGCGACTTCCCGCAGGCTCAGGCTACCGAAGCCCCGGCCGCACTCCATCAAATGACGGGCTGCGTCCATCAGGGCAATTCGGGTCTGTTGTTTCTGTTCGGCGCGGGGCAGCATCGCAGGGCTGGCTTCTGGTCACGGGAGCGATGCACTCTAGCAAATCGGCTTTGTCGACGTCGAACGGTAGAGAGGGATCGGGCGAGGAAAACGAGGGGTTTGAAAAGTCAAAAGCCCGATTGCAGGAATCGGGCTTTTTTCAAGGCCGCCATGGGCTTAGCTCACGGAGCCGTTGCGTTCGATCACACGGTCACCACCGTCAGCTGCCAAGGCTTCGCCCAGTGGTGTGCGGTCGGAGCCACCTTCGGCCAGGGATTCGCCCAGCGGAGTGCGGTCGGAGCCACCTTCGGCCAGGGATTCGCCCAGCGGAGTGCGGTCGGAGCCACCTTCGGCCAGGGATTCGCCCAGCGGAGTGCGGTCAGAACCACCTTCAGCCAAGGTTTGGCCTTGTGGCGTGCGGTCAGAACCACCCTCGACCAGGCCTTTTTGTTCCAGACGTTCACGTCCGCCTTCAGCAACAGTCTGGCTGTAGACAGAATGGCTGTCCTTGACCTGTGGCGTGGCTTGTTCGGAGGCTGGCAGCGCGAAGGCGGTAGAGGCCAGCAGTGAAAGTGAAAGACTCATCAGTAATTGGCGTTTCATGATCGTTGCTCCTTGGAGGGGCGATAAAGTGGGTACGAGGGCAATGCTACTCTCGATAAGTCGATATAAAAGTTCAAAAACGCAATGGTAATAATCAACGGAATTGATTGTTCCGGGCGAAGGCTCTAGAACGGGCGTTTCCGGGGTGCGGTTTTGCACTGTGATGGGTATTTTGTACCCATTTGTGACTCGTAAATGTGCGGGCGCGGTAACAGTTTGTTGGCTGATCGGTCAGGATCCCGGCATTTTTTTTGTGCCGTTCATCGGCACCTGTTGGTCGTTTCATCAGTCCAACCTTTCATGACAAACCCACTGCAGGTTCGTCTTTCCAACAGCGCCGTGGTTGCGGACGCTGACTTGTCATCAGGAGCCTTGTGCATGACGCGCACCTCGAAAATCCTCGCCTGGAGCTTTGCCAGCCTTGTTGTCCTGCTGGCGGTGCTGGTCCTGGTCATCGCGTTCTTCGACTGGAATCGCATCAAGCCCCCGCTCAATGCCAAGGTTTCCGAGGAGTTGCATCGCCCCTTCGCCATCAACGGCAACCTGGCGGTGGTCTGGCAGCGCGAACCGGGGGAAGGTGGCTGGCGCGCGTGGTTGCCGTGGCCCCATGTGGTGGCCGAAGACTTGAGCCTGGGGAACCCGGACTGGTCGAAAACCCCGCAAATGGTCACGCTCAAGCGTGTCGAGCTACGCGTTTCGCCCTTGGCCTTGCTGGCCCGGCGAGTGGTGATTCCGCGCATCGACCTGACGGAGCCCGATGCCAACCTGCAGCGCCTGGCGGACGGTCGCGCCAACTGGACCTTCCAGTTCGACCCGAAGGATCCGGACGCCGAACCGTCCAGCTGGGTGGTGGACATTGGCGCCATCGGCTTCGACAAGGGCCACGTCACCCTCGACGACCAGACACTCAAGACCCGCCTGGACCTGTTGATCGACCCGTTGGGCAAACCCATTCCGTTCAGCGACATCGTTGGCGACAAGGCCGCCAAAAAAGCCCAGGACCAAGGCGCGACGCCGCAGGACTACGCGTTCGCCTTCAAGGTCAACGGGCAGTATCACGGGCAAAACCTGAGCGGCTCCGGCAAGGTCGGTGGCTTGCTGGCCTTGCAGGATGCGTCACAACCCTTTCCGCTCCAGGCCCAGGCGAAGATCGGCGACACCCGCATCGAACTGGCTGGCACCCTCACCGACCCGCTGAATCTCGGGGCCCTGGACTTGCGCCTGAAACTGGCCGGCAAAAGCCTCGCTCATCTCTACCCACTGACCGGCGTGACCTTGCCGGATTCGCCGCCTTACGCCACCGATGGCCGCTTGATTGCCAAGCTGCATGAGCCGGGTGGGGCGCTGTTCCGCTACGAGGCGTTCAACGGCAAGATCGGCGACAGCGATATCCATGGCGACCTGGCCTATGTCGCCAGCCAGCCGCGGCCGAAACTCAGTGGTGCGCTGGTCTCCAATCAACTGCTGTTCAGCGACCTGGCGCCGCTGATCGGTGCGGACTCCAATGCCGAGCAAAAGGCCCGGGGCGGCGCCAGCAAACAGCCGACCGACAAGGTCTTGCCCGTGGAAGAGTTCCGCACCGAGCGCTGGAGCGTGATGGACGCCGATGTGGAGTTCACCGGCAAACGCATCGTTCACAGCGAACAATTGCCGTTCAACGACCTTTATACCCACCTGGTGCTCAATGATGGGCAGTTGAGCCTGGAGCCCCTGCGTTTCGGCGTAGCCGGTGGCCGCCTCGATGCGCAGATCCGCCTCAACGGGCACACCCAGCCCCTTGAAGGCCAGGCGAAGCTGACGGCGCGAGGGTTCAAGCTCAAGCAGCTGTTCCCGGGTTTTGAACCGATGAAAACCAGTTTCGGCGAATTGAACGGCGATGCCGACATCACCGGGCGCGGCAATTCGGTGGCGGCGCTGCTGGGCACGGCCAATGGCACGCTGAAAATGCTCATCAACGATGGCGCCATCAGTCGGGAATTGATGGAGCTGGCGGGACTGAACGTCGGCAACTACGTGGTGGGAAAAATCTTTGGCGACAAAGAAGTGAAGATCAACTGCGCGGCGGCGGACTTCGACATCAAGACGGGCCTGGCGACCACGCGCCTGTTCGTGTTCGACACGGAGAACGCGATCATCTACATCGACGGCACGGCGAACATGGCGAGCGAACAACTGGACCTGACCGTCACCCCCGAGTCCAAGGGCTGGCGTCTGATTTCCCTGCGCTCGCCGTTGTACGTGCGCGGCCCGTTCGCCAAGCCCGCCGCTGGCGTCAAGGCCGTGCCCCTGATGCTGCGCGGTGCCGGGATGGTGGCATTGGGGGTGATCGCCGCGCCGGCGGCCGGGTTGCTGGCGCTGGTGGCGCCCAGTGGCGGAGAGCCGAACCAGTGCGCGCCGCTACTGGAGCAGATGAAGGCGGGCAAGGCGCCGGTGACGGTCAAGCCTACCCGGTAGCCCGGTTGTACGGTAAGGCGGCTGGCCTCATCGCGAGCAAGCTCGGCTCCCACAGGTTGACCGCATTCTTTCAGACAGAATGCAGTCCCCTGTGGGAGCCGAGCTTGCTCGCGATTGGGGCCTGAAGGCTCTTACAGATCGGCCAGGATGTCGGCCATGTCATCGGCATGCTCTTCTTCCTGGGCCAGGATGTCCTCGAAGATGCGCCGGGTGGTCGGGTCTTTTTCGCCGATGTACTGGATGATTTCCCGGTAACTGTCGATGGCGATCCGTTCGGCCACCAGGTCCTCGTACACCATTTCCTTGAGGGTGTTGCCCGCGACGTATTGGGCGTGGGAATTGCGGGTCAACAGGTCGGGGTTGAACTCCGGCTCGCCGCCCAGCTGCACGATGCGCTCGGCGAGTTTGTCGGCGTGTTCGGCTTCCTGGTTCGCGTGCTCGAGAAACTCACTGGCCGCCACGCTGGCCTTGAGGCCGGTGGCCATGAAGTAGTGACGCTTGTAGCGCAGCACGCAGACCAGTTCGGTGGCCAGCGCTTCGTTGAGCAGGCGGATGACTTCCTGCCGGTCGGCGCCATAGCCTTCGGTCACTGCGCCGTTCTGCACGTTCTGCCGTGCACGTTCGCGAAGGGTGGTTACATCGGATAAGTGCATGTCGCTCATCTCGTTCTCCTGGAGGCTGATCCGGTTGGAGCGTCACGCTCTGCTGGCGCGATCACTTCTTAGGTGGAGTGAGGAACGAGGCAAAAAGTTTAATGAAATGTGTCAATGCAATTCCCATGGGGAGGCGCAGCTTTCGGCAGTTCCTAGGCCTGCGACATCGCAAGCACCGGAGGAAATCCTGACAGCCGCGCTTCCTCTCCCAGCCACTGGAAAAATGCCCGCACCGGCGGATGGCGTTCACGGCCCGGGACGCACAGGGCGCTGTAGCCGGCGCCATCGATCTGGACGTCCGGGCGATAGCCCACCAGCAAGCCGCTGGCGATGCTTTCCGACGCCAGGATATTGCTCGCCAGCACCAGGCCCTGCCCGGCAATCGCCGCTTGCAAGGCGTAATGCTCCTCGTCGTACTCGCGCATGCATGGCTGCCGGGTGAGCCAGGTTTCCCCAGCCTGGGCGCACCAGGCATCCCAACCATGGGCGTACAGTTTGGAGTTGTGCCAGCGCACGCTGATCAGCGTCGGCGGCTGCCGGGCTGCCAGGGCCACTTGTTCAGGCGAGCCGTAGACCCCGAAGCTTTCATCGAACAGGCACATGCCGTACAGGTTCGGATAGGCCTCCAGGCTGTAGCGCACCACCAGGTCGACGCTGGCGTCCTGGTGCAGGTCGATCACTTCGCAATGGGTGTCCAGGCGCACATTGATGTTCGGGTGACGCGCATAAAAGCGCCCCAGGCGAGGCACCAGCCACAGGGCGGCAAACGCGGCGGTGGTGGACAGGGTCAGGTGGGTGGTGCTGCGTTGCGGGCGCAGGATGTCGACGCTTTGCGCCACCTCCAGCAAGGCCCCGTGCAGGCTGTGGAACAAGCGTTGCCCACCTTCGGTGAGGCGTACCTGGCGTGGCAGGCGGTCGAACAGCATCAGCCCCAGCCAGCTCTCCAGCGCTCGAATCTGATGGGAAACCGCCGTCGGCGTGACCGACAACTCCGCCGCGGCCGCCTTGAAACTGAGCAGCCGCGCGGCGGATTCGAAGGCACGCAATGCGTTGAGCGGCAGGTTGGCGAACATTTGAATTCTCCTGAGGTGCGATGGATGAAATTAACTCATCCAGATGAACTAACGCTCATTTGTCTGAAGCTCGCTCTGAGCTTCAAGCTGTAAGGCACAAGCAATGTTTGATGGTAGCCGCAGGAAAGGAGATTCAGATGAGCAAGATTCTTGTAGTGCATGGCAGCCCTCGTGGCGAGCGTTCTCATTCCCGGCGCCTGGCCGAGACTTTTGTCTCGGCATGGCAGGCCGCCCATCCGCAGCCCCACGTGACCCGTCGTGAAGTCGGACGCACCGTGATTGCGCCGGTCAACGAAGCCTTTATCGCCGCGGCGTTCTACCCCGAGCCCCAGGCTCGACCGTTGATCATGCAAGCGGACCTGGCTCTGAGCGATGCCTTGGTCGAGGAGCTGCAAGCCCATGACCGACTGGTGATCTCCGCGCCCATGCACAACTTCAGCGTGCCCAGCGGCGTGAAGGCCTGGATCGACCAGATCGTGCGCATCGGGCTGACGTTCAACCACCGCTTGGACAACGGCGTGTCGCACTACGAGCCGCTGGTGCTGGGCAAGAAGGCGCTGATCGTGACCAGCCGCGGCGATTTCGGTTTTGGCCCCGGCGGCCCACTGGAGAGCATGAACCACGCCGACACGCTGTTGCGCACCGTGCTGGGGTTTATCGGTATCACCGATGTAACGATGGTGGCGGCCGAAGGCGAAGAGTCGGCCGAGCGCAGTTTCGCGTTGTCTTGTGCCGAGGCCGAGGAGCGTCTGCTCGCGCTGGCGCGGACCTTTTGAAGCGGCCCAACGGGCGCAAGCGCGCTCGCCATGGACGCCTGCACGTACATGAAGTGACACGGGTGTCATAGACGGGTCATCATCGGTACGGATGCTGATCCCTCTTGATCACAAGGATGTCGCCATGTCGCAACGTTGCGCTACTCGTTACCCGCTGGTATTGGTCCCGGGCATGCTCGGGTTCATACGCCTGGTGTTGTATCCGTACTGGTATGGGATCGTCTCGGCGTTGCGTCGCGGTGGGGCCGTGGTGGTGGCGGTGAAGGTTTCGCCGTTGCACTCGTCCGAGGTGCGTGGCGAGCAGTTGCTGGCATTGATCGACGACATCCTGCGGCAAACCGGTGCGCAGAAGGTCAACCTGATCGGCCACAGCCAGGGCAGCCTCACCGCCCGTTATGCCGCCGCCAAACGCCCGGACCTGGTGGCGTCGGTCACGTCGGTGGCTGGCCCCAACCATGGCTCCGAACTGGCCGATTACCTGCAGGCCCACTACCCGGCCGACAGTGCCAAGGGGCGTGTGCTCAGTGCCGTGTTGCGCCTGATCAACGCCCTGATGAGCCTGCTGGACACCGGCTATCGCGGGCCGAAGCTGCCAGTGGATATCCAAGCTTCCCACGCCTCCCTGACCACCGCCGGGGTGGCGCTGTTCAATCAAGATTATCCACAGGGCCTGCCGGTTACCTGGGGCGGGCAGGGGCCGGAAGAGGTCAATGGCGTGCGCTATTACTCGTGGTCCGGCACCTTGCAGCCGGGCAAGACCGATAAGGGGCGCAATCTGTTCGACGGCACCAACCGCACTTGCCGTTTATTTGCCCGCACCTTTGTCAGGGAGGCGGGACAGTGCGACGGCATGGTCGGCCGCTGCAGCTCACACCTGGGCACGGTCATCGGCGATGATTATCCGCTGGACCACTTCGACATCGTCAACCAGTCGCTGGGGCTGGTGGGCAAGGGGGCCGAGCCGGTCCGGTTGTTTGTCGAGCATGCGCAGCGGTTGAAGGCGGCCGGGGTGTAGGGGGGCGGATCGAGTTGTCTGCCATCGCGAGCAAGCTCCCACAGGGGATTTGCAGCGCTCGGCCCATTGTGGGAGCGAGCTTGCTCGCGATGGGCGATAGACCAGGCACAGCGGATCCAACAGATGAAGGTGTAACAGGCTTTGTCTACACTGCACCTCATCGCCGTACCCTCGTGCGGCAGCCAGGAGAAACACCATGAAGATGCTGCGTGTGCCTTTGTTGATGATCGGTTTGCTGCTGTGTTCCCAAGGCTTCGCCGCGACGGCGCAGCAGACCAAGATGACCACCTGCAACGCCGACGCCACCGCCAAGGCGCTCAAGGGCGACGAGCGCAAGGCGTTCATGAGTACCTGCCTCAAGGCTGCACCGAGCACCCCGCAGGAACGCATGAAGACCTGTAACGCCACGGCCACCACCCAGGCCCTGAAGGGTGATGCCCGCAAGGCGTTCATGAGTGAGTGCCTGAAGAAAAAATAAGGGCTGGGTTTTTCTAGCCTGTGAGGGCCTTATCGCGAGCAAGCTCGCTCCCACCATGGACCGGACACTACAAATCCATGGTGGGGCGAGCTTGCTCGCGATGGGGACGGCACGCACTGCAAAAAAACAGCTGAACCCTGTCCAGGATCGGTCGATACAATGTCTAGTGCTGTTGGTGGATCGCTGGCAGACTGCCGATCCTTTCACGCCGTTTTGTCCTGAGGCTGTATGCCAACGTTTTCTCAGCGTCATGTATTGTTGGTGATCAGTTGGGTGATCATTTTTGGTGGGTTGTTGCTGGTGCTGCCACTGCGCCTGTTGCCGAGCCTGCTGGCCGGGTTGTTGGTGTTCGAGCTGGTCAACATGCTCACCCCACAGCTGCAGCGCCTGATCGAAGGTCGCCGTGCCCGCTGGCTGGCCGTGGCGTTGCTGGGCACGCTGGTGGTCAGTGTGCTGACGCTGATCTTCGCCGGAGCCATCAGTTTCCTGCTCCATGAGGCCGAAAACCCCGGAGCCTCCCTGGACAAGTTCATGACGGTGGTCGACCGCGCCCGAGGGCAATTGCCGCCATTCATCGACGCCTACCTGCCGGCCAGCGCCGCCGAGTTCCGAGTGGCCATTGGCGACTGGGTGAGCAAGCACCTGAGCGACCTGCAACTGGTGGGCAAGGACGCGGCCCATATGTTCGTGACGTTGCTGATCGGCATGGTACTGGGGGCCATCGTCGCCTTGCAGCGCATCCCCGACCTGACCAAGCGCAAGCCCCTGGCCGCGGCGCTGTTCGATCGCCTGAACCTGCTGGTCAAGGCGTTTCGCAACATCGTATTCGCCCAGATCAAGATCTCCCTGCTCAACACCTTCTTCACCGGGATTTTCCTGGCGGTGGTGCTGCCGCTGTTCGGGATAAAACTGCCGCTGACCAAGACCCTGATCGTGATGACCTTCCTGCTGGGGCTGCTGCCGGTCATCGGCAACCTGATGTCCAATACGCTGATCACCATTGTCGGCCTGTCGCTGTCGATCTGGGTCGCGGTGGCGGCGCTGGGTTACCTGATCGTGATCCACAAGCTCGAATACTTCCTCAACGCCCGCATCGTCGGTGGGCAGATCAGCGCCAAGTCCTGGGAATTGCTCATGGCGATGCTGGTGTTCGAAGCCGCGTTCGGGTTGCCGGGGGTGGTGGCGGGGCCGATTTACTATGCGTATATCAAGAGTGAGCTGAAACAGATCGGGATGGTTTGATCCGGTAGGGATGGTGCCAGATCTGGCGCCATCGCGAGCAAGCTCGCTCCCACAGGAGATATCAGTGCCTATGCGATCCCTGTGGGAGCGAGCTTGCTCGCGATGCAGGCGCCTCGGTCCTGGATCAGACCTGCGTGCCGTAGCGCTTCATCGCCTCGATCGCCAGCCCGCTGCCAATACTGCCGAAGATATTGCCTTC
Source organism: Pseudomonas sp. NFACC56-3 (assembly GCF_900100025.1). NCBI lineage: Bacteria > Pseudomonadati > Pseudomonadota > Gammaproteobacteria > Pseudomonadales > Pseudomonadaceae > Pseudomonas > Pseudomonas sp. NFACC56-3. The sequence continues at coordinate 110,913 of NZ_FMTK01000012.1, read as the reverse complement.
CACGTGCCGCGCCTGGGGCAGCATCGCCGAGACGCTGTTGCGCAGCGCCGGGATGCCGCTGGAGCCGCCGGTGAAGAACACCGTGTCGACCTGATCGACCCGCACGTCGGCATCGCCCAGCAACTGCGTGACGCTGCCGCGCACCCGCTCCAGCAAGCCGTCGATGGCCGTCTCGAACAGCACGCGGCTCAGGTCCACGCTCAGGCCCGGCTCGATCCGGTCCAGGAGCAAATGACGCTGGTCGGTGTGGGTCAGCTCGATCTTGGTTTCTTCCACTTCCATCGCCAGCCAATGCCCGGCACGCTGTTCGATCAGCTTGAACAGCCGGTCGATGCCGCCGGTGTCTTCGATGTCGTAGCGCATGCTGCCCAGGGCCAGGGTGGACTTTTGCGAGTACACCGCGTTGATGGTGTGCCAGGTCGCCAGGTTCATGTGGTGGCTGGTGGGCATGTAGGCGCCGCTTTTCATGCGGCTGCCGTAGCCGAACAGTGGCATCAGGCCGGCCAGGGAGAGTTGCTTGTCGAAATCGGTCCCGCCGATGTGCACGCCACCGGTGGCGAGGATGTCGGCGTGGCGGTTGTCGTGGGTGCGGCGCTCGGGGGAGAGGCGCACCAGGGAGAAGTCCGAAGTACCGCCGCCGATGTCGACGATCAGCACCAGCTCTTCTTTCTCGATGGTCGATTCATAATCGAAGGCCGCCGCGATGGGCTCGTACTGGAACGAAACCTCCTTGAAGCCGATGGCGCGGGCGACGTCCACCAGGGTGTTTTCCGCTTCCTGGTCGGCCATTTCATCGTCGTCGACGAAAAACACCGGGCGCCCCAGTACCACTTCTTCGAATTCCCGACCGGCGGTGGCTTCGGCGCGTTTCTTCAACTGGCCGATGAACAACCCCAGCAGATCCTTGAAGGGCATGGCCGTGCCCAACACGCTGGTGTCGTGCTTGATCAGCTTGGAGCCCAGCAGGCTCTTGAGCGAGCGCATCAGCCGGCCTTCGTAGCCTTCCAGGTATTCGTGCAGGGCCAGGCGGCCATACACCGGGCGGCGTTCCTCGAGATTGAAAAAGACCACCGAAGGCAGGGTGATCTTGTCGTCCTCCAGCGCGATCAACGTTTCCATGCCGGGGCGCAGCCAGCCGACAGTGGAGTTGGACGTGCCAAAGTCGATGCCGCAGGCACGGGCCGGGGATGCGTTTTTCATGTCTTTCGGGTTCCAGTTGAAAAAACGGCCGCGCAGTGTATGTCAGTGGGGCGCGGATTCGAAGGCCGGTTATCTGCTAATTCTCGACCGCAGGACTTGAAAGACTCTCTTATACCCCCAAACTTGCTGGCATGAGCCTGGTAGCGCAAGGCGGGTGCAAGAACCGCCGCCAGCTGCCGATAAACTTCTGACGTGCCGCCCGGTCCCAATCTTGAGGTCGGTCAACCCGCTGTCCGGTCATCCGGGCATGCTGTGCGTGGCGGTGCGACATCGATAACGGATGGTGATGCTTAGATGGATTTCAAAGACTATTACAAGATCCTGGGTGTCGAGCCCACGGCGGACGACAGCACGATCAAGGCTGCCTACCGCAAGCTGGCGCGCAAGTACCACCCGGATGTGAGCAAGGAAAAAGACGCCGAGACCAAGTTCAAGGACGTCTCCGAAGCCTATGAAGCGCTGAAAAGTGCCGACAAACGCGCCGAATACGACGACCTGCGCCGCTACGGCCAGCACGGCCAGCCGTTCCAGGGCCCGCCGGGTTGGCAGAGCCGTGGTGGTTTCGGCGGCCAGGACACCGGGGATTTCTCGGACTTCTTCAGTTCGATCTTCGGTAACCGTGGGTCGGGTTTCGGTGGCGGACAGGCAGGTCGCAGCGCCGGCCGTCGAGGGCAAGACGTGGAAATGGAATTACCGATTTTCCTGGAAGAAACCCTGTCGAACGAGTCGAAGAAGGTCTCGTTCCAGGTGCCGCAATACAACGCGGCCGGCCAACACGTGAGCAACACCAGCAAGAGCCTGAACGTGAAGATCCCGCTGGGCGTGACCGACGGCGAGCGCATCCGCCTCAAGGGCCAGGGCGCGCCGGGTGTCGGTGGTGGTGCCAACGGCGACTTGTACCTGACCATTCGTTTCGCTCCGCACCCCAAGTTCGACGTCGAAGGCCAGGATCTGATCATCACCTTGCCCCTGGCCCCGTGGGAATTGGCGCTGGGCACCGAAGTGGCGGTGCCGACCCTCACCGGCAAGATCAACCTCAAGGTCCCGGCCGGCAGCCAGAACGGCCAGCGCATGCGCGCCAAGGGCCATGGCCTGCGCAACAAGGCCGGCGAGCGCGGTTATCTGTTCGTGCAGCTCAAGGCCGTGATGCCCAAGGCCAGCGACGAAGCGGTCAAGGCGCTGTGGGCCGAACTGGCGAAGAAAGCGGCGTTCGATCCGCGGGAGAATTTCTGACCTGTGGTGGATGACCCACTGAACACAAAACCTGTGGCGAGGGAGCTTGCTCCCGCAGGGCTGCGAAGCAGCCCCAAAACCATTGGACGCGCAGTGCCAGGAAAAAACAGTTGGCAGGTTTTTACGACTGCTACGCAGCCGAGCGGGAGCAAGCTCCCTCGCCACGGTCATGGCTAGACTCGACAGTTAACGCATTGGGAGAAGCAGACCATGAACAACCCGATCATTGAACTGACCCTGACGGAATTCTGCGAGGCTGCCGCGTTGGCCGACGCCCATGTGATCGAGATCGTCGCCCACGGCATCCTCGAACCCCACGGCGCGGCTCCTGCGGATTGGCGTTTTACCGACTATGAACTGGTCCTGGCCCGCCGTGCGGCCAAATTGCGCCGCGAGCTGGAACTGGAATGGGAAGGCGTCGCCCTGGCGCTGGACCTGCTGGAGGAAGTCCAGCAACTGCGTGCCGAGAATCGTCGGCTGCGCCAGCAATTGGGCCGTTGGGTGGAATGACCGTGGCGGTTCGTATCCGTCATGTCTTGTCGAAAAAGCAATAAATAGTTACCGCACGCCTCGGCGGCACATTGGTTAGGCTCGGGTTTTCCATCGTCAAGGATGACCCGATATGCCAGGCTTCACCCCTCGTCTTGCCATTCCCCAAGGCGAGCATTTGGATCTGCTCAAAGCCCGTATCCCCGGCTGGTACAGCGGGGCCATCGTGCAACGCCAGCAGGAACTGAGCGACCATGAACTGACGCTTCCGGACTGGTACGCGAAAGCCTCCCCCGACCTCTGGAACAGCCTCAAGGACAGTCATTCCCGCTACCGTGAACGCCTGAACCAGGTCGACAACCGGCTGGGCAATATCCAGGACATCCGCGCCTTTGCCGAACCCTTGCTCGAGCAGGCGCTCCTGGATGAGTTCAATCTCACGCTGAACGTCAACGAGGTGTATTTCGTCCGCAAGTACGGGCGCAAGACCCGCGACGATTTTTTTGGAGCGCTGGTCCTGGACAGCGAGGGCGGCCATTTTGATCGCTACGAATACCGTGGCACTTCATTGCTGGAGGCGGCGCTGGCCAATTTCGCGCCAGAGGAAGCGCGCAAGCCCGCCTGCGCCGATTGCAGCCTCATTACCACGGTGCGTCCGTCCGAGGGGGGCGCAGTGGTGCCTTCCATCGACGCCGTTCGCGCAGGGGCATTGCCGATTGCCCCGCAAGCCTTCGCCACGTTGTGCCGTACCCTGGACCTGGGGCGCCAGTATCAGGCGCACATCAACGCTGTCCTGCGGCCCGACGACAGCAAGACGTACAACCCGCTGGATCATTCACTGGAGGAGCATCACAGGCAGGGCCTGGCGCTGAACATCGAGATCGCCCGGGCCAAGGCCGATATCAGCCCGGCGGTCCACTCGATGTTGCAGCGGGTGATCGACGGGGCCAGAGACGTCACCCTCGATGGCCAGGCCGTGACTTTCACCTCCCTGAAAGTATTCGACATCGACCTGGTCGGCCCGCTGTTGATCGGCCCCGACCTCGAAAACAGCCGCCGGGTGGTGCCGGTCGTGGCCTACCTTCCGGGGGACCCCGAGCATCCCCTGAAAGCCTATGCCTCCAGCGCCGACTTCATGGTCGAACTGCGGCGACGCCTGCACGGTAGCGCCTACCGCCGCTTCTTCAGCCGTTTCGTGCCGCTGCGTCAGCAAGGGGTGTTTTTCCGGCAGTTCAAGCACTTCTACCCAATCTCCCCGACGGTCGATGACCAGGCCGATTACCCACTCAAATCGTCGTTGCGCAATCTGCCCATGGCCACGGCGCCGATTCCCGGCGACTTGTGGGGCTCGCTACGCCTGCGGCAGATCGAGAAGATCCAGGCTGACGCACGCGCAGTGGCGGTGCCTACCGGTGATGAAGACCAGAAAGCCCGCCTGGCGCGCCTGGACAGTTATCTGGACGCGGTGGTCGACGTGTTCAACCTGGCGGCGTTCGTCGTGCCAGGATTGGGGCCGCTGATGTTGACGGTCGGGGCGGTGCAGATGTTCAACGAGGCCTTCGAAGGCATCGAAGCGTTCGAACGTGGCGAGATCCGGGAAATGTGGGCGCATTTTTCCAGCGTGGCCCTCAACACGGCCTTCGTCGCCACCGGTGCGGCGGTGCTGCCGCACATTCGATGGTCGGGCGCGGTGGATCAGTTGGAGCCGGTGCAATTGGTCAACGGCGAATCGCGCCTGTGGCGTCCCGACCTGAGCGTTTATCAAAGTGAACTGGCGCCTCCCGCGGCGTCGAGTCCGGATAGCCAGGGCCTGTATCGGGTCGGCGACCGGCAGGTTCTGCCGCTGGGTGACCAACATTATGAAGTGCGACAGGACCCGCAGACCCTTCGCTATCGCATTCGTCATCCTTCCCGTCCGCAGGCCTACCAGCCCGAGCTGACGGGCAACGGCAACGGTGCCTGGCACCACGAACTGGAACAACCGCGCAGCTGGGAAGGCCCGACACTGATGAGGCGCCTGGGCCACGGCGTCAAGAACTTCAGCGATGCCGAACTGGAGCAGATCCGCCTCGCCAGCGCGACCCCGCAGGACGTGCTGCGACGGATGCATGTCGAGGGCGAGCCGGTGCCGGCATTGCTGGCCGACACTTTGGATCGTTTCGACCTCTGCCGACAAATCGACACGTTCATCGGGCAACTGCAAAGCGAGGAGCCGCTGGGTCATGACTTGGCCGAGCCGATGTTGCACCTGCTGAGCCAATACGGCCCGTGGCCAAGAGGGCTGAAGCTGAAGGTTGTCGACGGCGCCGGGCGGACGCGCTGGGAATACATCCGGCCCTCGGAGGGCGAGACCTCGTTTCGTGAAGCCAGCCTGACCGAGGCCAAGGTCCGCACACCTTCGCTGTTGAAGAACCTGATCGAAGCGGTGGATGCCGCAGGCGCCGATCTGTTGGCCACGGCGAGCCCGCCGATTGCGAAAACCAACATGGATGCTCGCGTCCGGCACCTGCGCCAGGCACTCGCCGAAGCGGCCGTAAATGAAAAGGTGCAGTTGCTCAACGATTACTACGCCATGGACGAGACGAGAGGTGACCCCCATGTCACGCTGATCAAGTCCCGCTTTCCCTCGGTCCCGGCAAAGGCGATCGAGCAGATCATCACCCTGGCCGGTACCGAAGAGTTGCAGCAAATGGCCGCCTGGGATTTCGACGAGGCCAGCCAGACCAAGCCCATCCCGCTGCGCATCGCCGAAGAGCTGCGTCATTATCAGCGCAGGGTGCGTTTGAACCGAGCCTACGAAGGCCTGTATCAGGACGCCTTGGCCACGGCGGACACGCCTCGATTGGTGTTGGCGACCCTGGAAACCTTGCCTGGCTGGAGCGACACGGTGCGCATCGAATTGCGCGAGGCCGATGTGTCCGGCGCCTTGATCGACAGCATCGGGCCGCAAAATGCGACGCAGACCAAGGTCGTGGTCAAGGACGATGATGTCTACCAGGCCTTTGACGACAGCGGCAATGAGTTGAGCCATTGGGGCAGTGTCTTCGATGCCTTGCAGCATGCCCTGCCGGATGCCGAACGCCGGGCCATGGCTCGACCCTCGATCCATCACGGCGACCAGTTGAGAGAGGCCATCGGCGCTTCGCCAGTGGATCGGGATACGCTGGCGAGTCGCTTGAAGATGCCTGCGCTCAAGCCCGCCTTCCAATCGCCGATGCGCCTGGCTTCGGGCAACGTCGGCTACCCCCTGGGTGGGCTGCGGGATTGGTTGCGCCTGGGCCGCTCGCCGGAGAGTCGGGTGCAGGAGCTGTACCCGAGCTACACGGCGGAGCAGACCGAGGCGCTGTTGCGATCGCTGGGCAATGGCGCGGTGAGGGAGCTCAAACGACGTAAAGTCGAGTTGAAAATGCTGCGTCGGGATCTGGACCGCTGGGTCGCTACCTTTGGATGGCGTTACGAGGGTCATCACCGTCGGCAAGTACCGACGGGGGTCAGAGAGATAGCGGCCGAACACATCGAGCGCTGTTGGAGGCGTCAGACCCGGGTCGTTGCAGGGGCCGATGGCCGCAGGCTCGGGTATGAGCTTGATTTGAGCGGATTGAACATCGGGGCATTGCCGGAGCTGACGGCCGACTTCAGCCATGTGGGTGTGCTCATGATGTCTGACATGGGCTTGACGCTGGACTACTGCGACGGCTTCCTCAGCGGGTTCTCCTCCCTCAAGCGCTTGGAGATGTCCAGGAACAGGCTGATGGATATTCCCGGAACCCTGGAGGGGATGCGAAATCTGGAGACGCTTCGGCTGGCGAATAACCAGATCGGCCTGACACGTCGTAGCGTTGAAATCCTGCAAAGCCTTGGCCGGCTGAAAAACCTCGACCTGGATAACAACTTGCTGCTGCGCCTGCCGGACTTCAGCAGGCTACCTGAGCTGGAACGACTGCACCTGAAGAACACCGGGATCACTGCCTGGCCCTCTGGCCTGCGCGATCAACCGCTGGAGCTGATCGACCTGCGCGACAACGGCTTGACCCAGGTCCCGGATCACCTGCTCGACCCGCCGGCCGAGCGTGCCCATGCCACGGCACGTCTGAATCGCGTGACGCTGTTGCAGGGCAACCCGTTGAGCGAGGGGGTCCAACAGCGCATGCGTGATTATTGGGTGACGGTCTTGCAGACGCGTCCTGAATGGGCCGTCCTGCGTTTGCCCGAGGCGTTTGGGTTTTCTGTGCCGGTCGGGCCGGCGAATATGCAGCAATGGCTGCGCGACCTGCCTGCGGGCCAACTGGCGGAAAAAAGAGCCTTGTGGCAAAGCCTGGCGGATGAGCAGCACTCGGGAGAGTTTTTTGAGTTGTTGCATCGGTTGGCCGACTCCTATCAGGGTCTGGAGGATTATCCGAACCTCCAGGCCCGCGTCTGGCAGATGCTCGAGGCGATGGGCAACGCCACCGACTTGCGTCATGAACTGTTCGACTTGGCCGGTCGACCGGCCTGTGAAGATCGCGCAGCCTTGTCCTTCAGCTACCTGGAGATCCGCTTGATGATCCACAACGCCAGGGCCTTGGCGCTTGGAAAGGATGAGGCGGCGACGCTGGTCCATCTGGCCAAGGGGCTGTTTCGCCTCGATGAGGTAGAGCGTATTGCCCTGCGGGATATCCAGCGGCGCCGCGATGCGATCAATGCCCGCACCGATCTGACCAACGATGAAAAGCGCGAAAACCTGGCGCTGATAGAAGAAGTCGAGGTCCGTCTGGCTTACCGTGTGGGGCTCAAGGATCGACTGGGGCTACCGGGGCAACCCGCGGGCGGGGCTTTTCTCACGCTGGGAGATGTCACCCCTGGAATGCTCGATGCCGCTGCCAATGAGGTGTTGGCGCTGGACGATTCCCCCCAGCAGTTTCAGTCGCTGGTGGGCCGGGATTTCTGGATCGATTATTTGAAGCAGGCCCATGGGGCCTCCTTCCAGGCGCTGAATGACACCCTTATCGCCAAGCAGATCGAGCTGGATGAAGCGAAGGCCTCCGGGACCCTGGAGGAAGCCGACTACATCAGCCAGTCCGAGGCGTTGGGCCTGCAACACAAAATCAAGGAAGCGGAGCTGGTCCAGTCGTTGACGCGAAGCGAGCTGGAGCAGTTGCCGGGAAGTACCGACCTGTAGGCTGGCCCCGCCCGGTCATTCCAGGCAATGAAAACCTGCGGTGAGGGAGCAAACGCCCTCGCCACAGGAACTGCGTCGGTTCAAAACAGGAAATAACGCTGCGCCATCGGCAGCACTTCAGCCGGTTCGCACCACAGCAACACGCCGTCGGCCTTGACCTGGTAAGTCTGCGGATCGACGTCGATGCTCGGCAGGTAGTCGTTGTGGATCAGGTCGGTCTTCTGCACGTCGCGGCAGCCTTTGACCACGGCGATTCTTTTCTTCAGCCCCAGTTGTTCCGGCAACCCGGCCTCGGCGGCGGCCTGGCTGATGAAGGTCAGGCTGGTGGCATGCCGTGAGCCGCCGTAACTGGCGAACATCGGTCGGTAGTGCACCGGTTGTGGCGTCGGGATCGAGGCGTTGGCGTCGCCCATCAGGCTGGCGGCAATCGCTCCGCCCTTGAGGATCAGCGTCGGCTTGACGCCGAAGAACGCCGGGCGCCACAGCACCAGGTCGGCCCACTTGCCCACTTCGATGGAGCCCACTTCATGGCTGATGCCGTGGGTGATCGCCGGGTTGATGGTGTACTTGGCGATGTAGCGCTTGATGCGGAAATTGTCGTTGCCTTCGCCGTCGCCGGGCAGGGCGCCGCGTTGCTTTTTCATCTTGTCGGCGGTCTGCCAGGTGCGCGTGATGACTTCGCCGACGCGGCCCATGGCCTGGCTGTCGGAGCTGATCATCGAAAAGGCGCCGAGGTCGTGGAGAATGTCTTCGGCGGCGATGGTCTCGCGGCGGATGCGGCTTTCGGCGAAGGCCACGTCTTCGGCAATGCTCGGGTCCAGGTGATGGCAGACCATCAACATGTCCAGGTGCTCGTCGATGGTGTTGCGGGTGAACGGCCGGGTCGGGTTGGTGGAGCTGGGCAATACGTTGGGAAAACCGCAGGCCTTGATGATGTCCGGCGCATGCCCGCCACCGGCACCTTCGGTGTGGTAGGTGTGGATGGTGCGGCCTTTGAACGCGGCGAGGGTGGTTTCCACGAAGCCCGACTCGTTGAGGGTGTCGGTGTGGATCGCCACCTGCACATCGTACTGGTCGGCCACGCTCAGGCAGTTGTCGATGGCCGCGGGCGTGGTGCCCCAGTCTTCGTGCAGCTTCAGGCCGATGGCCCCGGCCTTGACTTGCTCGATCAACGGCTCCGGCAGGCTGGCGTTGCCCTTGCCGGTGAAGCCGATGTTCATCGGGAAGGCATCGGCGGCCTGGAGCATGCGCGCCAGGTGCCACGGCCCGGAGGTGCAAGTGGTGGCGTTGGTCCCGGTGGCCGGGCCTGTGCCGCCGCCGATCATGGTGGTGACGCCGCTCATCAGCGCTTCTTCGATCTGCTGGGGGCAAATGAAGTGGATGTGGGTGTCGATACCGCCGGCGGTGAGGATCATGCCTTCGCCGGCGATCACTTCGGTGCTGGCGCCGATGGCGATGGTCACGTCGGGCTGGATGTCCGGGTTGCCGGCCTTGCCGATGGCCGCGATGCGCCCGTCCTTGAGGCCGACATCGGCCTTGACGATGCCCCAGTGGTCGATGATCAGCGCGTTGGTGATCAAGGTGTCGACGACCTCGGCGGCCAACAGTTGGCTCTGGCCCATGCCGTCGCGAATCACCTTGCCGCCGCCGAATTTCACTTCTTCGCCATAGGTGGTGAAGTCTTTTTCCACTTCGATCCACAACTCGGTGTCGGCCAGGCGGACCTTGTCGCCGACGGTGGGGCCGAACATGTCGGCGTAGGCTTGTCTCGAAATCTTCATGTGCTTGCCTTGGAATTCAATTGAATGTTGAAACCGTTCGCTGCGCTCACTCATCGCGAGCAAGCTCGCTCCCACATCTGATCGCGTTTCCCTGTGGGAGCGAGCTTGCGCGCGATGAGGCCAGTGCAGGCACCCTATGACTTACAGGTCGCCCATGACCCGCCCGGCAAACCCGAACACCCGGCGATGCCCGGCCAGGTCCACCAGCTCCACCTCGCGGCTCTGGCCCGGTTCGAAACGCACCGCGGTGCCGGCCGGGATGTTCAGGCGCATGCCACGGCTGGCGGCGCGGTCGAAGGTCAAGGCGTCGTTGGTCTCGAAAAAGTGATAGTGCGAGCCGACCTGGATCGGTCGGTCACCGCTGTTGGCGACGTTCAGCGTGAGCGTGCGGCGACCGACGTTGAGTTCGATGTCGCCGGGCTGGACCTGGTATTGCCCTGGAATCATTGCGGTTGCCCCAAAATCTTGTAGTAAATGGCGGTCGGGGTGTAGGTCCCGTCCGGGCTCTGGCAGTAGTCGGGCAGTTCACCGACGCGGGTGTAGCCCATGGCGCGGTAGAACGCCTCGGCCTCGGAACCGGCCTCGGTGTCGAGGTACAACAGGCCACGCTTGTGCTGGCGGGCGCCAAGTTCCAGGGCGCTCATCAATTGCTGGCCCAGCCCGCGGCGGCGAGCCTCTCCGCGGACCAGCAGCTTCTGCACTTCGGCGCGGTTGAGGCCGTTGGGCTTCTGGCACAGGGCAAGCTGGACGCTGGCCTGTACCTGTTCATCCTTGACCACCACCCACAGCAGCAGGTGGCCCTGGTTGAGGCTGGCCTGGACCTCGTCGAAATAGGCGCGGGCCTGGACGGCATCGAGATCGGCCATGAACCCCACGCTGGCCCCGTAGCCGACGGCGTCGAGCAACAGATCGATCAGGCCCTGGCGATAATGCGCAAAGCTCTCGGCGTGGACCCGACGCAACTGGGCGGCGTTCATTGGCTTTTCACTCCTTGTTGATGGCAGGCGGTAGCGCCCCGGGGTTGAGGTTCAACTGCATGAAGGTCAGGTCCAGCCAGCGGCCGAACTTGGTCCCCACCTCGGGCATCTGCCCGGTGATCACGAACCCGGCCCGCTCGTGCAGGCGAATCGAGGCCGCGTTGCCGCTTTCGATGGCCGCGACCATGACGTGTTTATCGCAGGCCCTGGCACGTTCGATCAGCGCGGCCATCAGCAGCGGGCCAAGGCCATTGCCACGTTGATCGCTGCGCACGTACACCGAATGCTCCACGGTGTGGCGAAAGCCGTCGAACGGCCGCCAGTCGCCGAACGAAGCGTAGCCGAGTACGTTGTCTTCGGCGTCGACGGCCACCAGCACCGGGTAGCCCTGGGTCTGCCGGGCGCTGAACCAGGCCTGGCGATTGCTCAGGTCCACGGCTTGTTCGTTCCAGATCGCCGTGGTGTTGAGGACAGCGTCGTTGTAGATCTCGCGGATCGCCGGCAGGTCTGCGGCATGGGCGTCACGAACATGGGCAGTCATGACGTGGCCTCAGGCGATGGGTTGGTGGACGGTGACCAGTTTGGTGCCGTCGGGAAACGTCGCTTCGACCTGGATCTCCGGGATCATTTCCGGGATGCCTTCCATCACCTGCTCGCGGCTCAACAGCGTGGTGCCGTAGTGCATCAGCTCGGCGACGGTCTGGCCGTCACGGGCGCCTTCCAGCAGCGCGGCGGAAATGTAGGCCATGGCCTCCGGGTAGTTGAGCTTCAGGCCCCGGGCCAACCGTCGTTCGGCGACGAGGCCGGCGGTGAAGATCAGCAGCTTGTCTTTTTCGCGTGGGGTCAGGTCCATGTGCAATCCATAAAGGCAGATAAATAAATTCGCTGTAAACCCATTCCACTGTGGGAGCGAGCTTGCTCGCGATAGCTATCGAACATTCAACATAACCGTTGGCTGGTACACCGCTATCGCGAGCAAGCTCGCTCCCACAGAAAAGCCAATTCAAGTACTCCAGATTCTCGGGGGCATGGCCTCCCGACCGAGCAGCGCCGGGCGCAGATGCCGCCACAATTCAATCAACCACCCCCGCGCCAGCAACGCCTCGCTCGCCAGGCACCGCGCCACGACCAGGCCGGGCAATTGGGTCAGGTCGCCGCGCACGGCATGGCCCAGGGATCGACAGTGTTCCAGCAACTCGCTGTCGATCTCGCCGGTCACCAGCAACGTGGCAAACACCGGATCGCCGCCCAGCCCGATGGGTGAGTCCAGCAGCCCATCACCGCCCACAATGCGCTGACGCTCATGCCACAGCAACTGGCCGTCGCGGCGAATGTCCAGTCGCGATTGAAAGTGCCCCAGGTCGAACCGCTCGCCGCTGGCCGGTCGGCCGAGGGCGACCATGTCCCAGTAGAACAGGCGTGCGTCGCCCTGCAGGTCGATATTCGTGCCGAGTTCGGCCTGGGCCGCGCTGAAGACGATGGTCTCCTGAGGCAGCCATTCCAGGGTCGCGCCGGGGGCCACGCTCAGTGTCAATTGTTGGTACGCCGGGCCGGCAGCGCGGTACCACTTGGCCGCGCCGGGGCTGGTCAGTTGCGCCCAGGCGCCAGGGCCGACATGGGCCGAGATGTCCAGCCGGTCACCGCCGGCAATCCCACCGGGCGGGTGGACGATGATGTGCTGGCACACCTCGGGACCTTCGGCGTACAAGTGTTTTTGCACCCGCAGCGGACCTTTGTGGCGGCGCTGTACCGGGCGTGTGCAATCGCCGAAACGGGCGTAGCCCAATTCCAGCTCGGCGTGCCAGCTAGGGGTGAACAGGGCCGAAGGCGCCAATGAACAGACAGGTAGATTCATGATTTCTGATTATCGTCAGGACGCTACAGACTAGATCGTAACCAGTCCGCGCACACCCTCGGCTTCCATATTTTCTCCGCGCCCCTGCTGCACGATCTCGCCCCGGGACATCACCAGGTACTGATCGGCCAGCTCGGCGGCGAAGTCGTAGAACTGCTCCACCAGCAAAATCGCCATGTCGCCCCGGGCCGCCAGCTTCTTGATCACCATGCCGATCTCCTTGATCACCGAGGGCTGGATGCCTTCGGTGGGCTCGTCGAGAATCAGCAGTCGCGGGCGACTGGCCAGGGCCCGGCCAATGGCGAGCTGCTGTTGCTGGCCGCCGGACAGGTCACCGCCACGGCGTTGCTTCATCTGCAGCAGCACCGGGAACAATTCGTAGATGAATGCCGGCACTTCCTTGGCTTCGGCGCCGGGAAAGCGCGACAGGCCCATCAGCAGGTTTTCTTCCACCGTCAGCCGTCCGAAAATTTCCCGGCCCTGGGGCACGTAGGCAATGCCGGCATGCACCCGTTGGTGCGGCTTGAACGTGGTGATGGCCTTGCCTTCCCAACTCACCGAGCCTTCCTTGGCCGGCAACAAGCCCATCAGACATTTGAGCAGGGTGGTCTTGCCCACGCCGTTGCGCCCCAGCAGGCACGTCACCTCGCCGATCTTGGCGTCGAACGACAGGCCGCGCAGGATGTGGCTACCGCCGTAGTACTGGTGCAGCTTGTCGACTTGCAGCATGTTCCAGATTCTCCTCAAGTTCCCTGTGGGAGCGAGCTTGCTCGCGATAGCGGTGGGTCAGCTTGCTTAGGTGCTGAATGTGTCGCCGCCATCGCGAGCAAGCTCGCTCCCACAGGGAGTAGCATTTGCCGCTCTAGCGACCGAGATACACCTCGATCACCCGCTCATTGTCCTGCACCTGTTCCAGCGACCCTTCGGCCAGCACACTGCCCTGGTGCAGCACGGTGACGTGGTCGGCGATCGCGCCGACGAAGCCCATGTCATGTTCCACCACCATCAGCGAATGCTTGCCCGCCAGGGACTTGAACAGTTCGGCGGTGAACTCGGTCTCGGCGTCGGTCATGCCTGCCACCGGTTCGTCGAGCAACAGTAATTGCGGGTCTTGCACCAGCAGCATGCCGATCTCCAGGAACTGCTTCTGCCCGTGGGACAGCAACCCGGCGGCGCGGTTGACCGACGTGGCAAGGCGGATGGTCTCGAGCACTTCGTCGATACGATCGTGCTGCTCGCCGGTGAGCCTTGCCCGCAGGCTGGCCCATACCGATTTGTCGGTCTTGAGCGCCAGCTCCAGGTTCTCGAACACGCTCAGGGCTTCGAACACCGTGGGCTTCTGGAACTTGCGCCCGATGCCGGCCTGGGCGATCTGCACCTCGCTCATGCTCGTCAGGTCCAGGGTCTCGCCGAACCAAGCCTTGCCGTGGCTGGGGCGGGTCTTGCCGGTGATCACGTCCATCAGGGTGGTCTTGCCGGCGCCGTTGGGGCCGATGATGCAGCGCAATTCGCCGACGCCGATGTACAGGTTCAAATCGTTCAAGGCCTTGAAACCATCGAAACTGACGCTGATGTCTTCCAGGGTCAGGATGGTGCCGTGGCGGGTGTTCAGGCCCACGCCGGCTGCCTGGCCGAGGCCGATGGCGTCGCGGCTGCTGCCTTGGTCCTTGTTGGGCTCCAGGATGGGTTCGAGCATGAAATCCGCCGTAGGTGTGATTCGCATCATTCGCTCCTTTTCTTCAACAACCCGATCACACCCTTGGGCAGATACAGGGTCACGACGATGAACAGGGCGCCGAGGAAGAACAGCCAGTATTCAGGAAACGCCACGGTGAACCAGCTCTTCATGCCGTTCACGACCCCGGCGCCCAGCAACGGCCCGATCAACGTGCCGCGCCCGCCAAGGGCGACCCACACGGCGGCCTCGATGGAGTTGGTCGGCGACATTTCGCTGGGGTTGATGATGCCCACTTGCGGCACATACAACGCCCCGGCCAGGCCGCACAACACCGCACTCAACACCCAGACGAACAGCTTGAAACCACGGGGATCGTAGCCGCAGAACATCAGGCGGTTTTCCGCGTCCCGCAGGGCGGTCAGTACCCGGCCGAACTTGCTGCGGGCCAGGCGCCAGCCGATGAACAGGCTCGCCACCAGCAGCAACACCGTGGCGAAAAACAGCACCGCCCGGGTGCCGGGCTCGGTGATGCCGAAGCCCAGGATCGAGCGGAAATTGGTGAAGCCGTTGTTGCCGCCAAACCCGGTTTCGTTGCGGAAAAACAGGAGCATCCCGGCGAAGGTCAGGGCCTGGGTCATGATCGAGAAATACACGCCCTTGATCCGCGAGCGGAAGGCGAAGAAGCCGAACACCAGGGCCAGCAACCCCGGCGCCAGCACCACCAGGCACATCGCCCAGAGGAAACTGTCGGTGCCGGCCCAGTACCAAGGCAACTCGGTCCACGACAAGAAGGTCATGAACGCCGGCAAGCCATCCCCGGCGGCCTGGCGCATCAAGTACATGCCCATGGCATAGCCGCCCAGGGCGAAGAACAGGCCGTGGCCCAGGGAGAGCAAGCCGGCGTAGCCCCAGACCAGGTCCAGTGCCAGGGCGACGATGGCGTAGCAGAGAATCTTGCCCACCAGGGTCAGGGTGTAGGCCGAGACATGCAGCGGATTGTCCGCCGCCAGCAGCGACAGCAAGGGCAGGCTCAGCAGCACGGCCAGGATCAGCGCGCCGACGGCGAGGGTGACTTTGGGACCGGCCTTTTGCGTGGCCGTGAGCATCAGGGGCTGGTTCATCAGTCGATTACCCGTCCTTTGAGCGCGAAGAGGCCTTGCGGACGCTTCTGGATGAACAGAATGATCAGCGCGAGGATCAGGATCTTGCCGAGCACGGCGCCGATCTGCGGTTCGAGGATCTTGTTGGCGATGCCCAGGCCGAACGCGGCGAACACACTGCCGGCCAACTGACCGACACCCCCGAGCACCACCACCAGGAACGAGTCGATGATGTAACTCTGGCCCAGGTCCGGGCCGACGTTGCCGATCTGGCTCAGGGCCACGCCACCGAGCCCGGCGATGCCCGAGCCGAGGCCGAAGGCGAGCATGTCGACCCGGCCGGTGGGCACGCCGCAGCAGGCGGCCATGTTGCGGTTCTGCGTTACGGCGCGCACGTTCAGGCCCAGGCGCGTCTTGTTCAGCAGCAGCCAGGTCAGCACCACCACGAACAAGGCGAAGGCGATGATCACGATGCGGTTGTACGGCAGCACCAGGTTCGGCAACACCTGGATCCCGCCCGAGAGCCAGGCCGGGTTGGCGACTTCGACGTTCTGCGCACCGAACACCAGGCGCACCAGTTGGATCAGCATCAGGCTGATGCCCCAGGTGGCGAGCAGGGTTTCCAGCGGCCGCCCGTAGAGGTGGCGAATCACCGTGCGCTCCAGGGCCATGCCGATGGCCGCGGTAATGAAAAATGCCACCGGCAAGGCGATCAGCGGATAGAACTCGATGGCGTTCGGGGCGAAGCGCTGGAACAGCAGCTGCACCACATAAGTGGAATAGGCCCCCAGCATGAGCATCTCGCCGTGGGCCATGTTGATCACCCCCAGCAGGCCGAAGGTAATCGCCAGGCCGAGGGCGGCGAGCAGCAGGATCGAGCCCAGGGACATGCCGCTGAAGGCCTGGCCCAGCAATTCTCCCACCAGGAGCTTGCGCTTGACCTGGCCCAGGCTGGTTTCAGCGGCGGTGCGCACGGCGGCATCGGTTTCGACGCCGGGTTCGAGCAGGCCTTCCAGGCGGGTGCGGGCCAGTGGGTCGCCGGTTTCCCCCAACAGGCGGACAGCAGCCAGGCGCACGTTCGGGTTGGTGTCCACCAGCTGCAGGTTCGCCAGGGCCAGGCTCAGGGCGGCGTGTACGTTTTCGTCCTGCTCACCGGCCAGTTGCCGGTCGAGAAACGCCAGTTGCGCCGGGCGGGCACTTTTTTGCAATTGCTGCGCGGCGGCCAGGCGTACGCGGGCATCGACGGCGAGCAGTTGATGGCTGGCCAGGGCGGTTTCGATCAGCCCGCGCAAGCGGTTGTTCAGGCGCAGGGTTTTTGGCTGGCCGTCGACGATCAACTGGCCTTGTTGCAGGGCGTTGATCAGTTCGACACGTTCAGGCTCCGGCTGCGCCGCCCAGGTTTCCAGGAGTCTGGCCTGCTGGGTCGGGTTGGCGGCGACGAAGTCTTCGGCGTCGCCGGCATGGGCCTCCAGTGGCAACAGCAGCACCAGGGCGAGAATGA
The DNA here is from genome assembly GCF_900100025.1 of Pseudomonas sp. NFACC56-3. NCBI lineage: Bacteria > Pseudomonadati > Pseudomonadota > Gammaproteobacteria > Pseudomonadales > Pseudomonadaceae > Pseudomonas > Pseudomonas sp. NFACC56-3. The sequence continues at coordinate 93,941 of NZ_FMTK01000012.1, read as the reverse complement.
GGCGGTAGAGGGCGGTGGGCATATGCTAGGCCTTGCGCAAACTTTCTTTTGTGGGAGCGGGCTTGCTCGCGAATGCGGTGTGTCAGGCGACTCAAATGTTGAACATGAGTTCGCATTCGCGAGCAAGCCCGCTCCCACAGGGGTTGTGTGTCGGCCCGGGATTGGGGCCGACACCCATGGGCTCAGTTGCTCTTCACCGCATAGTCAGGCTTCTTGTCGTTGCCGGCGATGAACGGGCTCCACGGTTGCGCGCGGATCGGGCCTTCGGTCTGCCAGACCACGTTGAACTGACCGTCGGCCTGGATCTCGCCGATCATCACCGGCTTGTGCAGGTGGTGGTTGGTCTTGTCCATGGTCAGGGTGTAGCCCGACGGTGCGGCGAAGGTCTGGCCGGCCAGGGCTTCGCGGACTTTGTCGACGTCGGTGGACTTGGCTTTCTCCACCGCTTGCGCCCACATGTGGATACCGACATAGGTGGCTTCCATCGGGTCGTTGGTCACCGCTTTGTCGGCACCTGGCAGGTTCTTGGCCTTGGCGTAGGCTTTCCAGGAATCGACGAATTTCTTGTTCGCCGGGTTATCCACGGATTCGAAGTAGTTCCACGCCGCCAGGTTGCCCACCAGCGGCTTGGTGTCGATGCCGCGCAGTTCCTCTTCGCCCACCGAGAACGCCACGACCGGTACGTCGGTGGCCTTCAGGCCCTGGTTGGCCAGTTCTTTATAGAACGGCACGTTGGAGTCGCCATTGACCGTGGAGATGACCGCGGTCTTGCCACCGGCCGAGAACTTCTTGATGTTGGCGACGATGGTCTGGTAATCGCTGTGGCCGAACGGGGTGTAGACCTCTTCGATGTCCTTGTCCGCCACCCCTTTGGAGTGCAGGAACGAGCGCAGGATCTTGTTGGTGGTGCGCGGGTAGACGTAGTCGGTGCCCAGCAGGAAGTAGCGCTTGGCACTGCCGCCTTCTTCGCTCATCAGGTATTCCACCGCCGGAATCGCCTGCTGGTTCGGCGCGGCGCCGGTGTAGAACACGTTCGGCGACATCTCTTCGCCTTCGTATTGCACCGGGTAGAACAGCAGGCCGTTGAGTTCTTCGAACACCGGCAACACGGATTTACGCGACACCGATGTCCAGCAGCCGAACACCACGGCGACCTTGTCCTGGGTCAGCAACTGCCGGCCCTTTTCGGCGAACAGCGGCCAGTTCGACGCCGGGTCCACGACCACTGCTTCAAGCTTCTTGCCGTTCACACCACCCTTGGCGTTGATCTCGTCGATGGTCATCAGCGCCATGTCCTTGAGGGACGTCTCGGAGATCGCCATGGTGCCGGACAACGAATGCAAGATGCCGACCTTGATGGTTTCGGCGGCCTGGACGGTCCAGGCCATGCCCATCGCGGCAATGCTTGCCGAGAGTGTAAAAGCCTTGATCAAGCTACGACGCTTCATTGTGCGATCTCCATGGACTTATGAGTTTTTTCGAGGGCAGATGCAAACGCTGAAGGCGCTTTTGCAAGGGGTGTGCCCGGTCGGAAAAAAGCCCGGAAACAGGGAAGTGGCGAGGAGGGGAGGAAGGGCGGTGCACCATGAGTGATCGCGATTCGGCGCTGGTGCGATGGGGTGCGCCGCATTGGGGCACCGATGTCACGGGTCGTCAACGATCAACCGTGGGAGCGAGCTTGCTCGCGATAGCTGTTTGTCTGCCACATCAATGCTGGATGGGCTGACGCCATCGCGAGCAAGCTTGCTCCCACAGGGGGCTGGGGTCTGCGTTTAGATGGCGGGCGCGATAGTAGAGCGTTCGCGCCGCCTTCCGTTAGTGCACTGTCTCAGCTTGAAGATGAGGCCACTTCAGGCTCGCGATTGAAGCGGATCAGCAGCCGATCCAACAGCCACACCACCACCAGCGAAGCCCCCACCAACGGGAACACCAGCGCCAGGGCCAGCATGATGAAGACCCCGGTCTTCCACGTCGGCAAGTCGTGACGCAGCGGCGGCACGCCGAACTTGCCCTGGGGCCGGCGCTTCCACCAGATCACCAGGCCACTCACGGCGCTGAGCAGGATCATCAGGCAAACCAGCAGCACGAGGATCTGGTTCACCGGGCCGAACATCTTGCCTTCGTGCAGCATCACCCCGGTTTCGGTGGCGCGGGCCACGATGCTGTAGTGCTCCCAGCGCACGTCGGCCAGGACCTTGCCGGTGTACTGGTCCACGTGCAGGGTGGCGTCGTGGCGTGGGTCATCGGCGAACACGGCGACGGTGAACACGCCGCTGGCCGTGGTGGGCAACGTGATGCTGTAGCCGGGCGTGACCTGGCGTTCGGTGGCGATATCCTGCACCGCTTGCAGGCTGACGGTCGGGGCGGCGGGGCCTTCGTGCATGCCACCGTGGCCCATGTGCTCGGCATGGTCGCCGGACATCGGCATCGGCGTATTTTCCATGGCCCAGGGCACGGTCTGGCGGTGGGCGTTGTTGAGGCTGCCGGCCTCGACGTCGGACTTGGGCACGTCATTCCACATCGCCGCCGGGAAGCGGTTCCAGAGGTCTGCGTATTGCTTGCCCCAGAAGCCGGTCCAGGTCATGCCACTGAGCAGCATCACCAGCAGGAATGCCGCGCCCCAGAAACCGACGACGACATGCAGGTCACGCCAGAACAATCGCCCGCGGGCGCTCCAGCGCGGCCACAGCACGCCGGCCGTTGATTGCCCGCGTGGCCACCACAGGTACAGCCCGGAGACCACCAGCACCACGCCCCAGCCGGCGGCCATTTCCACCAATCGGTCACCGACCGTACCGATCAGCAACTCGCCGTGGATCGCCCGGGCCATGGCTTGCAAATTGTTCTTCGCATCCTGTTCGCCGAGAACGTCGCCGTGGTACGGGTCGATGAACACATTCAGTTCCCGGCCCTGGTCGATCACCACGAATTGTGCGCTGCGCTCGGCGTTGACCGGTGGCAGGTACTGTTTGACCTGGCCTTCGGGGTAGGCCTGGCGGACCTTATTGAGCAAGTCGTCCGCCGTCAGGGTGTGATGCCCGGCCGGCACGTTCAACAGGCTGCCGTACATCAGTGGATCGAGTTGCGGCTTGAACAGATAGATGATGCCGGTCAGGGCCAGCATCACCATGAACGGCGCCACGAACAGCCCGGCATAAAAATGCCAGCGCCAGGCCAGGTTGTAGAAATTCGGTTTCGGTTGGCTCATTGCAAAGCGCTCCGCAGGGCAAATTGGGTTGTTATGGTGTGCCGTCAGTCAAGGTGGAAACGAACCCTGTGGGAGCGAGCTTGCTCGCGATAGCAATGGTTCAGCTTGCATCGATGTTGAATGGGCCTTCGCCATCGCGAGCAAGCTCGCTCCCACAGTTTGTATCCTGGCTGACAGATCTCCGGTGCCGGTTAGAAACTCATGTCCACCTTGGTCCAGAGCGTGCGCCCCGGTTCGTTGATGGCCTGCGGGTCGCTCGCCGGGTAGCCGAACCCGGCGTTGCCGGCCAGGTTCAAGTGTTCGGCGTAGGCTTTGCCGAACAGGTTGTCGACACCGCTGCTGACCTTCCAGTGTTGATTGATGCGATAGGCACCGTTGAGCGAGAACACGCCGAAGCCCGAGCTTTTGCCGTAGTCCTTGCCCACCACGTTGCCCTTGTTTTCATCGACACGGTGTTGCGCCGCCACCACCCGCCACAGGGCGCCGGCACTCCAGCGGTCTTCGCTGTAGGTCAGGCCCAGTCGTGCGTCCAGCGGCGGCATTTGCGCCAGGGCGCTGCCGTCGCTGCTGTTCTTGCCCCAGGCGTAGGCCAGGGTGGCGTCGGCTTTCCAGCGCTCGCTCAGCTTGTAGGCCGCACCCAATTCACCGCCCATGATCCGCGCATCGATGTTCTCGGCCCGGGAGGTGCTGCCCATCACGCCGGGGGTGTAGTCGAAGAGGATGTAGTCGCGGACCTGGCCGACATAACCCGATGCCCAGGCTTCGAGGGTTTCGGTCTTGTACTGCAGGCCGAAGTCGAGCTGGGTGGTTTTCTCCGGCTTGATCGAATCGAAGGCATTCAGCGACCCGCTGGGGCCGGCGTCCGGCGAGAACAGCTCCCAGTAATCCGGGAAGCGTTGCGCGTGACCAACGCCTGCGTAGAGGGTGGTGGGGCTGTCGTCCAGGTCGTGCTCGTAGCGGACGAAACCGCTGGGCAGTGTGTCGGCGCGAGTGTCGTCGGCGGTGGGATTGGGGCGGGCCGACATGCCGGAACCGATGCTTTGGCGATAGTCCTTGGCCGAGGCCCGGTCGAGCCGGGCGCCGGTGATCACTCGGTCGCGATCGGCGGCATACCAGGTCAATTCGCTGAAGACGCCGTAATTGTGGAAGTCGGCGTCCTTGGTGTACGGCAGGTCCTTGTAGGTGTCGACGCCCATGCTGCTGCGCTGGCGATGCTCGTTGGTCTGGGCGTCCAGGCCGCCGATCAATTGCACATCGGCCCAGCGCCAGGTGGCCTTGATGCGCGCGCCCAGGGTGCGGCGATCGACGTTGGAAGCCATGGGGCCGGCCATCATCCCGGTGCCGGACGGCGTGCGCAGGGTGTAGTTGTCCATCACGTGGTCGGCATAGTTGTAGTAGACCTGGGCCTCGATCTTGTCCAGCACCTCGCCGATGTTCGAGCGCTCGAAACGCAGCCCGAGGCTTTCGCGCTTGAACTGTGAGCCGTCCATGCCGCGTCCGGCGTAGCGCGCTTCACCGTCGCCCTTGCCGGCCGTCAACTCCAGCAAAGTGTCGGTGTCCGGCGTCCAGCCAAGGGTGACGTCGCCATTCCACTTGTCATAGCGCGACGGCACGGTGTCGTTGTTGCCGTCGCGGTAATCGTCCGAGTGGGCGGTGTTGCCGATCACCCGTACATAGCCCAGCGGGCCACCGGCGGCGGCATCCACCACTTTGTCGAAACGGCCGTTGGAGCCGGCCAGCACACTGGCGTTGACCCGGGTGCCCAGCTCGCCGAACTGTTCCGGCTCGCGCTCGAACAGCACGGTCCCAGCCGAGGCGCCGGGGCCCCAGAGCACGGTTTGCGGGCCTTTGATGACGGTGAGCTTGTCGTAGGTTTCCGGCGAGATATAGGAGGTCGGCGCGTCCATCCGGCCTGGGCAAGCACCCAGCAGCATGCTGCCGTTGGTGAGGATGTTCAGCCGTGAGCCGAACATGCCACGCAGCACCGGGTCGCCATTGGTGCCTCCGTTGCGCACCAGGGCAAAGCCCGGAATGGTCTTGAGGTAGTCGCCGCCATCACTGGCCGGCACCGGTTGGCGCGGGTCCTTGGGGTTGGTGACGACGGTCAGCGGCGAGCTGGGGGCGATAGCGGTGATGACCGTCGGGCTCAGTTCGTCGACCTGATGGTCGTGATGCTCGTGCTCGTCGGCCAGCGCGAGAGGTGTGAGCAGCAGGCCGCACAGCGCGGCGATGGTTTGGCGTAAACGAACCGGTGGCTCGTTCAGGGGGCAGCGAACCTGGGCAGAGCCCAACGCGATGCCAGCAGAAAACCTGGACATGATGATTCCATCGAACAAACGTAGACGACACGGTCGGGCAGCCTGGGGCTGTCTTGTACGACCGGGTGAATGGGGTGTCGGCTTACGCGTCGAGGGGCGGTGCGCGGGTGCGGGCACCCGGGAAGAACGCGGGTCGGGCGTGGCCCAGGCGTGGGGACGGGCTGGTGTAGGTGTTGGTATGGGGGGTGTTGAAGACGGCGAAGGTGTGGCCGCCAGGCAGCGCGGGGCAATTGAACAGCAGGCTGCAATAACCGCACTTTTCCCATAACGCATGGTGCTCGCTCTGGGGCGGGCAATGTTCGGCTGCCGGCGCTTCGTGCGCCGTCATGTCCATGCCCATCTCCATGTTCATGCTCATGGACACAGGCATGGACGAAGACATGCGCGGATCCATCGGCATCGACTGGGAAATCAGCGGACCGATAAAGATCATCAGCATGGCGAACAGGCTGATCCAACTGCCGCGTGTCAGGCTCATGGGCTGACGGCGGGGCATGGATGGCCTGGCGCGAAGGGCGTGCACGGGCGGCTACGTCTACTGGGCGTGCATGTGTGTCTTGGTGCCGTCGGGCGCTTTTTTCTGCACCGCGACGTCGACCGTGACATCCCCGGCTTTTTCGAAATGCAGGGTCATGGGGAAGCGCTTGCCGTCGCTGAGCAGGCTGCGGTCCCTCAGCTCCAGCAACATTACGTGATAGGCCATTGGCGCGAAAGTGACAGTCGCACCCGGGGCGATATCGACATCGGATACCGGTTGCATTTTCATCAGGTCGCTTTGCATCACATGCTCATGGAGCTCGGCCTTGCCGGCGATGGGCGAGTCGACGCTGAGCAGTTTGTCGGCGCTGGTGCCGCCGTTGTGGATGACGAAATACGCGGCCACGGTCGGCGCGTTGGGCGGCAACTCTTGAGACCACGGGTGGGCGATTTCAAGATCGCCCGCCTTGTACTGGTGAGCTTGGGCAAAGCCGACGGGAAGCAGCAGGGCAGCCAGCAGGATAAGTCTGTTCAACATGGCGATTCTCCGGAACGATTCAGGGCGCAGATGTGTGCGGAAAGAATCAGACCAGGGGCGAAGCGCGGGGATTGAGGCTTGGCCATTGCTGGCGGGGCGTGGGGTTATCGAGTTTCGATTGGGCGATGCCGCGATGATCGAGCCGGGCATCCAGGTACAGTTGCGGGGCATGGCCAGTGAGTGCCACCAGCGACGCGGTGCCGGCGCAGCACCAGCAATGCTGCATCGTCGAGTGATTGTCTTTCTGTGGTGCGCCCTGTTCGAGCTTGCCCAGGGAAATCGCGACCATTTTCGTGCCGCTGGACGAGCAGAAACTGCCCCACAGCAGTTGCTCGGCTGGCGAACTGGCAGTCGCGCTACCGCTGTTGGAAAGCGGCATGGCAAGCATGTTGAACAGCACTGCGAAGCAGGCGATCCAGGCAAATGCAAGCCGTTGTCGGGACATGGGGCAATCCGCTCGGTTGGGCGATCAGGTGGCGGTATTTAGCCTGATCGGGGTTGAGAAGTAAAAAAGGCGTGTGCGGTATAGGGTCGCAGGGTTTGCATTAACAATAGCAACGGTTTTTGTAAGTGGATGCTTTTGTGGCGAGGGGACTAGCCGATATTAAGGCGTACCTCAATGTGCAGGTACAGCATGCACCTGCATATCTACTCCTAACGTGGTGCGAATAACCGCAAATATCGCCGCCAAATTATCCATGCTTGGATTGCCCTTGGCTGAGAGCATTCGATGCAAGCTCTTGCTCGGCTTGGAGGTTTCCTTGGCCAGCTCTTCGAAACCGACAGTGGCATTCACGAGATCGCGGAGAATCATCCTCGCCATCTCCGGTTCTCCGTTTAAAAATAGGGTAGCGGCTTCATCCAGCAAGATCTGAGCGAACTCAGGATCACGCTTGGCGCGTTCGGCAATCGTATGTTTGTAGCTGCGTGTGAGAGCCATTGCGTTACCTCATGTTCCTTTCTGCTTTTTTCCGGGCTCGGAATTCGGCAACAAGCATTTTTGCCTGTTTGATGTCTTTTTTCTGAGTGGACTTGTCACCCCCACCAAACAAGATGATCAGGCGCTTGCCTTCTTGGGTCAGGTACACCCGATAACCTGGGCCCCAGTTGATACGATACTCGCCCAAACCGTCGAACCATTTGATATTTGAGGTGTTGCCCAACTCCAAACGCATCAGTGCGTTGGACACCTTGAAAGCCGCTTGGGCATCCAGAGTGGAAAACCAACGCTTGAATGGGCTTGTATCGTTGTCCTGTAGATATTCTTCGAGTGTGATCACGTGCGGCCTTGAAGGTAACAAATAGGTTACTGTTCACGCAAGGCAGTGATCTTGCCTCATCAGCTCAGAAGCGCCAACGCCTCAAGTGTTTCTTCAAGCTTCTCGAACTCCCGATCCACCCTTGGCAACACCGGCCGCCGCAAAACCAACACCGGCACCCCCCGCTCCCGCGCGACCTCCAGCTTCGGCTCAGTGGCCGTGCTCCCGCTGTTCTTGCTGATCAGCACATCGATCCGCCGACGCTCGAACAGCTCGCGCTCGCCTTCGATGTGAAACGGCCCGCGGGCGCCGATGACTTCGCAGCGTTCATTGCCGGGGTAAACGTCCAGGGCGCGCAGGGTCCAGAATTGCTCTGGCGGAATTTCGTGCAGGTGTTGCAGCGGTTCCCGGCCGAGGGTGAACAGCGGGCGGTGGAAGGGTTGCAGGGCTTGGATCAGTTCAGCCCAATCGGCCACTTCGCGCCAGTCATCCCCGGCCTGGGGCTGCCAGGCCGGACGGCGCAGGGCCCAGCAGGGAATGCCGCAGGCGCGCGTTGCGTGGGCGGCGTTGTGGCTGATTTGCGCGGCGTAGGGGTGGGTGGCGTCCAGCAGCAGGTCGATGCCTTGGTCGCGAATGAATTGCGCCAGGCCTTCGGCACCGCCGTAGCCGCCGACGCGTACCTGGCAGGTGAGGTCGGTGGGGACGCGACCGATGCCAGCCAGGCTGTAGATGTGATCGGGGCCCAGGGTGCGGGCGATGGCCAGGGCTTCGGTGACACCACCGAGTAGCAGGATGCGTTTCATTGGAAGCCTCCGGCGTGACCGACGATCCCACCCTGGCGGTCGATGGCGAAGACTTCGACCTGGACCTGGGCCGGCACCACACTGCGAGCGAAGGCCAACGCGTGCTCGCACACCGCATCGCCGAGGGCGACGCCGGCGGCGCTGGCCATCGCCAGGGCCTGTTGGCTGGTGTTGGCATCTCGGATGCCCTGCTGCAAAACCTCATCGGCACCGATGGCGGCCGCCCATTCGGCCAGTTGCGGCAGGTCGATGCTCGAGTGGCGGCTGTGCAGGTCCATGTGGCCAGCGGCGAGTTTGCTGATCTTGCCAAAGCCGCCGCAGAGGCTGAGTTTTTCCACCGGCACCTTGCGCACATGCTTGAGCACGGCGCCGACGAAGTCGCCCATTTCGATCAGGGCGATTTCCGGCAGGTTATAGACCCGGCGCATGGTGTCTTCGCTGGCATTGCCGGTGCAGGCGGCGATGTGCAGGTAACCGTTGGTCTTCGCCACGTCGATGCCCTGGTGGATCGAGGCGATGTAGGCCGCGCAGGAGAATGGCCGGACGATGCCGCTGGTGCCGAGGATCGACAGGCCGCCGAGGATGCCCAGTCGCGGGTTCATGGTTTTCAGCGCCAGGGCTTCGCCGTCCTCGACATTGACCGTGACTTCGAAACCACCGGCATAACCGCTTTCCTCGGCCAGGCGACCCAGGTGATCGTTGATCATTTTGCGTGGCACCGGGTTGATCGCCGGCTCACCGACACCCAGCACCAACCCCGGTCGTGTCACCGTGCCTACACCGCGACCGGCGACGAAACGCACGCCGGGTTCGGCGATCAGGCGCACCTGGGAAAACAGCAGGGCACCATGGGTCACGTCCGGGTCATCGCCCGCGTCCTTGATCGTCCCGGCCTCGGCACCTTGTTCGGTCAGGCGGCAGAACTCCAGGCGCATCCGCACCTGCTTGCCCTTGGGCAGTACGATTTCCACGGCGTCGGCTTCGGTGCCGCGCAGCAGCAAGCGGGCCGCCGCCAGGCTGGTGGCCGTGGCGCAACTGCCGGTGGTCAGGCCGCTGCGCAGGGGGGCGGGTTGTTCGGCGGTTTCGTCACGCATCGAGAGGTTTCGTCAGGTCCAGCAAGGTAATCGGCAAGGCTTGGCGCCAGGTGTCGAATTCGCCCAACGGCTGGGCCTGGGCGATGTGGATGCGGGTCAGCTCACCGCCGTGACGTTCGCGCCAGTGCATCAGGGTCATTTCGCTTTGCAGGGTCACGGCGTTGGCGACCAGCCGACCGCCGGGCTTGAGTTGGGCCCAGCAGGCCTCGAGCACGCCTTCGCGGGTGACGCCGCCACCGATGAACACTGCGTCCGGACGCTCCAGCTTGTCCAGCGCCTGCGGGGCGCTGCCACGAATCAATTGCAGGCCGGGCACGCCGAGGGTGTCGCGGTTGCGTTCGATCAAGCCTTGCCGGCCTTCGTCGGCTTCGATGGCCAGGGCGCGGCAACTGGGGTGGGTGCGCATCCATTCGATGCCGATGGAGCCGCTGCCGGCGCCGACGTCCCAGAGCAGCTCGCCGGGAGTCGGGGCGAGGCGGGCGAGGGTGATGGCGCGCACGTCGCGTTTGGTCAACTGGCCGTCATGCTCGAACGCGCTGTCCGGCAAACCGGCCAAGCGTGACAGTCGCGGTGTCGACGGTTCGGCCCGGCATTCGACGGCGATCAGGTTCAGGTCGGCGACGGTGTCATCGGACCATTGCGCGGCGCTACCGTCGACCCGTCGTTCCGCCGCACCGCCCAAATGTTCCAGCACAGTCATTGTGCTCGGCCCGAACCCCCGCTCGCGCAGCGACGTCGCCACGGCGGCAGGGCTGTGACGGTCATTGCTCAGCAGCAACAGCCTGACGCCTGTGGATAAATGCCCATTGAGCGCCGCCAGGGGCCGCGCCACCAGCGACAGCGTGACCACGTCCTGCAACGGCCAGCCCATGCGCGCCGCGGCCAGCGAACAAGAGGAGGGCGCGGGGATGACCAGCATCTGATCGCCCGGCAGCTGTTTCGCCAGGCTGGCGCCCACGCCGTAGAACATCGGATCGCCGCTGGCCAGTACACACACCGACTCGCCCCGCCGCGCCAGCAGCGGTTCCAGGGAAAACGGGCTGGGCCACAGCTCCCGCTCGCCGCGGATGCACACTGGCAGCAGCGCCAACTGGCGAGCGCTGCCAACAATACGCGATGCCCGCAGCAAGGCATGACGAGCCGTTCGGCCCAGGCCCTTGAAGCCGTCTTCGCCGATGCCCACTACGGTCAGCCAGGGGGTCATCTTGGTTCCTCGATCTAGATGGGTACGTCCGGCGGGCCTATGGCACCTGCGAACCGGGCCGCCATCATACCGCGACACGGTTGGAAACGCGGATCCGCGATGGCGGCGATACGTTCGATATCACCGCTCCGGCCCCACCGCTATCGCAAGCAGACAGATGCCTGAGTGCTCATCAGTGCTCTTCTCGATAGCGCAAGTGATGTGAGACTGACCTCCTGCGCCGACAGGCCCGGCGCATAGCCGATGAGAGGTCATCGGTATACGTATTTAAGGATGTAGGCATATAAATCGCTGTAGACGGCGTCGGGCACCTGATCTACGTGAGCCTGGGTCTTGAGCAGCGCCAGGTGGCATTCCTTCACCATTTCTTCACGCTCGCTCAGTAGGTACAGACGGTTATTGACGATTGTCTCGAATGCACTGGAATAAGCCAGCGCGGGGCCCATGATGACCAGGGCGTCGTTCGAGTCCCTGGTATAGGTGCTTTGGACGCGCAGGATCCGCTCTTTCAACGGGCCAAACCCGCGTTCGTACAAGAAGATCCGCGAGCCGCTGATTGCTTTGGCGGCCGTCTCGAAAGCGAGGATCGTTGCCTGTGCATTTCCCAGGCTGGCGTTCAGCGCCGATAGCGAGACAAACCTCTCCATTTCTTGTCGATCGAGGCTTTTGAGCGCCCGCTTGATGCTCGACAGGTGAGCGAACTCTTTCTTGCAGGCGATGATGTGCGTTTCGAACTGATAGCCGGCTGCGGTCGCCGTCGGTGGAAACGCAGCGAAATCGATGCTGTCGAACGCGCACTCCATGATGATGTTGTACTTGCAGTTGAACGCTTTCTCGAAGATCTTCGCGCCAATTTCCCGAACAAAGGCTTCTGTATGCTCATAAGCATGTAAGACACCGTGTTTGATCATTTCTGCGTATTGGGGGTGTTTTTGCCGGTACTCGGGTAGGTACAGGCGAACATAATTGCTATAGCGCTTTGAGGGCAGGAGGTTTTTTTCCAGCAGATAGGTCTTGCCCGATCCTTGCGAGCCGGCAGTGATCAGCATTTTGGGAATGGCCTCGGCGGTGATGCCATTGAATAGCGTGGCGCTGATTTCAGTGACCGCGGCTGTGACCTGCTCAGGAGTGTGAGCGTAACTCGGTGCTTGTGGCATATCTTGATTTCCTTATCGAAGATGCGCGTGGAATGGTGGGTCGCCCTTTGAGAAAAGCGCTGTTTTGCCGCTTTTTCAATTGCAGGTTTATTTCAACTCATGTCTCTGTTTTTTAAGGTAAAAAAACTTACGGAAGAAAAGGCGACTGCTCACACATCCGTGTGCATCCCTGCCCCAGCGGTAGCAAGCGTGCTCGCGAGGGCCGCGTTACATTCAACTTCGCATTTGTAATGGCGATGCCCTCAATCCGACCAGCAAGCTTTTCATGACCCCCGGCAAAGCAGGCATAATGGCGCTCCTTCGCCAATGTGGCGTTTCTTATTTGCCGGTCTTCCCTTGAACGAACGCCCATCCTCCCTCGTCGTACGCCCCTCCGGTTGCCCGGGGTTGCTGCGTGTCGTCCAGGCGCTGGACGGGGGGATCTGTCGGATCAAGCTCGATGGCGGTTTCATCCAGGCGGATCAGGCCGAAGCCGTGGCGGCGGTGGCCGAGCGGTTCGCCAGCGGTGTGATCGAGGCGACCAACCGCGGTAACCTGCAAATCCGCGGGATCGGCCCCGGCCATGACGCGCTGATCGAGCCATTGCTGGCCGCCGGGCTTGGCCCGCGCAAGCCGGCGGGTGATGACGTGCGCAACCTGATGCTCAGCCCCGCGGCCGGGATCGACCGGCAGATGCTGTTCGACACCCGCCCGTTGGCCGAGCGGATCCTCGTCACCCTGCAAACCCATGAACGCTTCCATGAACTGTCGGCCAAGTTCGCCGTGCAACTGGACGGTGGAGAAGCGTTGGCGATGCTCGAACATCACCACGACTTGTGGCTCTCGGCCCTTGTCCGTCACGGCGAGCCCTGGCTGGCCTTCGGCTTGGCCGGCACCCCGTTGGATACACCGGTGGGCAGGGTGCCCCTGGCCCAGGGGCATGCCTTGGTGGTGGCGGTGCTGGAGTTGTTCCTCGACTTGGCCCGCCCGGACCAGAACCGCATGCGCCACTTGCTGGCTGACGTCTCCGTGGATGAATTCATGGCCCGGCTGGCCCGCCGCGTGCCCCTGCAAGCGTGCCTGGATTGGCAGCGGGATGGGTCCAGCGATGGACTGCACCTCGGCGTCCATCCCCAGCACGACGACCGCGTCTACGTCGGCGCGGCGGCGCCCCTGGGGCGGCTCGATGCGGTCATGCTGCGAGGGGCCGCGCAACTGGCGCGGGAGAAGGGCGATGCGAGCCTGCGTTTCAGCCCTTGGCAAAGCCTGTTGTTGCCCAACGTGTGCCGCGCGGATGCCGACGAAGTGCTGGCGCGGCTTGAGGGGTTGGGGTTGTTAGGTTCGAACGATCAACCCCTGGCGCAACTCATCGCCTGCACCGGCTCCAGCGGCTGCGGCAAAGCCTTGGCCGACACCAAGACCGACGCCCGCCAACTGGCCGAGCTGCTGCAACGCCAGGGCCAAACCCTGAAGGTTCATCTGTCGGGCTGCCCGCGTTCCTGCGCGGCGGCCCACGTCGCGCCTGCCACCTTGCTGGCGGTCGCCCCCGGTCGTTACGACCTGTATTTTCGCGATGCCACGTTGCCGGGTTTCGGCGCGTTGCAGGCACACAATCTGACTATTGAAGCGCTCGGCCACTGGCTCGACGCTCGCCCCCGGAGCCCCCTTGATGCTTGATTACATCCGCGACGGTCAGGAGATCTATCGCAACTCCTTCGCGATCATCCGCGCCGAAGCCAACCTGGCGTGCATTCCGGCCGACCTGGAGAAACTCGCCGTGCGGGTGATCCACGCCTGCGGCATGGTCGAGGCCATCGATGGCCTGCAGTTTTCCGAGGGCGCGGGCACGGCCGGGCGCCAGGCGCTGGCCGCCGGTGCGCCGATCCTGTGCGATGCGCGGATGGTCTCCGAAGGCGTGACCCGGGCTCGCCTGCCAGCCAACAATCCGGTGATCTGCACCTTGCGCGACGAGCGCGTACCGGCATTGGCCCAGGAACTGGGCAACACCCGTTCGGCGGCAGCGCTGGAGTTGTGGCGCCCGCACCTGGAAGGCAGTGTCGTGGTCATCGGCAACGCACCGACCGCGCTGTTCTACCTGCTGGAAATGCTCGATGCCGGCGCACCGAAACCGGCCTTGATCCTCGGTTTTCCGGTGGGCTTCGTCGGCGCCGCCGAGTCCAAGGCGATGCTGGCGGCCAACAGCCGTGGCGTGCCATTCGTGATCATGCAAGGCCGCCTGGGCGGCAGCGCCATGGCCGCCGCCGCCGTCAACGCCCTCGCCACGGAGATTGAATGATGCAGCAGCCTGGACGTCTGATCGGCCTCGGCGTGGGCCCCGGTGACCCGGAACTGATCACGGTCAAGGCCCTGCGCCTGCTGCGCGAATCGCCCGTGGTGGCGTATTTCGTCGCCAAGGGCAAGAAGGGCAACGCCTTCGGCATCATCGAGGGCCATTTGCAGGACGCGCAGACATTGCTGCCATTGGTCTACCCGGTCACCACCGAGGTGCTGCCTGCGCCGCTGTCCTATGAACAGGTGATCGCCGATTTCTACGACACCGCCGCCGAGCAGTTGGCCGTGCACCTGGATGCCGGTCGCGACGTGGCGGTGATCTGTGAGGGCGACCCGTTCTTCTACGGTTCCTACATGTACCTGCACGATCGCCTGGCCGAGCGTTATGAGGCCCAAGTCATTCCCGGCGTGTGCTCGATGCTGGGCGGCGCTTCGGTGCTCGGCGCGCCGCTGGTCTATCGCAACCAGAGCCTGTCGGTGCTCTCCGGTGTCTTGCCCCACGACGATCTCAAACGTCGCCTGGCCGATGCCGATGCGGCGGTGATCATGAAGCTGGGACGCAATTTCCCCAAGGTCCGCCAGGTGCTTCAGGAACTGGGCATGGACGGGCGAGCGCTGTACGTCGAGCGAGCGACCATGGCCAACCAGAAAGTCGTGCCGTTGGATGACGTCGAGCCGATGTCTTCGCCGTACTTCTCGCTGATCATCGTGCCGGGCGAACGGTGGCAGGGTTGATGGCCGCCAAGACGCCGGCCATCGTCATCCTCGGCCCCGGCAGCCTGGCAACAGCCCGACGGATCCAGCAGCGTTACCCTGGCGCCCTGATCCACGGCCTGACCGGGCGGGTCGAGGGTGATCGGCAATACCTCGAGTTTGGCGCGACATTGCGTGAACTCTACCAACAGGACACGCCAATCATCGCCCTGTGCGCGGCGGGCATTGTCATCCGTACCCTGGCGCCGCTGTTGCTGGAAAAAGGCGCCGAGCCGCCCGTGTTGGCAGTGGCCGAGGATGGCAGTGCCGTGGTGCCGCTGCTGGGCGGCCTGGGCGGGGTGAATGGCATGGCCCGGGACATCGCGGCCACGCTGCAAGTCGCACCGGCGATCACCACCAGCGGCGAATTGCGTTTCGGCACGTGCCTGCTCAATCCACCCAGCGGTTACAGCCTCGGCGACCTGGAGCAAGGCAAGCGCTTCGTCTCCGACCTGTTGGCCGGCGAGCCGGTGCGCATCGAAGGCGAAGCTCCATGGCTGGATCAGGCGCAGTTGCCGCAAGACCCGCAAGCCCGGCGCACGATCCACGTTAGCCATGCCGAGCGTGAGGCCAGTGCCCATGAGCTGCTGATTTATCCGCGCAGTGTCGCGGTGGTGGTGAGCGCCGAGGTGGCTGATCTGCCAAGCGCCGTTCGTGCAGCTTTGCAGCAAGCCAACGTGGCGATTGCGAGCCTGGCGTGCCTGGTGGCGGCGGATACGCTGATGGCCAGCACGGCCTTGCGTGAAGCCGCGCAGGAACTCGGGGTGGCGCTGCGCTTTGTGGCGGCGACAGGCGATGCCGCCACCTTGGCCCGCAGCTCGGTGCCGGCGGCGACCCTCGTTTCGGCAACGGCCAATCTGGTCATCTCCGTCGCCGCGCAGCCCTTGGATGTGGCCCGAATCGGTCGTCCGCGCGGCCGCCTGGCGGTGATCGGCCTGGGGCCGGGCGCTGCCGAGCTGATGGTGCCGGCGGTGAAAGCCGAACTGGCGCGGGCCACCGATGTGCTCGGTTACGAAACCTATGTGCGCATGGCCGGCCCGTTTCGCGACGATCAAGTGCTGCACTGCACCGACAACCGCGAAGAAATGCAGCGCGCTCGTCACGCCTTTGAACTGGCGGCCCTGGGGCGTTCGGTGATCGTGGTGTCGTCCGGCGATCCGGGCGTCTTCGCCATGGCGGCGGCGGTGCTCGAAGCGTTGCACGAATCCAGCGACCCGGCCTGGCATCAGGTGGACCTGGAAATCCTGCCCGGGGTGTCCGCCTCCCTCGCGACCGCCGCCCAAGCCGGTGCGCCGTTGGGGCATGACTTCTGCGTGATGTCGCTGTCGGACAATCTCAAGCCCTGGTCGATCATCGAAAAGCGTTTGGACCTGGCTGCCGAAGCGGATCTGTCATTGGCCTTCTACAATCCGATCTCCCGGGCGCGACCGTGGCAATTGGGGCGTGCGCTGGAAATCGTCGCCCGGCACCGCACGCCGGAGACGCCGGTGGTGTTGGGGCGTGACATCGGTCGTCCGGGCCAGACCCTGCGTGTCACCACGTTGGGACAGCTCACGGCCGAGCAGGTGGACATGCGCACCATGGTCCTGATCGGTTCCTCCACCACCTGCGTGTTCCCGCGCGCGTCCGGTGGAAACTGGGTCTACACGCCTCGCTGGTATGGGGCCAAACCTGCCTGAACCGCGACACCGTTCATTCATGGATGGCACTTGAGACTGTGGCGAGGGAGCTTACTCCCTCGCCACAGAAGAGAAACATCGCCTTCAGAACCGTACATTCGATTCTTTCGCTGTATTTGTTTCTCATATAAATAAAAGCGCAAGTTGCAGTCTTGACCCTTCGTTGAAATGCATTGAAAGCCTTCCCGTTTGAGTTGTTGGTTTTTAAACGTTAGTTTGCGTGCCTGATAAGTTGTCGGTGTGCGCTTGTCGGTGTTTGGCAGACGTGTCAGGTGCCGCCAAGTTGCAAGATATTAAATTGAATCAATAGGTCGTCAGAATACGTGCTGACGACGGCGTTGTTATAGGCCTGTTTTTTAACTGGACAGGCCAAGGAGTGTCTTTTTTATGCAGGAAGCGAACATCAAGACGGGCGACAGTGCGCTCGGCTTCATCAGCCTTTTCAAACTGGCCGATCTCGAACGGGCACTGTTGCCCTACAAGAACACTGAGCACTACGAGGCGGTCATCCGTTATTACTTTGCCTGTATCGGCATGCCGGATTCGCACCGGTTGCTCGAACCTTTGGGGCTCTTGAAGCAGAAGCTCGCCAAACTGCTGGGCCAGCGCAGGGTCAAGCGCAGTCAGGATGCGCATATCTCCAGCCCGGCCGGTGCCGGGATTGACCTGCCGCAGATATACGACAAAGTCGAACAGCACGAAGCGCGCCTCCTGTTCAGTGCCGAGCAGATGAAAAAGTTGCCCACGGAATTGCCCAAGACGTTGCACTTCGTCTGGCTCGGCGGCGGCCTTGGCGACATTCAGCGCGATTATCTCAATCTATGGCGACAGGTGTTGGGCCGGCAGGGTTATACCCTGAATCTTTGGTATGACAGCGATGCACTGCTGGCCTGGCAAACCAATAAGTTTATTGTCGAGGCCGCCAAGGCCAATGTTTTTCTACACGACGTGGATGAGCGTATTACTGAAGTCGAGTTGGGGGCCCTGTACAACGAACATGCCCTTGTTCTGAAACAACAGATGCAGGCCCATATCAATGCCGCTGTGGTGAATGGCGGTTCAGCCGATGAGGCCCGGATCGATTTACTGACCCGCGCCTACGGTCAGGATGCGCAAGTGCTGCGCCAACAGTTGGAACGCAACCGGCGCAGTGTCCTGGACATGGAAGGCTTCGAGTTGCGCGACCTTGCCGCCGGCGCGGTTTCGCTGCAGTTGCAGGAGGTCTATGACCGGGAGATGCGCTTGCTTGGCAATATGGCGGCGGCTGCGGATGTGGTGCGCATGGAAGTCCTGTTCACCGAAGGTGGCGGATATGCCGATATCGACTACCTTCCGCCGTTATCGGCCACCCTGGGCGACGTCGATATCAGCGGTTTTGACTATGATGCCCGTCTGGGCACCCTGCAATTGCTGCTGAACGAGAACCCCGAGTGGCTGCCGGGTCGCCAGGCCTCCTCCCGTTATCGTGGGCATATTCCTGCCGAGCATCTGCCGGCACTGGAAGCGTTCGCGCGGAGCCGGCCAAGCTTGAGCGAGGTCTTCACACTGCCGGCGGAGTGGCTGGCCCGACCTTTCGCGCTGCGGGCCTTGAGCGTGGAGCTGTCGTTAACCAATGCCTTTCTGATGGCTCATCCGGGGGCCGAGATTCTCAAGAGCGTGATCGACCGTCAGCGCTCCAACTACGAGTTGATTGAAGCATCGGTCCAACTGGCCGCCCAGCGCAATGTTGCATTGAGCGACGTTGCCGGCATGTTGGTGCTGGTGGAAGAAGTCTTCGAAAAAAAACATGGATCGCTGAGCCGCCTGCCGATGGGCGAGGTGCTCAGGGCGATCGCGCGGATATCGGGCGTAGCCACCCACTTTGGCGACGGCATCCGCTTCGAGAGTGAAGGCACCATCCATCTGACGGGCCCCGGCGCCATGCGCGACGGCATGGCCGACTACGCGAACGCGCACTTGAGTGTGGCAGTCGCCAAGACCCTGCGCGAGGAGGCGGGCATTGCCCCCCACCTAACGGTTAACGGCGCTACCGAAGAGGAGCAGGATCACTCCTGGAAAGAACATGGCAGCCAACCGGAAAAATGGCTGGCCAACGAGCAGGCACGCTGGCGTGAAGGTCAGTACCGCACGCGCTACAGCGGCGACATCGCGCAGTTGCTCAAGCATTCGACCGTTGAATTCCAACAGGGCTGGCCGCTGATCGAAGGCCGAGCCGTGCTGTTGACCGATGTCCTGGAGCGCTTGGTCGAGGGACTCGGCGAGCCGTTCATCGAGGCGATGAGCCAGGGGCATGACGGTGAAATCCGTTTCGAGAAGCCGCTGCCGCTGAGTTTCGATGATCGCCAGCGTATCCGGCGCCAGGCGCCCGATACGCTGGTTCCGGTGTTCCTGAGCGATGCAAAGATGCAAAGCCTGGGGATCGATGACGTGCTGGGCGAGATCGCCAGCGGCGCCCGACGGGTCATTGAGGTCAGCCCTGTGCAAAGGCTGTCACTGGGTGTGTTGCTCGGTTTGGACAGCTTGGATAACCCGCGCTTCGACGCCTTCACCAGTGAACTTGAAAACCTGGCCAACAGCGTCGCCGAACAGGCGGTGGCCGGCCGTTACGCGGTCATCGAGCGGCAATTGTTCAAGCGCAGGGCGGCAGGGTTCATGAACGGCCTGGTGGGCGATCCGGCGGATGCATCGCTGCCGTCTGACAGCGCGCTGGAATTGAAGAAAACCGCTTTGAAACAGGCGCGGACGCTGTTCCAGTGGGGCCGCCATGTCGCGCGGATCCAGAAAGTGGCGACCCTGGAACACCGTCTCCAGATCGTCGAACGCTCCGCGCAGGTGCTGGACGGATTCGGCAGCAACGGTGTGCAAATGGTCCCCCAGGATTTGCTGCTCAACGGCGATGGCGAGGCGATTGGCGGACGCTGCTATCCCTTGGCGTTGGTGATGAGTGCGGCGCTTGCCCAGGGCGATGCGTCCTCCGGGCACTTGCGCGAGCGTTTCTTCCTCGCGGTGCTCGAACCCGGGCAAGCCGATTCCCAGGCCTTTGTGCAGACATTGGAGGCGCTGCGGGACGTACCGATGACGGAGGTCGGGACGCGTCTGGGACAGGCGAACCTGGATCAGGTCAGGGCCCGGCTCGAGAAGCACACCGGGCCCCGTACGCTGATGCTCAACTCTGACAACCATTCCATGCTGGTGGCCAAGACCGTCAATGGAGAACGTACCGCCTACCATTTTTTCGACCCCAACTTCGGCCTGTGCAAGTTCGACCAGCCGGAAGGGCTGCAACGGGCACTGGAGACGTTTTTCCGAACAGAGGGCATGGCCCGCTATTACGCCGCCTATGGCCCCGACGCGCGACCGGAATTCGATCTGGTCGAGCTGCACAGTAAAAAAGTTGCCGCCCTGGAGCTGGCTGACGGCTTCACCGTGGAACACCTGCTCAAGCCCGATCCGTTGCCCGGAAAACCGGCGCTTGCGATTCGCCAGCGCCTGAACAACGCCCACGGCAGGTCCCTGGCGGACAACTCGCACCTGGGCAGCAGTTTGCTGGAGCTGGACAGCCATTGGTGGGGCCAGCAGATCGCCCAGGCAACGGTCGGTTTGCAGGATTTGCATGACTCGGCGACGCCGCTGGTGCCCTTGTTCGAAACGCTGGAAATCACCCCCGAGGGCAAGTACCGGGTGAGCCTGATCGATCCCGCGCGACCGCAACAGTCGGTTCAGGTGCTCAGCGACGATCAGCGCCTGTTGCGGATCAAGAACTGGCTGTCGGAACAGTTTTCGACCCTGGCGCGCAAACCCGCGCAGACGGGTAACGTCCTGGACCCGACCGAGGCCGCCAGTGTCCATACCCTCAACGCCGGTTTCACCATCCAGGCCTTGATGAATGCCTTGCGTGGTCGGGAAGGGGATGACCGAACGTTGACCACCGCCGTGCGCCTGCACGCGTACGTCAATTATGCGCAGCTGGTGCACGGCAATGTCGTGGATGTGGCGGGCCTGGTGCAATTGGCGCGCACCGCGCTGGCGGAAGAGCGGCTCATCGCCCGTACATGCGCGCCGATTGTCGGCCAAGCGCTGGGGCATGCGGCCAACGAGGGCGTCGGCGCGGTGTTGGGGCTGGCCAATGTCGGCTTCGATATCTATCAGTTGAAGACCGCGCAAACCGGCGTCGAGACCGCGCAATTCGGCACCCAACTGACCTTCGACTCTGCCAGCCTGGCCTTGACGGCGGGCGGTGTCGGGGCGGGGTTGGCCGGGGCGTCGACCGCGGCAGCGGTACTCGGCGGTGCGGGGGTGATTCTCGGCGGATTGGCCGTCGGCGTCGCCGCCCTGGCCCAGGGGTTTGCCACCATCGCCCGCGAGGCACGGCAAGTCGGTCAGTTTTTCGACGACCTGGAGCAGGCCTACCGGGGTGACGGCTACCACTACGACCACACGCTGGCCGCGTGGGTGGCACGGCCGTCACTGCTGGTCAAAAGCATCGATCTGAACGAGGGAACGGTGCTGCTCGACAGCCCGAAGCTGTATCCGCTGCGTGATCATTTTGGTGTGCCGGGCTTCGATCCCGATAACGCGCGAGCCATCGACATTCGCCGGGAGCTGGGGCTGCCCGGGCAGGTCGGGTTCGCGCCGCCCGCCGGGCAACCCATCGTGCTGCCCTGCACGCCACACACCACATACGGTTATGAATACAAGGCGCTGCCCTTCGCCCGTTGGCGCCATGACCGCGGCTTCGACACGGCCCGGCGCCTGGAAAAAAAGCAAGCGGACGGCACCTGGCTGTTTTTGTTCTCGTTCTATTCGTTTCCTTCCGACTACATCCTCAATCGCCTGAACCCGGTGTATGGCGAGACGGTTATCCGGGTGAATCTGGATGCGCTGGAGCGGACACTGGTGGTTCCCGTGCTGCCAGATGCCTGGCAAGGAAAGTTGGCCTATTGGCTCAGGGGCGCGGGCGGGCGCTGTACCGTGACGCTCAACCCCGGGGCCGACATCAGGTTGATCGCACCGAACCAGACGTATTGCCGCTGGGTATTGCAGGCGACTTGGGCCAAGGACAGTGACATCCGGGTCGAACCTTCCGGCGACCTGTACATCGGCACAGTCCATGTGACCCGGGTCGGTCGCCAGGAAGTGCTGATCCGCACGGCCGATCAGTTGTTCAGCGTTACCCAGGGTAAACAGCAGCTGGACCTGGTCGAGCAGACGGCGCCCGAGGGGCTCGACGAGCAGGCGCTGCTTGACCACTACAAGGGCCTGGCGCGGGAGCACCGATTGGCACTGCCATATACGCTGGTCCAGCGTTTCCTGATCCCGTTCGAGGATCCCCGGCAACCGCGCTACACCACCGCCTGGTATGACGCCCACGAAGACCGTTTCCTCTACATCCGCGACGACCTGGAAGTGCTCGGCGAGCCGCAGTTGTCGGTGGTCCTGGAGGGCTCCGCGTATTTCCATGACCCCGAGCAATTGCAGATCTGGCAAACGGATTGCGCCACGGGCCTGCTCAAACGCCGTTACCTGTTACTTATCCAGGACGGTCAAAGCACCATTCGCAGCGTCGAGGCCGATGCCCAGGGCGTGATTCATGTGGTGCAGGAATACGTTGTCGATAAGAAAACCGTCCGGCAATACCGCTACCTGATTCATGACGGGCAACTGCTGTTGAGTTCCGTCACCTACGACACGGTGCCGCAGCTGCAAGCGCTGCTGTTGGCCAACGATACCCTGGCTGAATGGTCGTCCTTGCTCGGCAACTTCCTGCGGCTGGCCTCCGGGCCTTCGAGCAATGGGCTTGTCACCGTCGATTGGCAGCCGGCGCCGTATGTTTCGATCTGCTGGGCGATTGCGCCCGACGTCCGAGACATGGCGTGGGTACGCGGCAGTGATCGACAGCTGATCCTTGCACAGCCGGCCAAGCATCATGCCCGTGGCTGGGACGATTCGATCAAGCACCTGGACGGCCTGATGCTCTTGCCGATGGCCGATGACAGCGATGTGTTCTTCGTCTACCAGCGAGTCACCCCCAACCAAACGCTCTGCCGGCTGCAACGCAGCGTGAAGGACGGTAAGGCGCAATGGACGCACCGCTGGGTGCAGCCCGACGGACTCAAGCAGATCCTGGCTGTCGAAGGGGGCTACGTGGCGCTCGATGACAATGGACTGTTTTTCAACCTGGCCGCGCAAGGCGCGTTGCAGTTTGCCGGTGTGAGCGAGCACTGGCTCAAGGGCCGTGCCCACTGGTGGCAGGCGCTGGAGCCATTGGCCAAGCGCTACCCGGACAAGGATTTCGCCATTGCCGGCCTGCGCAATACCGCGGGCGACGGCAACCTGTGTGCCTGGTACGTGACGCACCGATTGTTGTTGTGCGATCCGGGACTCGACAAAGAAGTGCGCTTGCTCGGCGTGATGCCGGACAATCAGTCGGCCTGGCTGTTCGACCGGTCGAGCGGTGAAGTCGTGAGCCAGGCATTCTTCGACCCGCGGCAGCTCGATCAAGCATTCGGCGCCGGCTCGCAACTGCTGCCGGGCGCCAGCCTGCCGGCTTATCGACGCGAGTGGACCGGCTGGCGGTTCGCCGACGTCACGCCCGAAGGCAGCGGATTGCGCGGGACCAGCGTGGACGGTGTGTCGCTGGCGCTGCGTCATCAGGAGGCGGCGACCATCACCGGGGTCAACCACGCCTGGGTGAGGGCCCAGGGCGAGCACCTGGTCGAAGCCCTGCAGCGATTGCTGGACGCGGCGCAGCATGCCGAGTTCGTCTCGGTGGAGTCCGAACCTGGGAGCCTGCAATGGTATGACGTGCAAAGTGCCCGACTGTTGCGGGTCACTGGCAAGAACCTGCCCAGGGACTTCACCCTGCTGGGTACTCAAGCACCGGTGAATGTGCTGCTGCACGCGCACCAGGATGGGCGGGTGCTGATCTATCCGGACAAGCGCAGCATCGGGCCGTTCGATTACGTCCAGCGTAACGCCCAGGTGCTGGTGGTCGAAGGGGAGAAGGTCGGTCGCGATCTTTTGCCGCTGATTCCCGATGAGGTCAACCGGTTGATCCTGCGTATGGGCCAGGGCGCGGTGACTTGCCATTTGACGAAGCCGGTATGGCTGAAGCTGGAGTCGGTCATCGTCGACTGTCGCCATGCCTTGGGTGAAACACCCGTCACGGCCAGCACGTTGATCTGGGCATTCGATGAGCCTGGAAAACTCGTGTTCGAGATCGTCCAGGCGCACCTGGTCATTGTCGATCCGGACAGTGAACGCTGCCTGATCTTGCGTGACGTGTGTTCTGCCGATCCGGCCTTGCGCGGTGAAATATGCCTGGGCTTCAACGCCGCGCAATCTCGCCCGGTGTCGACGTTCGTGGCGCAGTTAAGGGGCCTGGGGGCGACTGGCAGTGCCACCCTGAAGGCGCTGCTGGCGACAGCGCCGGTCGCAGAATGAACCGTCCGGTTTTTACGGCACCAGGTAGCCCTTCACCCCGGTAAAAATGATCTGCGCCGCCAAGGCGCAGACAAATAGCCCCATCAGGCGACTGACGATCTGCAGGCCCTGGTCGCCGAGGATCCGTTCGATGCGGCTGGACAGGTAGAGCACGACGCCGACGGTGAAGCTTGCCAGGGCGATGCTGATGATGGCCATGAGTTTGTCGTCCCAGTGCGGCTGGCTCACGCCCATCACCAGCAGGGCGCCGATGGTGCCGGGGCCGACGGTCAACGGAATGGTCAGCGGGACGATGGTCACGTCCTGTTGCACGTTGTCGGTCTGCACGGCCGACTTGCCCTGGGCCATGCCCAGGGCCGAAATGAACAGCACGCTGCCGGCGCCGATCCGGAACGCATCCACGGTGATGCCGAACACGCTGAAAATCACTCGTCCGAACAAATACAGCAACACGCTGGAGATCAGCGTCGCCGTCGCGACTTTCCAAGCCAGGCGGCGTTGTTCCTTGCGGGAATAGCCGCGCGTCAGGCCGATGAAGCAGGACAGGACGAAGAAGGGGCTGTAGAGCACCAGCATCTTCAGGTAAACGCTGAACAACACATGGAGCATGGTCGAGGCTCGCGACGAATGAGTTTGGCGTGGAGTCTATCAGGCGTCGGGATGTCTGTCGGCTGGCCGTGGGCTTGAGGGTTTTAATGTAGTGAAATCTTGGTTTGTTTTTTCTGTTAGTTGTTGGTTGTTGTCCTGGGATTAAGTGCGGTTACAGTTCTGTGCTTGTTACCCTTAAGGTGGATAGGTAAGTATGGCGCTCGGGCCCATGGAGGGCTTTAATTAAATAAGGGACATATTCAATGAATGCTAAATTTGATTCGGTTATCACCTTGGCGGACCGCCTGGAACGCCTGAATGCCTACGATATATCGCCGGACGATGTAATTGTTTCCCCTCGGATTGCCAGATATAAAGCGGCAGGGTTTGACAACGAAATCGAAAAGCCGGACCGCGCTTCGATTGTCGGAGACGCTATCATGTCGTTCGTTTCAGGTATGACGGCGCAAAATCAAGCGGATATCCAGCATTCCTATCTATTTGCATCGCTGGTTGCCAGTAAGAAGTATCCACGGGATGACGAAGGCGAGGAATGGTATAAAACCTTCCTTGACGTCATGCAGAGTTGTGGCTGGACCATTCTGCGGCATTACCACGATAAGGTTGCCGCGTCCGGCAAGAGTTTCAAGATGGATCAACTGGTGTTGAAAATCCTCGGTTCGGCGGTGGCGGCTGCTGCCGTTCCTGGTCCAACTTCGTTGTTGATGCTTAAAGTGGCCGGTGATGCGATCGCCGCATTGCAAACCAATGACAAGTCGCTGCGGCTCTTTGACCAGAATATCCAGGAGTCCGGCACCGGTGGCTTTGGTGTGGCGAGCTGTCACGAAACCCCGCACGGTGAAATCCTCATGGCATTAGGCGCCGTGCGTTTCATCAAGCGGACGAACCAGACCAAGGTCCTGTTCGTGGATTGGGACAGCAGTTCGGTAGACTTGTATCGCGGTGAATGTCATATGACCATGGTGCCGACAATTATCAGTGCAACTCGAGAGATGATTGTTGCAAAGCTGGGTGAACGCGCGAAACAAAAAATCGACGAGTACGAGATCTGATTGATTGATCTCCTGGCGACTACCGAGGTAGTCGCCATCCGTTAATGGAATAAGGTAATTGTCATGAAAGATCATTGTTCGATTTTTATTGATGCCGGTGCTGTTGTCCTGCTGCCCACTGACCTGATTGGGCAGGACCGGCTCGATATATTGAATTCGATATTGTTTGCCCAGCTGGTAGCCAGTAAAAAATACCCCGCTCTTGCCCGGTCCAGTGACTGGTACTCAGCGTACCGGGAAGTACTGAATAATGGCTGGATGCAAAAGGCCGTGAGTTGGGACAGCTTTACACTCGCTGCCTCATCGAAAACCAACCTGATGGGATGTGTCGAAGAGCGGCTGGGAGAATATGTTGAGCGAACTTTGATTACGCAGGTAACTGATGTATTGAAGCGCGTCGCCCAGTTGTCCAGCACGTTGCCCGCTATCGAATTGCTGCGTGAACATGCCCATCGGCCGAAAAGCCCGGATTCGTCCGAGGCGCCCCATAAAGCACCCGACAGAATCAGGCTGCAAGTCATCCTGGCCCAACAGGGCCCTGCATTGAGTAGCGTCTGCCTGGAGTTCGAGCCCGAGCACGTGACGTCCAACCCTCTTGGACAACTCTTCTCCACCGATCCTGTGGTGGGCAATATTCAATTGCGTTGCTTCAAGGCGAATTTGTCCCAGGCGCTCTATGCGCCCTTCCGTGATGCGATTGTCCACAAGCTGGGGGATAAGGCCGCCAGAAACATCATCGATATTTCCGATGCGGTCGAGCAAGCGCAACCGGAAGCGGGGGCGTTATGACGGATCAAGGGTTTCGATCGGCCGACGGGCAGCGGTTGCGCCTGGATGAGGCATCGAGGGCAGCGGTGGTGGGCGGGAGTATCGTGTCCTTCGACGAGGGTTTGTCCCTCCAAGATCGCGAGGATATCTACCTGAGCAACTTGTACGCGCAGTTGGCAACCCGTTCGGCGTACAAGGACGGTCTGGTCGGTAACTGGTTCGACTATTACAAGAACAAGCTCAGGTACCTGGGGTGGGACTCGGCGCGTCCTGTCAGTGCGGGGCAGGCCGGGCAAGGATTGATGGCCGATAGCGTTTCGCAGCAGATCGCCCGTTCCTTTGGCGCAGGCTATTCGCGGCAGGCCAGCCAGGCGATAGCAACGCTTGGACGAAGCCCTGCTGCGCTCGAGCTGTTTGAACGAACGAGCCTACAGCGCAATACGGGATTCTTCCAGGTGATCCCCTGCGTGGCCAAATCCCGCGGGAAAGTGGAAATCGCGTTGTATCACAAGCAGTTCCGCACCCGCAGGACGGGCTCGGGATTTCTGTTCTGGCCAATGGAGGAAGTGGTGGAAAGCAGCGTGGAGGAAATGGCCGTCGTGACATTCAGCACGCTGCATTACGCAACGTTCAGGCAAAAAGTCGCGGCCGCGGTGATCGCCGAAACGACTCGTCACCTGCATGAGCTGGAAATCTGAACGACGCTACGGGTAGTCGCTGAATGCTCTTCGCGGGTTCAGGGCGTATGCACGGCCTTGTTCTGCTGGTCGCGCTGGGCCACCCAGTGTTCGATCAGCTCGCGCAGTTGCGACAGTTCCACCGGCTTGGCCATGTGCCCGTCCATCCCGGCCTGGCGGGCGCGTTCCTTGTGCTCGGCCAGGATGTGCGCGGTGAGCGCCACCACTGGCGTGCGGGTGCGCTGGTTACCCATTTCCCAGGCACGCAGTTGCTGGGTGGCGGAAAACCCGTCGAGGATCGGCATTTCGCAGTCCATCAGGACCAGGTCGTAGCGCTGCTCCTTCATGGCCTTGAGGGCTTCCTCGCCGTTGCTGGCGGTGTCGGGTTGCAGGTTGAGCTTGCCGAGCATGCCACGGATGACCTTGGTGGAAATGCTGTTGTCCTCGGCCACCAGGATGCGGAAATCGCTCGGCACCTTCACCGGGGGGGGAGGACTGGCGTTCACCTGCACGTTCGTAGCCTGGCCCCGGTTGCGCTGGTTCAGCTCGTCCGCCAGGGTGGTCTTGAGGGTATAGCCGGCCACCGGTTTGGCGAGGATGCGCTTGACCCCGCTGTTGCGCGCCACGATCTTGCTCGGCGCATTGCTGATACCGGTGAGCATGATCAACAGGATGTCATGGTTCAGGCTCGGGTCTTCCTTGATCTTGGCCGCCAATTGCATGCCGGTCATGCCCGGCATGTTCTGGTCCAGCAGCACCACGTCGAAATAATCCCGCAGGTGTGCCTTGGTGCGCAGCAGCGCCAGGGCTTCCTTGCCCGAGGGCACCGCGCTGACGTTCAGGCCCCAGGCGCTGCACTGCTGTACCAGCACCTTGCGGCAGGTGTCGTTGTCGTCGACGATCAACACCCGTGCCCCTTGCAGCGGGCCATCGAGGTCGGAGGTCGGGTGTTCGAGGCGATCCGGGTCCAGGGGCAAGGTCAGCCACAAGGTACTGCCCTGGTTGCTGCCGCTCTTGATGCCGAACTCCCCGTGCATCAGCATGATCAGCTGGCGGGCGATAACCAGCCCCAGGTTGCCCCCCAGGCGCGTGGCGGAAAGGAAGTTCTTGCTGTGCAGCTCGGCGTGCATCAGCGTGTCGCGCTCTTCAGCGTCCATCGGCGTCCCGCTGTCCTGCACGGCGATGCGCAGGCGCGGCTGATGGCTGCGCTCGTCCAGGGCGACGACGATCAGCACTTCGCCCTCGTCGGTCTTCTTCAGGGCGTTTTCCAGCAGGCTCAGCAGCGCCTGGCGCAGCCGCGTCGGGTCGCCGCTGATCACCCGCGGCACCTGGGGCTGGATGAAGCTGATCAGCTCGACGTTCTGCTGTTCGGCCTTGGCGCGGAAGATGCTCAGGCAATCCTCGATCAACGCATTGAGGTCGAACTGCACATCGTCCAGTTCGATCTGCCCGGATTCGAGCCGGGAAATGTCGAGGATCTCGTTGATCAGGGTCAGCAGTTCATTGCCGGCGCTGTGGATCGTTTGCACGTAGTCGCGTTGCTTGACCGACAGTGGCGTGCCCAGCAGCAGCTCGGTCATGCCCAGCACGCCGTTCATCGGGGTGCGGATCTCATGGCTGATCTTGGCCAGGAACTCGGCCTTGGCATTGATCTCGGCATTGCTCGCCGCCAGGTCGCGGCTGATGCTGAAGCGGCTTTCGTTGATCGAGCGCTGGCGCTCGCCCAGGGCGACACTCATCAGCAGGCCGCTGATGCAGATGAAGATCAGCAGGGTGATGATCAAGCCTTGGGGGGGGACTTCCGTGAGCCCTTGCAGGGCCGGAAGAATGATCAGCGTGCCCAGGTTGAAGACCACCATGGCCGCGACGAACAGCCGGGCCGGGCGGTAGCCCTTTTGCCAGTGCCAGGCGCTGACGAACAGCATGCTCAGGCCTGCGAGGGCCACCAGGGCATAGGTCATGATATTGAGTGGCAGCGTGTTGACGAACAACAGCAGCAGGCTGCACAGCATGACGAACACAATGTCCCCCAGCAGTAACCGGTTCAACGGGTGCGGCCCCAGGGGCGCGAAGAAGCGGTAGGCGAACATCAGGCCGCAGGGCGCCGTCAGCAGCAACGCTAGGTAAGCGCCGGGCGTCTGCACCGCCGGCCAGTCGGGCAGCCAGGGCCCGGCCAAGTTCAGCAACAGCGCCAGGCTGAGCATCAGCAGCCCTTCACAGGCGGCCAGCCACAGGCAACTGCGGGAACGGGTGTAGGCGTAGCGAGTGAGGTTGTGCAGGATCAGCATGGCGATGCAGCCGAACAGCAGCCCATAGATCAGCGTCTGGTTCTGATCGGCCGCCGCCACGACGGCCGATTGCAACGTGATGTAGGGGCGCAGTTCGTGACGCGAGGCCAGTCGCAGGTAAACGTCCAATGATTTGTCGCTGCGCGGCAGTGGCAACATGAGTTCGCTGCTGGGCACCGCCGGTTCCGTATGCGGCGTGGCATTGCCGCCGACCTGTTGCTCGACCAGAGCGTCACCGTCCAGCACATAGAGGTTCAGGCGTGACAGGTCGGGGGCGAAGATGCGCAGGATTTGTTCATGCCTGTCCGGGGCCAGGCGAAAGCGCAGCCACAATGCTCCGCCGGGCTCGGCGGCCCTGAGGCGGTCCAGGTCGATGGGGCTGAATTGATTGGTGTAGCGAGCGGAGCGGATGTCGCTCAGCGTCAGGTCGCCCTGTTCATCGAGCAATACCGCCCAGCCACTGCCTGGCGCGGCCTGGGCCGGGAGCATGCAGAGCAGCGTCAGCAGGGTGACGGTAAAGCCTATGGCAATCCTGAGCCAGCGCACGGCGAAATCCCTTCGTAGGTTGATGCCAGATTATAACTATGCGCGGCGCCGGAACAGTCAGGCAAGGGCCGCAGACCCTTGCCTGACTGAATGGCCGGGTTATTCCAGATTTTCGCCACGCTCACGGGCAATGGCGCGGTAGCCAATGTCCTTGCGGTAGAAACAACCTTCCCAGTCGATCTCGGCGGCAAGCTTGTAGGCCTGCTGCTGAGCGTCGTCGACACTGGCGCCCAGGGCGGTGGCGCAAAGCACACGACCGCCGGCGGTGACCACTTGCCCATCCTTCAATGCCGTGCCTGCATGGAAGACTTTGCCTTCCAGCCGGGCCGCGGCGTCCAGGCCCCGGATTGCGCTACCTTTGGCGTAGTCGCCCGGGTAACCGCCGGCCGCCAATACGACACCGACGCTTGGGCGCGGATCCCATTGGGCTTCGACCTTGTCCAGGGCCTGGGCCAGTGCGGCCTCGACCAGCAGGACCAGGCTCGATTGCAAGCGCAGCATGACCGGCTGGGTCTCAGGATCGCCGAAACGGCAGTTGAATTCGATGACTTTTGGGTTACCAGCCTTGTCGATCATCAGGCCTGCGTAGAGGAAACCAGTGTAGACGTTGCCTTCTTCGGCCATGCCGC
Organism: Pseudomonas sp. NFACC56-3; assembly: GCF_900100025.1. Taxonomy (NCBI): domain Bacteria; kingdom Pseudomonadati; phylum Pseudomonadota; class Gammaproteobacteria; order Pseudomonadales; family Pseudomonadaceae; genus Pseudomonas; species Pseudomonas sp. NFACC56-3. The sequence continues at coordinate 63,168 of NZ_FMTK01000012.1, read as the reverse complement.
GCACGGTCGGCCAGATCACCTGGTCCATGACGCGCTGGTGCACCTGGGCGGTCACCACTGGGGCAGGGGAGTAGGCGCCCATGCCGCCGGTATTCGGGCCGCTGTCGCCATCGCCGACACGCTTGTGGTCCTGGCTGGTGGCCATTGGCAGTACGTTCTTGCCATCGACCATGACGATGAAGCTGGCTTCCTCGCCGTCGAGGAACTCTTCGATCACCACGCGGGAACCGGCGTCACCGAAGGCATTGCCAGCGAGCATGTCGCGCACGGCGTCTTCGGCTTCGGCCAGGGTCATGGCAACGATCACGCCCTTGCCGGCGGCCAGGCCGTCGGCCTTGATCACGATCGGTGCGCCTTTCTCGCGCAGGTACGCCAGGGCCGGTTCGATTTCGGTGAAGTTCTGGTAGTCGGCGGTCGGGATCTTGTGGCGCGCCAGGAAATCCTTGGTGAACGCTTTCGAGCCTTCCAGCTGCGCGGCGCCAGCGGTCGGGCCGAAGCAGTCCAGGCCACGGGAGCGGAACAGGTCGACCACGCCGGCGACCAGCGGCACTTCCGGGCCGACGATGGTCAGCGAGACGTTCTTCTCGGCGAAGTCGGCCAGTTGCTCCAGGGCCAGCACGTCGATGGCGACGTTTTCGCACTTGGCTTCGATGGCGGTGCCGGCATTGCCCGGCGCCACGAAAACCTTCTGCACACGGGGATCCTGGGCCACTTTCCAGGCCAGGGCGTGTTCGCGGCCACCGCTGCCAATGATCAAAACATTCATTTCAAAAACCTCGGATGACGCTGATTCTGTATGCAGCACTGAAGCTGCTTTTGTGTGGGAGCGAGCTTGCTCGCGATGGCGGTGTGTCAGCGGACTTCAATGCTGACTGATCCGACGCTATCGCGAGCAAGCTGGCTCCCACAGTCGATCGGTGTATCAGTGGCGGAAGTGGCGCATGCCGGTGAACACCATCGCAATCCCTGCTTCATCAGCAGCCGCAATCACTTCGTTGTCACGCATCGAGCCACCCGGCTGGATCACGGCGGTGATGCCGACCTTGGCCGCGTTGTCGATGCCGTCGCGGAACGGGAAGAACGCATCGGAGGCCATGACCGCGCCCTGTACCTGCAAGCCGGCGTGTTCAGCCTTGATGGCGGCGATGCGGGCCGAGTTCACGCGGCTCATCTGGCCGGCACCGACACCGATGGTCTGGCGGTTCTTGGCGTAGACGATGGCATTGGACTTGACGTACTTGGCGACTTTCCAGGCGAAGATCAGGTCGTTGATTTCCTGCTCGCTCGGGGCGCGCCGGGTCACCACTTTCAGGTCTTCGCTGCCGATCATGCCGATGTCACGGCTCTGGACCAGCAGGCCGCCATTGACACGCTTGTAGTCCCAGGCCGGCGCGCGATCGGCCGACCATTGGCCGCAGGCCAGCAGGCGCACGTTGGCCTTGGCGGCAACGATGGCGCGGGCTTCTTCACTGACGGAAGGGGCGATGATCACTTCGACGAACTGACGCTCGACGATGGCCTTGGCGGTCTCGGCGTCCAGTTCACGGTTGAAGGCGATGATGCCGCCGAAGGCCGACTCGGTGTCGGTGGCGTAGGCCAGTTCGTAGGCCTGGCGGATGCCGCCCTCGGCGTCCGGGCTCACGGCCACGCCGCACGGGTTGGCGTGCTTGACGATCACGCAGGCTGGCTTGACGAAGCTCTTCACGCACTCCAGCGCGGCGTCGGTGTCGGCCACGTTGTTGAACGACAGTTCCTTGCCTTGCAGTTGGGTGGCGGTGGCAATGCCGACTTCGGCAGGCTTGGCTTCCACGTAGAACGCCGCGCTCTGGTGCGGGTTCTCGCCGTAGCGCATTTCCTGGGCCTTGACGAATTGGGTGTTGAAGGTGCGCGGGAATTCGCTGCGGCCTTCGGTCGACAGGGTTTCAGCGGCCTGGTTCACGGTGCCCATGTAGTTGGCGATCATGCCGTCGTAGGCGGCGGTGTGTTCGAAGGCCTTGAGCATCAGGTCGAAACGCTGGGCGTAGGTCAGGCCACCGGCCTTGAGGTTCTCTAGCACGCTGGCGTAGTCGCTGGCGTTGACCACGATGGCCACGTCTTTATGGTTCTTGGCCGCCGAGCGGACCATGGTCGGGCCGCCGATGTCGATGTTCTCGATGGCGGTCGGCAGGTCGCAGCCAGGCTTGCTGATGGTGGCTTCGAACGGGTAGAGGTTGACCGCCACCAGGTCGATCGGCTTGATGCCGTGTTCGTTCATGATGGCGTCGTCGATGCCGCGACGGCCCAGGATCCCGCCGTGGATTTTCGGGTGCAGGGTCTTGACCCGACCGTCCATCATTTCCGCAAAACCGGTGTAGTCCGCGACTTCCACTGCGGCAACGCCATTGTCCTGCAGCAGCTTGAAGGTCCCGCCGGTGGAGAGAATCTCGACGCCCAGCTGTTGCAGCTCGCGGGCGAATTCGAGGATCCCGGTCTTGTCGGAAACGCTGATCAAGGCGCGGCGGATCGGCAGGCGGGTGGTCTGGTCGGTCATTTCAATTTCCATCAAAAGCAAGGGAAGTCAGCAAAAAAGGCGACCGTTTTTTATGCGGGCGCCTTTCTGGTTTGATTGAATGCTTACAGCAGATCGTACTGCTTGAGTTTCTTGCGCAGGGTGCCGCGGTTCAGGCCCAGCAGTTCACTGGCCTTGGTCTGGTTGCCCTTGACGTAATTCATCACGCTTTCGAGCAGCGGTGCCTCGACTTCGGAAAGCACCAGGTTGTACACATCCGTGACGGCAGCGCCCTCAAGGTGGGCGAAATAATTGTGCAGCGCCTTCTCGACACTCCCGCGAAGGGTCTGACCTTCTTCGCTGGGCGTGTTGAGGTGCTGTTTCAAATTCACGTTGTCGCTCACGGGTGCTGTTCCACTCACTAAAGTCTCGGTCATCATCGTCATGCGGCCACCCCTTCGTCCCCTGTCAGGCTCTTGTAACGCTCAGCGAAGAACGCCTGAACGTCGGCGCATTGTGCTTGCGTACCATCCAAACGATTGAAACGGGCGCGAAACTCCCTGGCGCCCGGCAGGGTTGCGAGATACCAGCCCACATGCTTGCGAGCGATGCGTACGCCCATGACTTCTCCGTAGAAGGCATGTAGCGCGGCCAGATGCTCTAGCAGAATACGTTCCACCTCGGACAACTGCGGCGCCGCCAGCTTTTCGCCAGTGCGCAGGTAGTGTTCGATCTCACGAAAAATCCATGGCCGCCCCTGGGCGGCCCGGCCGATCAACAGGCCATCGGCACCGGTCGCGTCCAGCACGTACCGGGCCTTCTCGGGCGAATCGATGTCGCCGTTGGCAAAGACCGGAATCGACACCGCCTGCTTGATCGCGGCGATGGTGTCGTACTCGGCTTCGCCGGTGTACAGGTCGGCACGGGTGCGGCCATGGACCGCCAACGCCGTGATGCCCGCCTGTTCGGCGATCTTCGCCACCACCAGGCCATTCTTGTTCTCCCGGTCCCACCCGGTGCGGATCTTCAGGGTCACCGGCACATCGACCGCGGCCACTACGGCCTGCAGGATCTCGGTGACCAGCGCTTCATCTTTCAACAGTGCCGAGCCTGCGGCCTTGTTGCAGACCTTTTTCGCCGGGCAACCCATGTTGATGTCGATGATCTGCGCCCCCAACTCGACGTTCGCCCGGGCCGCCTCCGCCAGCATCTGTGCGTCGCCACCGGCGATCTGTACCGAGCGTGGCTCGGGATCGCCTTCGTGGATCATGCGCAGACGCGATTTGCGGGTGTTCCACAAACTCATGTCGCTGGTGACCATTTCCGACACCACCAGTCCTGCGCCCAAGCGTTTGCACAACTGACGAAAGGGCTGGTCGGTGACGCCCGCCATAGGGGCGAGAACCAGGCCGTTCTGCAATGTATATGGGCCGATGCGTACCGCCGACATAGGACTTCCCTGAAGTGGGGCCGGATCATGAGACTTCGAAAAAGGGTTGGCATGATACCCGCTCTCGATGACTGGATAAAGATCGAATTGGATAAAATCTGAACAGCTATTTTGTTATCGCCAGCGGTTTGGTCTGGGCGGGGTCAGTCAGAAAGCCGCCGTCAATGGGCCGACCCTGGCCGGTTTCATTCGGGGGAATGAAAGCTCAAGCTGTAGTTCACCGCCTTGGGACCCGGATCCAGGATATCCAGCGCGATGTGGATGGGCGTTTGCGGCGGCATTTCGCCGCGGCCCTCGAGATCGCCGCCCAGGTACTCCCCGGGCTTGAAGCGACGGCTGGCGATCAGGTGCCCGTTGAGGTCGGCAAAGCGCAGCTCCAGCAACGGAAAAGGTTGGGAGAAGGGCGCACGGTTGTAGATGATCGCGTCCACCACCAGGGCACCGCTGAACTCCGGATGGCTGCGCACCACCAGGTTGCTGCTTTTGATCTTGGCGATGTCGACCTTGGACGGTACGTCGCAACCGATGGTCGGACAGATTTGCAGGAACCACGGCCGGTATTGGTCCTGGCGGGCCAGTTCTTCGAAATGGTAGGCGATGTACTGGCCACCCAGGGCCGCGGCGGCGAGCAGGATCAGCAGGGCCCACAACAGGCGGCGGCCCCAGGGCGAACGGCGTTTGCGCCAGTCCAGTTGCAGCGGGTCGTCGTCCAGGTCCTGGAGGGCCTCGGCGCGTATCCCCGGCTCCTGGCGCTCCCGTGACTTGCGCAGTGGCAGCGGTCGCTCGGGCTCATCGTCGTGGTCGTGGTCATCGGTGGCGGACAGGCGCTCGAGGTGTTCGTCGGGCTCGTCGTCCGGCGCGAGGTGGAGCGGGGCGACCGGTTCGTCGTCCGGTTCCAGTGGTTCGAGGGCCAGGGACAGGGACGGCTCGGTACGGGGTGGTCGCGCCGGTTCGTGGGGTTCGAACGGCTCGAAGGGGGTATCGAGGACGGTTTCGACGCGCTCGCCCGAGGTGTCGCTGTACAGGCTGTCGGGCCAGGTTTGCTGTTCGCTGGAGAGCGAATCGCGTTGCGCGCTCAGGTTGTCTTCCCGGCGCCGGCCGGCATTGCCCGGGGCGCGATTGTCGCGGCGCTCCAGGCGCGCCAGTTCCTTGTCCAGGTCATCCAGATCCAGCTCGGCGGCGCTCCATTGTTTCTGGCTGATCGCCCGGGGCGGGGCGTCGGTGGCCGGCTTGGCGGCTGGCGCGACGGCAGGCACCGCTTGCTTGGCTGTGCGTTGTTCCAGCAACTGTTGTGCGGCATTGAATACCTGCAGGCACGAGCCGCAACGAACCACCCCGCGGGCCACGCTCAATTGAGCATGGCTGACGCGAAAACGGGTGTGGCAATGCGGGCACTGGGTGACGAAGCTGTCAGTCATGCGGCAATCCGGTGGATACAGGCGCTCATTCTAGCGCCGACGTCCGGTGATGCGCACCCAGCCATCGCGATTGGCGATCGGGTCCAGGTCAAAGTCCGCGGCATAAGCGGCGGCGACTTCTTCGCCCTGTTCGGCGAGGATGCCCGACAGCGCCAGGCGTCCGCCCGGCTTGACCAGGCTCGACAGTTGCGGCGCCAGGGCTACCAGCGGGCCGGCCAGGATGTTGGCCACCAGCACGTCGGCCTGGACCTGTGGCAAGTCCTGGGGCAAATACAGCGGGAACAGGGCTTCGGCGATGTTGTTGCGCCCGGCGTTGTCGCGGGAGGCTTCCAGGGCCTGGACGTCGATGTCGGTGCCGACCGCTTCCCGGGCGCCCAGCAGGAGCGCGGCAATCGCGAGGATCCCCGAGCCACAGCCAAAGTCCAGTACGTTGCAGCCCTTCAGGTCCTGGCTGTCGAGCCATTCCAGGCACAGCGCGGTGGTCGGGTGGGTGCCGGTGCCGAACGCCAGGCCCGGGTCCAGCAGCAGGTTGACCGCGTCCGGCTCTGGCGCGGCATGCCAGCTCGGGACGATCCACAGGCGCTGGCCGAAACGCATCGGCTGGAAGTTGTCCATCCAGCTGCGTTCCCAATCCTGATCCTCGATCACTTCACTGTGATGCTCGGGCAGCGGGCTGCCGGTCAGCAGCTCGAGATGGGCCAGCACGCTGGCGGCCTCGGTGCCGCCTTCGAACAGGGCCAGCAGGTGGGTGTGGGACCACAGCGGGGTGGTATTGAGCTCCGGCTCGAAGATCGGCTGGTCTTCGGCGTCCATGAAGGTTACCGATACAGCGCCTACTTCAAGAAACGCGTCTTCGTAGGTTTCGGCTTGTTCCGGGCTGATGGCCAGGCGTACTTGCAGCCAAGGCATGGCGGGCACCTTTGAAAATATCCACAGGGGGGCAGCGCAGGGCTGCAAAGGCGCGCAGTGTACGCCAGGTCGCCGCCAAAGTGGATAAGCGAGTCTCGCGCCGTCGGGGCGGTGTTTCGATATATATATGTATGCCATGGGCCTGTCCCAGGGCGGATAAGGTGCCGGTCCACACAGCAGGGAGGATTGTGTATGGACATCATTGCCGGACGGCAAGGCAACATGGAGCGCACGGGGCCGGTCGATTCCCCGCCAGTGTCGACCGCACAGGCGACCCTGGAAAAACTGACACGTTGGCAGGCGGCGATCGACGCGCGACTGCACACCCAGATGAGCCTGCTGGAGGTGCTGGAAGAATACTTGCTGGTCGAGCTGCGCACCTACCATTACCAAGGCAACATCGATCCACACTTCCTGGGCACCCTGCTCGATACCGTGCTGCAGCGCATGATCGACCAGGCGCCTTTGGTGTATGACGAGGAGCAGGACGCACCCTACCGTTGGCCCGACGGGCCAGACTTGGGTTTTGCGGCCGAGCGCCGGGCGTTCGTTGTCCAGGCGGTGGAAGGCGCGGCCTCGAGGTTTGTCGATCACTACAAGGACTATCTGCGGCGGCATTGGCGAATGACTGCGTACGATGCCTCCCTCGAAGACGTGGTCAGGCAAAAACTGGATGAGCACAGGGTCGCGGTCGACGAGCTGTTCCGGCCTGACCGTCTGGCTGGCCTGGGTGTCGATGAGTTGCGAGAGCAGATCGAAGCTCTCCAGGACGCCTGGCGCCGGACGAGTCGCTTGACTGTATTGGCAACCACGGCCGAGCGCCGGGACCTTGGCGCGCTGGCACGATTGCAATTGCCGCATTGGCTGCGGGGGCTGAGCCCTCCCGATCGTGAATCGTTGCGGGCTTTCGAGAGCCAGGCCGCGCTGGCGCAGGCGCTGGTGGATGAGCGGGTCGATGGCCTGGGCTCGCTGCGGGCCTTCGCTCGGCAACTGGCCAGGAACTATGTCAGGCAGGAGTTGGACATGGAGGTCGAGCCGGACAGCATTCGTGTGCAGTTGCAGTGGCGAACGGTCGTTGGTCAGCCCGTACGCACCTACAGCCTGAGTGAACTGGTGGCGGCAGGCCCGGTCCGGCCGGACGCGGTGTCGGTGTTCCTGGTCGAGAACGGCGGCATGCTCCGTAACCAGCCTCTTTCACCGGCCTTCATTGCGCAGTTGTTGGCCAGCGTCGACGCGCCTGCCGGGTACTTGCCAGCCTTGGTCGAGCGGTATGAGGCGGGGGACCTGAAGGACGCCATGCTCGATTGGTTTGTGGCGCGGTTGCAGCACAGTGCGTTTGTCGCCCGTTGTGCAGGCCAGTTGTCGGTGACCAGCCATGACCACCTCGCAGCCCTCTGGGAAGGCGACATCGCGACGCCCATCGCCGGCGGGTTGCGTGTCGCCAGCCTGGTGCTCCCCAATGGCCTGAAGTGTGCCGATCTCCTGGTGTTTTATCGTGAAGACGGGGGCGGTGCTGTCAGTGGCCTGCTGCTGTTTGCCCCCGGCAAACCCGATGGCCAGGAATGGATCGAATTGCCTTCGCTGCGGGCCCTGAGCGGCGAAGTCGGGGCCTGGACCCAGCACCAGGCCGGTCGCGAGTACCTGTTGCAGCAACTCTCGCCGACTGATCGTGGACAGGCCCGGGCGTACTTTGCCCGTGTGATGGAAAAACCGGTCTCCTGGGATCTGGAACGAGACCTCAGGGGCGCGCAGGCAAGTTTCAAGGCCTGTCTGCAGAACGCTGTCTCGACCGGCCTGGCCAATAACCTGGCACACGTGGAACTGAGCGAGTCGCCTCGCTGGTACTCGGCATTGCCGCTTGAGTCCCGGCGCAACATCAGCGGCCTGAGCCAGGAATTCTTGGTTCAGCGGCAAGTATTCGATGAGCAGTTCGTGGGCTATGAAGTGTTCATGGACTTCGCCAAGCGTACCTTCGCCGACATGATCGGGCCCTACATGCGCAGCAAGGGGGTGCTTGAGGCGGTCGATCCGGCCACGGTCTTCATCGATTACATTCCGGGGCTGGCCGCCGAGAAAAAAACCGCCAGCCTGCTGGACCTGGCCATCTACGGATACGAGCGCAACGCGGACATCGACGACCCCACCAAGGGCGTGCGTTCCTCTGTCGGGCAGGATTTGGCGCAGGTTCGCAGTGCCGATCTGGCGTCCTACATTCGCGTGGCCTACCTGGGTGAGCGATATGCCAGGCACATCCGTGCCGGATTCCTCGACGCCACGGCGCCCGAGTATGCCAAGCGCCGCGAGGCCTACTGCTACATGCTGTTGGCCAGGATGGACCGCGACCTGCGTGTGGCCTACGGCAAGTCGATGTTGAGCGCCGAAGCGTTCCAGTGGCTCACCCGGCAAGTCACGCTATTGAGCGACGGGCGGCCTGCAAACAGCGCCACGTACCCCGGTGTCGCCGTGGCGCGCGAAGGCGTGATCAAGCTGACCGTCGCCGGTCATGTGGTGTTGGGCGTCTACGTCTTCACCTACTTCGATCCGAAGGCTTCTTACTGGTTGTACACACCCGACGCGCCGGACGGCATCCTGTTTCGCCCGTACCTGGCGTTTTCCGGGAGCATCGCCGCGCAACTGCACGATTACGTACTGGAGCGGGTCGCACTCGCCGCCCGTGCCGCCGTGGGGCGGACACTGTTGGCGCTGGCGGCCGGGACCACTCGCGTCGACACATTGCGTGAACTCAATCGGCTGATGGATATCCATGCCGAGTTCGATGCAGGCATCGAGCGCGCTGTCACCGATGTGGAGGACATCACCACCAGTCGTGCCGAAATGATCCGCAACCAGGTATTCCAGGGCCTGGTCTTCGCGGCCGTTCCGGTGTGCATGGTTTATCCGCCCTTTGCCTTGTTGCTGGACATCGGCCTGATTGCCGTCAGCGCCAGGCAGGCCATCCAGAGACACGTGCAAGGCGACACGGAGGGCGCGCTCGGTCACTGGCTGATCGCGACCTGGGGAGCACTGTTCGCCACGCTCGGCGCCGCCAGCATGGCCACGGCACTGGGGCACGCGGCCAGGCACTTGCAGCGCGCCGTGAAGCCCTTGTCATTGTCTGCGCAACGCTTGAGAAGCACGTCATCGGTGGTCGCCAAAGAGTCCGGGCCGCTGGTTCCGGCCATACGCCTCAAGCCGCAGCAGGCGGTTGGCAGAACGCCAGGGGATCTGCAGTTGGTGACGGAGGAGGGGATTTTTTTCGGCACCTATCGCAGCCCGCCCAGCGCTTCGCAACCGCGGAGCACTTACTACATCGCGAGCGGGGGCAGGTACTACCAGGTGAAGAGGGACCCTTACTTTGGCGGCCTGTGTCTGGTGGATGCCCGGCGCCCCGGCGCGTTTTACAAATTGCCCATCCGCAGGATGGCGAATGGCAAGTGGACCCATAACAGAGTCGGGTTGAGCGGTGGCAATGATGAGGTGCGCAACCTGGGGCGTATAGGCGATTTGCGCGAGGCGTTCCCCGGGCATGTCTCCCCGGACGTGACAAGGGGGGCGTTGCAGGGCGAGGCCGTGGTGGCGAGGTTCAGCGAGGCGGCGGACAACTACCTGTTCTCGCTCAATGCACAGACGTGCGTGATCGCTTCGTTGTACAACCCGACCACCCGGGTCGGGGCGGTCATTCATTTCGATCACAACATCCGCGCGCTGATCGAGCGAAGTGTCCGGGATGTGATGCGGCGCCTGGGGGGATCGGCCAAGGATGTCCGTGCCACCCTGGTCGGCGGGGACTGGTTGACAGGGGCTGACATCGGCGAGCCGGTCAGGCAGGTGATGAGGCGGCACGGGCTGCGACCGACCTGGGATCACTGGTCGTATTCTTCCTGCCTGGGCAATAACTATGGCGTGTCCCTGGATCTGCGCACGGGTGTCACGTCGGTATTCAAGACGTCCGGCAGCCAGGTCGAACGCTTTTACATACCCGTCCTGGCGCGAGCGAAAAACAACACGGATCCGGTGTCCATGCGAGCTCGCGGATTCATGGCGCGCATGCGCAGCGACATCCTGGTGGAAAATGCCAACGGTGTCGTACTCACCCAGCAGGGGAGGCGGGCGAATGCTGCGAAGATCGAATCACACGCCTACTCCATGGTGGAGTTGAAGTGATCCGTCACTTGCGCCTTTGAGGCGCGCGCAAAAAAAGACCCCGGCCAATGGACCGGGGTCTTTTTACATCACGTGAGGCATCAGTGCTGGTTGCCCAGCTTGTGCTCCAGGTAATGGATGTTGACGCCGCCTTTGCAGAAGCCTTCGTCACGTACGAGATCGCGGTGCAGCGGGATGTTGGTCTTGATTCCGTCTACCACGATTTCGTCCAGCGCATTGCGCATGCGCGCCATGGCTTCTTCACGGGTCGCCCCGTAGGTGATCAGCTTGCCGATCAGCGAATCGTAGTTCGGCGGAACGGCATAACCGCTGTACAGGTGCGAATCGACGCGAACGCCATTGCCGCCTGGGGCATGGAAATGCTTGACCGTGCCTGGGCTTGGCATGAAGGTTTTCGGGTCTTCGGCGTTGATCCGGCATTCCAGCGCGTGACCGCGGATGACCACATCATCCTGGGTGAACGACAGCTTGTTGCCGGCGGCGATGCTGAGCATCTCCTTGACGATGTCGATACCGGTGACCATTTCCGAAACCGGGTGCTCCACCTGAACACGGGTGTTCATTTCGATGAAGTAGAAACGACCGTTCTCGTACAGGAACTCGAAGGTACCGGCGCCGCGATAGCCGATGTCGATACACGCCTTGACGCAACGAGCCAGGACTTCCTCGCGCGCTTTCTCGTCGATGCCCGGAGCCGGCGCTTCTTCGAGGACCTTCTGGTGACGACGTTGCAGCGAGCAGTCGCGGTCGCCCAGATGGATGGCCTGGCCCTGGCCGTCGGACAGCACCTGGACTTCGACGTGACGCGGGTTGGTCAGGAATTTTTCCAGGTAGACCATCGGGTTGCCGAACGCCGCGCCCGCTTCGGAGCGGGTCAGTTTCGCCGAGGAAATCAGGTCTTCTTCCTTGTGCACCACGCGCATGCCGCGACCACCGCCGCCGCCAGCGGCCTTGATGATCACCGGATAACCGACTTCGCGACCGATGCGCAAAGCGGTTTCTTCGTCTTCAGGCAGCGGGCCGTCGGAACCCGGAACGGTCGGTACACCAGCAGCGATCATGGCGTGCTTGGCCGAAACCTTGTCGCCCATCAGGCGGATGGTGTCGGCTTTCGGACCGATGAAGGCAAAACCGGAGTTTTCCACCTGTTCGGCGAAGTCGGCGTTTTCCGCCAGGAAACCGTAGCCCGGGTGAATGGCGGTGGCGCCGGTCACTTCGGCAGCGGCGATGATCGCCGGGATGTGCAGGTAGGAGTGCGCAGCCGACGCCGGACCGATGCAGACGGATTCGTCCGCCAGGCCCAGGTGCATCAGTTCTTTGTCGGCCTTGGAGTAAACGGCGACGGTCTTGATGCCCATCTCTTTGCAGGCACGCAGAATCCGCAGGGCGATCTCACCGCGGTTAGCGATCAGAACTTTTTCCAACTTCGCAGTCATCAAAGGCTCTCCGCGGTTCAAACGATGGTGAACAGCGGTTGGTCGTACTCAACCGGCTGGCCGTCTTCGACGAGGATGGATTCGATCACACCGCTGGTTTCAGCTTCGATGTGGTTCATCATCTTCATGGCTTCGACGATGCACAGGGTGTCGCCTTTCTTCACGGTCTGGCCGACTTCAACGAAGGACGGCGAGGATGGCGAAGACTTGCGATAGAACGTGCCCACCATTGGCGAACGAGCGACGGTGCCGTTCAGCGTCGGTGCCGCCGGTGCGGCTGGCGCTGCGGCGGCAACCGGGGCTGCTGCTGGAGCAGGCGCGGCGGCCGGAGCCTGCATCGGGGCCGGTGCATAGAACTGCTGGGCCGGGGTCTTGCTGTGGCGGCTGATGCGTACGGACTCTTCGCCTTCCTTGATCTCAAGCTCGTCGATGCCGGACTCTTCCAGCAATTCGATCAATTTCTTAACTTTACGGATATCCATGAATCATCAACTCCCAAGGGTCGGTCAGGGGCGTTTAACGCTTGTTGTTCAAGCTGGTGCCTGTTTATCAAGCTGTTCTAGGGCGGCCTCCAGGGCCAGTCGGTAACCGCTGGCGCCAAGGCCGCAGATCACTCCCACTGCTACATCGGAGAAGTAGGAGTGATGGCGGAAAGGTTCGCGTTTGTGCACGTTGGACAAGTGCACTTCGATGAATGGGATGCTCACCGCCAGCAGCGCGTCACGTAATGCGACACTTGTATGTGTAAAAGCTGCTGGATTGATCAAAATGAAATCCACGCCTTCGCCGCGCGCGGCATGGATGCGGTCGATCAGTTCATATTCGGCGTTGCTTTGCAGGTAGAGCAAATGATGGCCGGCGTTGCGGGCCCGCTGTTCCAGGTCCTGGTTGATCTGGGCCAGTGTCACGGCGCCGTAGACGCCCGGTTCACGGGTGCCCAGCAGGTTCAGGTTGGGTCCGTGCAGGACCAATAGGGTCGCCATCTGCTGTTCCTTGTTATCTGTGAGCAGGTATCAGAACCCGGCGACTATGCCGCAAAGCCTTAATGACTGTCCAGTTCTCGGCAATAGCCAGCACGATGAGCGATGTTTGCGCGAAATTTGTGACCCGGGTCTCTGATCCGGTCATACGGTTGGAAACCGCCCCCCTGTGGCAGCATCAATTCCCGGGTCCCCTCGAATCAATGTGGGAGCGAGCCTGCTCGCGATGACGGCGGCACATCCAGCATCGATGCAAGCTGACCCACTGCTATCGCGAGCAGGCTCGCTCCCACAGGGGATCTGCGGTGAGCGGCAATTCCCGGGCCTCCCGAATCAATGTGGGAGCGAGCTTGCTCGCGCTGACGACGGCATATCCAGCATCGATGCAAGCTGGCCCACCGCTATCGCGAGCAAGCTCGCTCCCACAGTGATTCATGCAGTCTGTGGCTCTAAACCCGAAATGCCTGGACGGCGGTGTGCAAACGTCCGCCCAACACCAGTAGGTTGTCGCCCTGTTCTCGGCCCTGGCCGATGCGCAGCAGGTTGTCTGCGCCCAGTTGGTGAATCCGCTCGCTGTGATCGCGGATTTCGCTGACGGCGCCGCTTTGCTGGGCGGTGACGTCGGCGATGCGTACCGCCGTGTCGGAGATGGTCTGGATGGCGCCGACGATCTCATCCAGCGCGCCGTCGGCCGCTTGCGCCTGGTTGGCGGTGGCTTCGGCGTGTTCGACCTGGGCGCGCATACCGTCCACCGATTGGCGCGCGGCCAGTTGCAGGCGGGCGATCAGTGTCTGGATTTCGGCGGTGGCGCCAGCCGTGCGCTGGGCCAGGGAGCGGACTTCCTCGGCCACCACCGCAAAGCCGCGGCCCATTTCCCCGGCGCGAGCCGCTTCGATGGCCGCGTTGAGCGCCAGCAGGTTGGTCTGGTCGGCAATCGAGCGAATCACCGTCAGCACGCCGCCGATGGTGGCCGATTCCTCGGCCAGTTGCTCGATCATCTGCGCGTTGCCTTGCACTTCCCCTACCAACGCGTGCAGGCCCGTGAGGCTCAGGCCGATGACTTTCTGCCCTTGCTCCACGGCTTGCCCGGCGCTGCGACTGGCGCCTGCGGCCTGGCTGGCATCGCCGGCCACTTGCTGGATCGTCGCTTCCAGCTCGCTGAGGGAATCCCGGATCAGCGCCGTATCGTCGGCCTGATCCTCCGCACCACTGTGCAGTTCGCCGCTCAGCTCGGCCAGGGCCCGGCTGCTGCCGGCGACCTGTTCGGCGTTCACCCGAATGGTGCCCACCAGGTCCACCAGGTAAGCGCGCAGGCGATTGAGCGAAGCCTCGATGTCCTGCATTTCGCGGTTGCTGGCGCCCACGTGGATGTCCCGGCTGAAATCTCCCTCGGCCCAGGTCGACAGAGCTGGAGCCAGGTGCGTCAGGGTACGGGCCAGGCGCCGCTGCAAGGTGTCGATGAGCAGCGCGATCAGCAGGATCAGGCCGATCATCACCCCCTGGATCATGCGAACCTCCCCCTGGATCTGCCCATGCTGGGCCCGTACCGCTGGTTCCAAGGTATCGATCGCCGTTTGCACGTCGGCGATTTTCAGGTGCGTGGCATTGCTCAGCTCGGTGCGTTTCTGGATCAGCTCGCGGGTGCGGGTCAATTCCGCCGGGTAACGGCCGAGCAGGCTGTTGAGTTCGCGCTTGAGGGCGATGCCCGCATCTTCGGCGGCGGTTTTTTCCTGGGTCTCCAGGCCCATCAGCGCGGCGAAATCATCGCTGCCCGATTCGCTTTTGGCGGTGACACCCAACAAGGGCAGGCTGTCGAGGCGTTCGGCCTCGACACGGATGCTCGCCAGTTCCCGTTCGACATCGGCGGCCAGTTCGCTGCGGCCGCTGCTGACCAGTTTGTCCCGCGTGAGGGACAACCGACCCAGGTGCTGCGAAGCGGCAAACAACGGGGGCAGGTAGGCCGGGGCGCCATTGGCGTATTGGGCCAGCTGGTCGAGGCTGGCGCTCAGTTCACGCTCGGCCTGCAACAACAAGGCCTGCGGATCGCCAGCCAGTTTGCCGGCGGCCAACAGATCGGTCTTGCTGAAGCCGTCGAGGTTCGACAGGCTCGGGCGCAAGGTCTTGGCCAGCTCCGGGGGAAACTGGTCGAGGTCTTTCTGCAGCGTCTCCAAGGCCTGGGTGGCCGCGCTCAGGCGCAAGGCGTCGCCGCTGGCCAGGTAGTCCTCGATGTTGCGCGCCACTTCGCCCTGGAACTGCCGCGACAGGCCCAGGTAGCGCTCCATCAGCATGTAGGGGCGCTCCAGGGCGATTTGCGACCACCACAAGGTGGCTCCGAGGCCCAGGCACACGGCAACTAAAAGAACGGTGTTGAGATTGGTCAGCAGCTTCAGGCGCATCAAGGGTCTACCGAGGGCAGAATCGTAAGTGCCTGAAGTTATTGCGTTTGCGTTACAGGTTTATGACCGAGTCAGTCGATTCCGATGAAAAGGTGGCACTTTGCTTTGATTGCCGGGCGCTTTGTACCCGGTTGCGTCCGGCGTGCTTGGCACGGTACAGCGCTTCGTCCGCCTGGCTGGCCATCATCAGGCTGTCGGAGTCATCGCTCATCTCCACCACGCCAGCGCTGAAGGTGCACCACAAATCCTGGGGCTGGGCCGGATAGTGGATTTCGGCAAAGCGCTGGCGAATTTCATCCAGCACTTTGCAGGCGGCGTCGATATCGGTGTCGGGCATGACGATGGCGAACTCTTCGCCGCCGTAACGGCCGATGAAGTCGGTCTTGCGCAGGCGTTGCTTGAGAAACAGCGCCAGGCTCTTGATCACCCGGTCGCCCATGGGGTGGCCGTGGCTGTCATTGACCCGTTTGAAGTGATCGATGTCGAGCATGGCGAAGCTCAGGGGCTTGCCTTCGCGACGGGCGCGGAAGCTGCAATCCTCGAGCAGTTGCAGGATATGGGTGTGGTTGTACAGGCCGGTGAGGCTGTCGCGCACCATCCGCGCCTTGAGGTTGCGCGCCCGGGCGGCACGGTTGCGCACGGTGGTGATCAGGTGCCGGGGTTTGATCGGTTTGGTCAGGAAATCGTCGCCACCTTCGCTCATGGCGTCGAGTTGCTTGTCCAGGTCGTCTTCGGCGGACAGGTAGATGATCGGCACGCTGACATAGCGGTCATTGTGACGGATGACCTTGGCCAGTTCCGTGCCGGTGCAGGCTGGCATGTACATGTCGAGGATGATCAGGTCGGGCTGGAAATCCGCCAGTTCGGCCATGGCCTGGATTGGCTCGATCAGCGTACGGGTGATGATGCCGGCGCTGTTGAGCAGGCGCTCGGTGTGCAAGGCCTGGGCGCGGGAGTCATCGATGATCAGCACTTTGTAGGGGTCGTACTGGGCGACGCAGGTCAGCACTTCGATCTTTTCCAGCAGGCTCGAGGCTTCGAGGGTGCCGGTGAGGAATTCCTGCCCGCCGGCGCGTACCGCGGCCAGGCGTGTCGGGGTGTCGGTTTCCAGCAAGCTGAAGAACAACAGCGGCAACGGTTGTTCCAGGCCTTCCTGGGCTTCGGCGGCCAGTTTCAGGCCGGTGCCCGGGCCGCTGAAGTCCACGTCCATGACAATCGCCGCCGGCAGGCGCTCGATCATCGAGGCCCGGAACGCCGCGACACTGTCCAGCGCCTGGGCGCTGAGGCCGAAGAACGCCAATTGCTTGGCCAGGCGTTCGGCGCGGTCATGGTCCTGCAGCATCACGTAGATGGGTTTGCGCAGCGGCGGCAGGAAGGTCTGTTCGAGCTGGTCGCCGTGGCGCAGGCCGGTGCGAGACAAGCGCTGCATCAGTCGGTTGAGTTCGGTGATCAGCTGGCTGCTCAGGCGCCCGCGATTGGCGTCCACCGCTTGCAGCGACTGGCTGATGCCTTGGGCCAGTTGGGAATGCTCGGGCTGTTCGAAGCGCTCGGCAAAGCGCAGCAAGCGCAGATTGGCTTCGCTGAGCTCCGACAGATCGGTGCTTGACCACTCACTGCGTTGCAGGCGCTGCCAAATCTCCAGCATCTGGCGAGCCTGATGAATTACCCGCTGGGCAAAGTGGTGCTTGAGGCGCTCGCGGCTGGGGTCTTCTGGCTCGGTCATATCCTGACTACTAGTTAGGGTGCATGCTGAGGTCGACTGGTGGCTCTATGCTAGCACCTCTTTTCCTCCTTATGAGTGTCATACGTCAATATTCTGTCCAGTCGCCTGATTCAGTTTGTGACCGGACAGTCTCGTAGGCCGATGGCAACGCTTCCTTTATAGTGCTGTTCGATTGCCCTGTCGCGCCCGGCATGGTTGGCGCCGCATTATCGCGTTTCAAATCAGGCACGATGGCGTAGGGTTGTGGTCGAATCGAGAACTCAAGTGATTGAAGGAACATCGCCATGCTGGACTGGAAAAACCGCGCGGGCAGCGCGCCTGAACGTGCCGCCGAGCCGAAATCGGACACCCGCAGCTACCTGGGTGGGCTTTTTTTCAGCCGCGCACTGGCCACGCTGATCGGCCTTTACCTGCTGGTGACCATTGCCCTCGGCTGGTACTGGAGCCAGGAGCCCGCGTTGTTCCCCGTGCAGCAGAACGCCCAGGCCGCAGCCGAGAGGGATGGTCGGCAAATGGTGGTGGGCTACACCACGGTCGAGACGCTCAAGACCGTGGCCGGGACCCTGTTGACCAAGCAAGGCGGCTACATTTCCAACGACCGCTTCCCGCCAGGCCTGTGGATGGACAACATGCCGAGCTGGGAATACGGCGTGCTGGTGCAGGTTCGCGACCTGAGCCGCGCCCTGCGCAAGGACTTCGCCCGTTCCCAGTCCCAGTCCGCCGAGGACGCCGACCTGGCCAAGGCCGAGCCGCGCTTCAACTTCGACAACCGCAGTTGGGTGCTGCCTTCCAGCGAATCCGAATACCAGGAAGGCATCAACTCCCTGAGCCGCTACCAGGCCCGGCTGTCCGATCCGAACCAGAAGAGCGCGCTGTTCTATGCCCGTGCCGACAACCTGAACAACTGGCTGGGGGACGTCGGCACGCGCCTGGGCTCGTTGTCCCAGCGCCTGTCGGCCAGCGTTGGCCGGGTCAAGCTCAACACTTCGCTGAAAACCGAAGTCACGGCCCCCGGCCAAGTGCCGCAGGTGGACGAAGAGGTGGTCGAGACCCCATGGCTGCAGATCGACAACGTGTTCTATGAGGCCCGCGGCCAGGCTTGGGCACTGTCGCACCTGCTGCGCGCCATCGAAGTGGACTTCGCCGATGTGCTGGCGAAAAAGAACGCCACGGTCAGCGTGCGGCAGATCATTCGTGAACTGGAAGCGTCCCAGGAACCGGTCTGGAGCCCGATGATCCTCAACGGCAGCGGCTTTGGTGTGTTGGCGAACCACTCGCTGGTCATGGCCAACTACATTTCCCGGGCCAACGCAGCGGTCATCGATTTGCGGCAACTGCTGAACCAGGGCTGATCCATGAGCGAAAGCCCCCGGGAGGTCGCTCACCGAGCGGCCTCGGATGCCGAGCTGATCGCATGGGTCGACGAGCACGACAACCTGCTCGGCAGCCTGGTGCGTTCGCAGCTGCGCGAGCGAGGCCTGATCGGGCGTGGCACCTACATCATGCTGTTCAATTCGGCCGGTGAACTGTGTGTTCACCGGCGCACCCTGAGCAAGGCCATCTACCCGGGTTTCTGGGACGTGGCGGCGGGTGGCATGGTCCAGGCCGACGAGACCTACGCCGAGTCGGCCGCCCGTGAGCTGGCGGAAGAACTGGGCGTGAGCGGCGTGGAACTGACCGCCCACGACCATTTTTATTTCGAAGACCCCGGTAGTCGCCTGTGGTGCTCGGCGTTCTCGGCGGTGTGGGACGGCCCGCTGGTCCTGCAGCCTGAAGAAGTCCTCGAAGCGCGTTTCCTGCCGATTGAACAGGTGCTCGATGAAATCCAGCGCATGCCTTACTGCCCGGACTCCCTGGCGGCGCTTGAACGCTATTTGCGTGCCCAGGGTGGCGACGTCGCAAAGAAGCTATAAATTGGCGCTGATTGGCCCTTAGCAAGTCGGCTTTTTGCCGTTACACTGCGCGACTTTTCAAGCTGAACCGCGTCTGCGGTCCAGTAGCGCTGCCCCTGCCTGAGTGGGGTTTCGCGGTCGAGGCACGTTCTCCCCTCGACCAGTCTTTGTCCTCCCAAGAGGATTGCCGGTGGCCAAAAAAGCCGCATCCTTCGCCGCCCTGGGCGGCCTGGTATTTTCTACCGACGCCGGTCGTCATTGCCCTGATTGCCGTCAACCGGTGGATGCCTGCATCTGCAAACAGACCGCCATCCCAGCCGGTGACGGCATTGCCCGTGTGCGCCGTGAAAGCAAAGGTCGCGGCGGCAAGACGGTGACCACGATCACTGGCGTGCCGTTGGCCGAAGACGCGCTCAAGGAACTGGCCACCACATTGAAGAAACGTTGTGGCACCGGTGGTGCGTTGAAAGACGGCATCATCGAGATCCAGGGCGATCATGTCGAGCTGCTGCTGGCGGAACTGGTCAAGCACGGCTTCAAGGCAAAGAAATCCGGCGGCTAGCAGCTTCTGTGAAAACCACCCTCGGCTTGACCCGGACCCGACGTTCGAGGTCGCCCGCATGGTTTTCACAGAGCCTGTTCTGAACGGGTTTCTAAACTCACCGCTGGGAGCAGGGTCTACCTTGCTAACAGGCAATTCGTCATTTTCACTCTCTAGACTGCCCCAGCCTCCGACCGGATGGTGCATTTTGACTTCTTTATAGGGGACTTCGATGTCCGTACGACGCACACGCAAAGACGATGGCAGCCAATGGACAGTTGCGGACAGCCGCAGCGTTTACGGGATTCGCCATTGGGGGGCCGGGTATTTCGCGATCAATGAAGCCGGTCGCGTCGAAGTCCGTCCGAACGGTCCCGGCAGTTCGCCCATCGACCTGTTCGAGCAAGTCGACCAGTTGCGCCAGAGCGGCCTCTCGCTGCCCTTGCTGGTGCGCTTTCCCGACATCCTGCAAGACCGCGTGCGCCAGCTGACCGGCGCATTCGACAGCAACATCGCGCGCCTGGAATACCAGAGCAAGTACACCGCGCTCTACCCGATCAAGGTCAACCAGCAGGAAGCGGTGATCGAGAACATCATCGCCACCCAGAACGTCTCCATCGGCCTGGAAGCCGGTTCCAAGCCGGAGTTGCTGGCGGTGCTGGCCCTCGCGCCGAAGGGCGGTACCATCGTCTGCAACGGCTACAAGGACCGCGAATTCATCCGCCTGGCGCTGATGGGCCAGAAGCTGGGTCACAACGTCTTCATCGTCATCGAGAAAGAGTCCGAAGTCGGCCTGGTGATCGAAGAGGCCGCGGTGCTCAAGGTCAAGCCACAGGTCGGCCTGCGCGTGCGCCTGTCGTCCCTGGCGTCGAGCAAGTGGGCCGATACCGGTGGCGAGAAGTCCAAGTTCGGCTTGTCGGCTGCGCAACTGCTGTCGGTGGTCGAGCGCTTCCGTGCCGCGGGCCTGGACCAGGGCATTCGCCTGCTGCACTTCCACATGGGCTCTCAGATCGCCAACCTGGCGGACTACCAGCACGGTTTCAAGGAAGCGATCCGTTACTACGGTGAGCTGCGCAATCTCGGCCTGCCGGTGGATCACATCGACGTCGGCGGTGGCCTCGGCGTGGACTACGACGGCACGCACTCGCGCAACGCCAGTTCGATCAACTACGACATGGACGATTACGCCGGTGTCGTGGTCGGCATGCTCAAGGAGTTCTGCGATGCCCAGAGCCTGCCGCACCCGCACATCTTCTCGGAAAGCGGCCGCTCGCTGACTGCCCACCACGCGATGCTAGTGGTGCAGGTCACCGACGTCGAGAAACACAACGACGACGTGCCGGTGATCGACAACAAGCAGGAACTGCCGGAAACCGTGCAATGGCTGGTTGACCTGCTGGGCCCGACCGACATCGAGATGGTCACCGAGACCTACTGGCGCGCCACGCACTACATGAGCGACGTGGCGACCCAATATGCCGACGGCAAGCTGACCTTGGCGGAAAAAGCCTTGGCCGAGCAGTGCTACTTTGCCGTGTGCCGTCGCCTGCACAACTCGTTGAAGGCCCGCCAGCGCTCGCACCGCCAGGTGCTGGATGAGCTCAATGACAAGCTGGCCGACAAATACATCTGCAACTTCTCGGTGTTCCAGAGCCTGCCGGACACCTGGGCCATCGGCCAGGTGCTGCCGATCCTGCCGCTGCATCGCCTGGACGAAGAGCCGCTGCGCCGCGCCGTGCTGCAGGACCTGACCTGCGACTCCGACGGCAAGATCAAGCAATACGTCGACGAGCAGAGCATCGAGACCAGCCTGCCGGTTCACGCCCTCAATCCGGGTGAAGACTACCTGCTGGGTATCTTCCTGGTGGGCGCCTACCAGGAAATCCTCGGTGACATGCACAACCTGTTCGGCGACACCGACTCGGTGAACATCTACCAGAACGCCGATGGCAGCGTGTACCACGCCGGTATCGAAACCCACGACACCATCGAAGACATGCTGCGCTACGTGCACTTGTCGCCGGAGGAGTTGATGACTCACTACCGCGACAAATGCGCCAGCGCCCGTATCAGCGCCGCCGAGCGCACCCAGTTCCTCGATGCGCTGCGCCTGGGGCTGACGCGTTCGTCGTACCTGTCCTCCTGATGGAGAGATAGCGCCAATAGCCGTCCCCTCGATGCCCACCGGGGCTGTCAGAAAACACACCGCACATTGCGGGTTTTTTCGGATAGTCCCGGAGGGCATTTTGGTTTACACCACGGCTATTTCTTCATACCGGTGCATTTAATCGGTGATGTCCTTATTTCGTGTAGTCCCTTTCCTAACCTGTACTTGGCCCCTCTACTCGGCCATGGCGGTCGGCGAGAATCCCCGGCCGCCCCTCCTGTAGAGAAACGCCGATGTCCGATCCAGCCTGCGAGCCAGCATTTCGTCTGGAGATAGCCGGTCTGCCCGAGCCTGTTGACGTGGTGGCCTTCACGGGTAGCGAAGCCATTAGCGAGCCCTTTGTCTATGAAGTGGAGCTCCTGTTGCACGATGCGAACCTGGACTGGGCGAGCCTGCTGTACCGCAGCGTCTGGTTGAGTTTCGGGCCCCCGGGCCGGGGCATCCATGGGCAGCTCCATGAGTTGGTCCGACACCGTCACGGCGCCGGTTGCCGGGTGCGTATCGGGCCGAAGCTGGCCTGTCTGGCGCAGCGCTTCAGCCAGCGGGTATTCAGTGCCCGCTCGGTGCCGCAGATCATTCGCCAGGTGCTCAAGGCCCATGGCATCAGCGGCCGTCGCCTGTGCCTGGACTTGAGCGGCGATTATCCCCCCCAGGATTTCTGTACCCAGTATCGGGAATCGGACCTGCAGTTCCTCCAGCGCGTGTGCGCCCGGGCGGGTATCCACTTTCATTTCGAACACACGCGGGACGGGCATTGCCTGGTGTTCGCCGACAACCCCCACAGTTTTCCCCCCGCTGGCAAGGCGGTCTACGTGGACGACGGGTCGGTTGCCGCGGTGCGGACCTTCAGCGTCCACACCGATGTGTCGGGGCAGCAGGTCGCCCAGGGGCGCAGCGAACTGACGAGCCTGCGCAGTGGCCAGGTGCTGACGTTGACGGACCATCCGTTTGCCGGCTGGAACCGGCGCTGGCTGTTGACGAAGGTCGAGCATCGCGCCCAGGCGGGTGTGTATGGCAACCATTTCAAGGCCATTCCCCGGGGCGTGCTGTTCGTGCCGGACAGCGTCCCGCCCAAGCCACGCATGGTGAGCCGGCAACGCGGTTGGGTCGTGGCGGTGGACGAGCCGCCGGAACTGGGAGCGGGGCGCGTGGCGGTGGAATTTGACTGGGTCTACCAGGGCGAAGGTTCCAACCCCAGTCATTGCTGGCTGCCCTTGGCGCCGGAGCTGGCTGCCGGCGGGGTGGCCGCGCTGTGTGACGGTACCGAGGTGCTGGTGAGCTTTATCGAAGGTGATCCGGATCGGCCGTTGATCAGTGCGTTTCTGAACACGCCTGCCTCGACAGCGGTCGTGGATGAGTCATCCTCAGGCGAAACACTTGGGCGGTCGGTTGTCGATCCGGTGCTGTTGTCGGCGATGCGGGAGGCCGAGCCGCTGGTCTTGTTGTGCCTGTTGCCCGAAGGCGGGCCTTTCAACCCCTGCGGCCAACCGCTGTGCACCTGCCGTATGCTCATGGGGCACGGCGCGGGCGTTGCTCGATGAGCGCGGCCGTGCCTGGATCAACGCCGCAGTGGTTGCTGCTGGACGTACCGAGTGCGCCTGAGGCGGTGCGGCTGGTGCATGCGCAGTTCGCCGAGGCCCGGCGTTTTGCCCTGTTCGAAGGCACCGAGTTGCATGGGCTTCGCGAGCACGGCCCGCTGTTGGTGGATCTGCGCCAATCACCCGCGCTGGTCAGCCTTTGTCACCTGGACCCGCGCGCCTGGCCGGGGTTGTTGTTGGCCAGCCCAAAGCCCGTCGTGCAATTGCTCACGCATCTGCGCCGCATGCTGACGGTGACATTGGGCCTGCATCACAAAGCCCTGTTGAATTACTACAACCCGCACACCGCCAGCTATTTTTTCGACAGTTGCGATTCCCATGAGCTCAGTTGCTGGCTGGGCCCGATCAGCCTGGCGCGCTGGTTCGGTGGCACATGGGCCGACCGGGCGATCGGCAGCCAGGGCTGGCAGCAATTGTCCAACCCGGGACTGCCGGTGGCGGCGTTGGAGAAAGAACACGGCCTCAGCGACCGACAGCAGGGCCAGTTGCAACGATGCCTGTTGGAGCGCCACGCGTGGCAATGGTGCCGCTCCACGGGGCGTGATTACCGTCGGCTGTGGGAGGATTTGCAGCAGGGGTTGGCGTTGGGATTCACCGAGCGGACGGTGCTCGATGACTGGCTGTGGCTGCGCCTGCAATACCCCGATGCCCGGCCCATCCCAGGGCCGGAGGGAGGCTCGCAGCGCGAGCGTCTCGATCACCTGCGGCGGCGGTGGCAGGGTCGCCAGGATTGAAGTTATGGGGGCGGCGCGCCGAGCCAACGGTCGCGCCGCTGCAAGTGCCAGGCAAACCCACCGAGGGTCAGGCTGCGCAGGGCCATGAACAGCAGGAAGGTGATCCACAGTCCATGGTTGCCCAAGCCCAGCAGCATCCAGGCGATGGGCGACACGAGCAGTAGGGTCAAGACCATGCCGTTGCGCATTTCCCGGGCGCGGGTGGCACCGATGAACAGGCCGTCGAGCAAGTAGCTCCAGACCGCGATCAGCGGCAAGGTCGCCAGGTAGGGCAGATAGACGTAAGCGGTGGCGCGCACGTCGGGGATATCGGTTTGCATATCGATGAACAAGTGGCCGGCGAGCAGGAACAGCAGGGCAAAGCCGAGGCTTGCAATCAGTGACCAACCGCCGGCCACCACCAGCGAGCGGCGCAGGGCCAAGCGGTCGCGGGCGCCAATGGCATGGCCGCACAGGGCTTCAACGGCGTGGGCCAGGCCGTCCAGGGCATGGGCGGTCAGCAGCAGGCCGTTGAGCAGCAAGGCATTGGCCGCCACGGTGGCGTCCCCCAGGCGCGCGCCTTGCACCGTGATCAGGAAAAACACCGCTTGCAGTGCCAGGCTGCGAATGAAGATGTCCCGGTTCACCGCCAGCAGCGGACGCCAGTTCTGCCACACGCCCAGGGCCGCCCAGGCCATCTGCCCGGGCCAGGCCCGCAGTGTCTTGCGAGCCAGGGCCAGGCCGACCAGCGCTCCGGTCCACTCGGCAATCACCGACGCCCGGGCCGAACCGGTCACGCCCCAGTCCAGGCCGATCACGAACCAAAGATTCAGGGCGATGTTGACCAGGTTGGTCACCAACAGGATCGCCAACGGCGCCCGGGCATTCTGGGCGCCGAGGAACCAGCCCACCAGCGCATAGCTGGCCAGCGCCGCCGGCAAGCCGAAGAGCCGAGTGTGAAAAAAGTCGCGGGTCAACTGGTTGAGCTCGGCGGACGGTTGCATGAAATGCAACGCCACATCGCTCAACGGCACGCCGACGGCACCGAGCAGCAGCGCCAGCCCCATCGCCAACAGCAGTCCTTGCCACAACACTTGCCGCAACGCCGCACCGTCACCCCGCCCGGCGGCCTGGGCGGCGAACCCGGTGGTGCCCATGCGCAAGAAACCCATGGCCCACGCCAACACCGTATACAAACTCGCTCCGACCGCCACGGCGCCCAACTGATGGGCATGGGGCAAATGGCCGATGACGGTGCTGTCCACCAACGCCACCAGCGGCACGGAGATGTTCGAGAGAATCATCGGCGCAGCCAGTGCCCAGACCCGGCGATGGGTCAGGCGGTCGCGCCAGTCGGTGATCAGGTTGGACATGCGGGCTCCTTGATGGAGCGCGATTGTAGCGGGTTCTTGGATTGATCGTGCCCGGTGCAGAGGGAACACGCAGACCTTCAAAGTGACCTCGGGCTTCTCGTGGCGAGGGAGCTTGCTCCCGCTCGGCTGCGAAGCAGTCGCAAGACCAGCTGATGTGGTCTGTCTGGAATATTGCTTCAGCTCATTTGGGGCGGCTTCGCCACCCAGCGGGAGCAAGCTCCCTCGCCACGGGTGATGTCCGGTGCGAACGCCAGGGTGGGGAGCGATCCCAGTGTCAGTGAATGATCCAACTCAACAACCACAACCCCAGCACCAGCCAGATGATGCCCATGACGATCGAGGCCCGCATGAAGGCGCGGATGGCCGAGTACAGCAGCATCAGCCCGAGGATCAGCGCGATGATGCTGATGATCGAAGTGTCCATGCCCAAGGTGCGTGACAGCCCATCGACGAAGTTGCCGCCGGCGTTGGCCAGGATGTTGAAGAGGCCGCTGAGCAGGTCGACAATGAAACGGATTACCGAACCGAGCGCCTGGCCGAGCCATTCGAAAAAGCTTTCTACCTGCATATGTGCATCCTGATGGGAGGGAATCCGAACTGAGCCGTTGGCTCCTGATTGTAGGAGCTGCGGCGGCCGAGTTGGTTCGATTATGGGGCAAACCGTCGCTTCGTACCGAGACGCTTGCCTTCCCCGGTCATCCCCCTGAAGCTATGCGCATTCAGGAGAACCCGATGAACCTTGTTGAGCTGACCGCACGCCTGCATGCCATTCGTGACCATAACGATTGGCGGCAATTCCACAGCCCGAAAAACCTCGCCATGGCCGCCAGTGTGGAAATGGCCGAGCTGGTGGAGATTTTCCAGTGGCTGACCGAGGACCAGTCGCGCCAGTTACCGGCGGATAAACTGGCCCACGCCGGGCAGGAAGTCGGTGACATCGTGTTGTACCTGTTGCTGCTTTGCAGCGAGCTGGGCCTGGACATGGACGCCGTGGTGCGCAGCAAGCTGGCCGACAGCGAACGGCGGTTCGGACAATGAGCGACCGTCATTTCGATCTGCTCGCCACGCGCTTCGCGGAAAAAATCTACGGCGGGGCCAAGGGGGCGATCCGCCTGGCGGTGCTTCAGGCCGATCTGCTGGAAACCTTGCCGCAGCGTCCATTGCGTGTGCTGGACATCGGCGCAGGCCTGGGCCACATGTCGTCGTGGTTGGCCGAGCGCGGTCACCAGGTGACCCTGGCCGAGCCGGCCGAGCCCATGCTCGAAGGCGCCCGCCAGCGTTTTGCCGAGGCCGGCCAGCAGGCCACATTCATCCAGGCACCGTGGCAGGACCTGCTCGGCCAATTGACCGAGCCTTACGACCTGGTGCTGTGTCACGCGGTGCTGGAGTGGCTGGCCGAGCCCCACGCGATCCTGCCGGTGCTGCATCAACTGACGGCGCCTGGCGGTTGGCTGTCCCTGGCGTTCTACAACCGCGACGCGCTGGTCTATCGCAATCTGCTCAAGGGGCATTTCCGCAAGTTGCGCAAAAATGACATGGCCGGCGAAAAACAGAGCCTGACGCCACAACAACCCCTTGATCCGCGAGATTTGGCGGCGCAACTTGAAGGCCTGTGGCAGGTCGAAAGCCAGAGTGGCGTACGGGTTTTCCATGACTACATGCCGGTGGAGTTCCAGGGCCGCGTGGAACTTGCGCAGTTGCTGGAAATGGAGCTGGCCCACCGTCGCCATCCGGCGTTTGCCGGGTTGGGACGTTATCTGCACTGGATCTGCCGTCCCCTCTGATCCGCAAGTGCAATTGGAGCGCGAAATGAAAGGTCGTTCAGGGTTGTTGGTGCTGTGCCTGGGGCTGGTGGCCTGCCAGGGCAGCAACCCCTATGTCGCCACCTCCAATCCGTTGCCGCCGGCACCACCGCAGGCCGCCACGGTATTCGACCGCAGCGCCTACCCGGCGCCACCTCGTGATTACGGGCGCTATCGCAGCTGGGCCTGGCGCGACGGGCGCCTGCCGCCGGGCACTGCCTGGGCGGATTCGGCCCAGGTGGCCGAAGCGGTGAGCAATGCCCTCGACCAGCGTGGCCTGCGGCCGCTGCATGACAACCGGCCCGCCGACCTGTTCGTCAGCGCCGACCTGCGCCTGGAGACCCGCGTGCGCCAGGTCCGGGATGATTATGATGCCGGCTATTACGGCGGCTATAACCGTTATGACCGCTACGGTCCGGGCTATGGCGTGTACCATCCGGTGCCGATGGTGCGCACGTATCGGGAGCAAGTCGTGGTGGTTCGGGTGGACCTGTTCGATGCTCGCACCGGTCAGCCGGTGTGGAGCGCCAGCGCCGAGACGGGCCAGCGGGGCAGCCAGAACGAACGCACCGATGCCATTCGCGAGGCAGTGGAAAAAGCCATGTCGGCGTATCCCCCAAGTTGATTACGCAACGGAGAAAAATCATGTTTCGCCGTCTTGCTCTATTGGCCTTCACCCTGTTGCTGGGGGCGTGTGCCTCTAACCAAGTCAACCATGACTTCGACACCAGCCGTGACTTTGCGGCGTATCGCAGTTGGAGCTGGAAAGACCCGGCGCTGCAATATCGCCCCGACGACCCACGCATCAAGAGCGACCTGACCGAACAGCGGATCCGCCAGGCGGTGGCCGATCAACTCGACCAGCGCGGCTTGCGCCCGGCTGCGGCGGGCGGGCGCGGCGATGTGCTGGTCCAGGCCTATTTGATCGTCGAGGATCGCCAGCAGCAGGTCACTACTAACTATGGCGGCGGTTGGGGTGGCCCATGGAATGGCTACTGGGGTGGGCCGATGTACAACGAAACCCGCAACATCAGCTACAAAGTCGCCACCGTGCAGATCGACCTGCTCGACGGCAAGGACGGCAAGCTGGTGTGGCGCGGCAGTGATGAACAACTGCTCAGCAACTCCCCCAACCCGGCCGACCGCAACACGGCTGTGCGCGAGACGGTGGGGCGGATTCTGTCCAACTACCCGCCGCGCTGACCACGGCGAATTCAACCTTGATGCAAGCTGACCCACCGCCATCGCGAGCAAGCCCGCTCCCACAGGGGGGACCTGCTCAGGTCACCGGCCGCCACTCTCCCACCATATGCTCCAGCGCCCCGGTCCCCACCAGTTGCAGTTGCCCACTGGAGCCCGCCGCGCTGGACAGCAGGGTCACGTCGCTGGGCAGGCGCACCGGTTTCTTGAAGGTTACCTCGATCTCGATGTTGTCTTCGGGCAGGTGGTCATCCAGCGCCGCCAGGGTCCTGGCCTTGTTCCACAAGCCATGGG
Organism: Pseudomonas sp. NFACC56-3; assembly: GCF_900100025.1. Taxonomy (NCBI): domain Bacteria; kingdom Pseudomonadati; phylum Pseudomonadota; class Gammaproteobacteria; order Pseudomonadales; family Pseudomonadaceae; genus Pseudomonas; species Pseudomonas sp. NFACC56-3. The sequence goes on along the minus strand of NZ_FMTK01000012.1, from coordinate 34,624 downwards.
CGATGGCGGTGGGGAAGCCGAACAGCCTGGCGCTGATACCGCTCAGGTGAATCGGGTTGTAGTCGCCGGACACCTTGGCGTACTGCCGGCCAATGTCGGCCGGCGCGGTCCAGTGCGCCACCTCCATCAAGGGCAGGCTGATGCCCGGCCGGTCTTCCACCAGCGCGCCGTCAAGCTGGACTCCCTTGCACAGCATCTGGCTCTCAGCCTCCCATAAAGGGCCCAACTGGTCATCGATGCGGGTCACGAGATTGAACACCGCGCCCTTGGGATGGGCTTGCAGGTTCTCGACATGGACGCTGGCCCGCACCTGGCCGACCCCGCCCATGGGCCGCAATACGCGAATGCGGTTGCTCAAGTGGATCAGCCCCAGCAGCGGAAAGGGAAAGTCCCGCCCTGTGAGCAATTGCATCTGCAGGGCAAACGCCAAGACGTGGGGATAAGTCGGCGGCAGCAGTCCGTTATCGACGAAACCGCACACTTTGCGATAGGCCACCAGCCGTTGCGGGTCGACCTGAAGCACCTGGCGTAGGCCTTCCTCGGGCAAGGTCGTTCCGGTGACCTTGCGCCGCGTCGCCGCTTTTGAATAGAGCCCGGACATGGATGGCGGGCTGCTGACCTCATGCCATTGGATCGTCATGGTCATGCTCCCAAAAGGCTTTGCCCACATACCCGCAGGGCCTGCCCGGTCACGGCGCCCGTGCCCGGCTGCGCGAGCCAGGCCACGGCTTCGGCGACATCTTGAGGCAGGCCGCCCTGGCCGAGGGAACTCATGCGCCGCCCGGCCTCGCGCAAGGCGAAGGGGATCTCGGCGGTCATGCGGGTTTCAATGAAGCCCGGCGCCACGGCGTTGATGCTGATGCCCCGGGGTTGCAGCAGCGGGGCCCAGGCCTGGGCCAGGCCGATCAGCCCGGCCTTGCTCGCCGCATAGTTGGTCTGCCCACGGTTGCCGGCAATGCCGCTGATGGAGGCCAGCAGAACGACCCGGCCATTGTCGCGCAGGGTGCCGCTGTCGAGCAGGGCCTTGGTCAGCACTTGTGGGGCGTCGAGGTTGACGGCCAACACGGCGTCCCAGAATTCCGGGGTCATGTTGGCGAGGGTCTTGTCCCGGGTGATGCCGGCGTTGTGTACCACGATGTCGACGCCGTCGGGCAGGTGCTCGATCAGCTGGGCGGCGGCATCTTCGGCGCAGATATCCAGCGTGACGCTGCGCCCGCTCAAGCGCGCCGCCAGGGCATCGAGGTCGGTCTTGGCCTGGGGGACGTCCAGCAGGATCACGTCGGCGCCATCGCGGGCCAGGGTTTCGGCGATGGAGGCGCCGATCCCGCGGGCCGCGCCAGTGACCAGCGCCTTGAGCCCTGTGAGCGGTCGGGTCCAGTCCTGGACCTGGGTGCCACAGGCGTCGAGGCGAATGACCTGCCCGGAAATGAAGGCACTCTTGGGCGACAGGAAAAACCGCAGCGCACCTTCCAACTGGGTTTCGGCACCGTCGCCGACATACAACAGTTGCAGCGTCCCGCCGTGGCGCAACTCTTTGGCCAGGGAACGGCTGAAACCTTCCAACGCCCGCTGGGCACTGGCGGCGAACGGATCGCCAAGGCTTTGCGGCGCGCGTCCCAGGATGACGACATGGGCGCTGTGGTCGAGGTTCTTCATCAGCGGCTGGAAAAATTCCCGCAACTGCTTGAGCTGGTCGACCTGCACCAAATGGCTGGCGTCGTACACCACTGCCTTGATTTTCGGCCCGTGGCCGGGGATCCACTCGGTGGCCACAGTTGGTTCGCCGCCGTAGATGAAAATGGTGTCGGTCAGGCGCTTGGCAAACGTGCCGATCTGTTCGGTCAGCGGCCCGCCGCCCAGCAGCAGTGCGCCTTCGATCGGCCGTAGCCGCCCGGCCTGCCAGCGTTCCAGGCGTACCGGCGATGGCAGGCCGAGGGACCCGACCATGCGCCGACCAATGGGCGAATTGGCGAAGTCGATATAACGGTCAGACATGGAACACACTCCGGCTGATGAGGTTCCAAGTGTGGACCATGATTGGCAATCAGTCGTTCGATCGGCGAGATAAAGCCTAAGCTTGAGCGGGGGCGCTTTGTCCAGGGCACCGACCCCCTGTGGGAACCAAGCTTGCTCGCGATGCAGACACCGCGTTTTTCAGGTAGGTCGCGTCATCGTTCAACGCGAGCAAGCTTGGCTCCCACAGGGGGCGGTTGAGTTTTCTTAGTGCATCAGACCTACAGGGGAGTTCTTCATGACACAACCACGCCGCGTCGCGATCATCGGTGGTAACCGCATTCCCTTCGCCCGCTCCAACGGGCCCTATGCCACCGCCAGCAACCAGGCGATGTTGACGGCTGCCCTCGAGGGGCTGATCGAGCGCTACAACCTGCATGGCCTGCACATCGGTGAAGTGGCCGCCGGCGCCGTGCTCAAGTTTTCCCGGGATATGAACCTGGCCCGTGAATGCGTGCTCGGTTCGCGGCTGTCGCCCACCACGCCGGCCTATGACGTCCAACAGGCCTGTGGCACCGGGCTGGAAACGGTGCTGCTGGTGGCCAACAAGATCGCCCTGGGCCAGATCGACAGCGCCATTGCCGGCGGCGTCGACACCACGTCGGATGCGCCAATCGGGGTCAATGAAGGGTTGCGCAGGATCTTGCTGCAAGCCAATCGCGCCAAGACCACCGCCGAGAAAATCAAAACTTTCCTGCAATTGCGCCCCCAGCACTTGGTGCCGGACTTGCCGCGCATCAACGAGCCGCGTACCGGCCTGAGCATGGGCGAGCACTGTGAATTGATGGCCCAGACCTGGCAGATTCCCCGGGAGGCCCAAGACCAGTTGGCCCTGGAAAGCCATCAGAAAATGGCCGCGTCCTACGCCGAAGGTTGGCAGAACGACTTGATGACACCGTTTCTCGGCCTGACCCGGGACAACAACCTGCGCCCGGACCTGACCCTGGAAAAACTCGCCTCCCTCAAGCCGGCCTTCGAAAAAAGTGCCAAGGGCACGCTGACGGCGGGCAACTCCACGCCACTGACCGACGGCGCCTCGTTGGTGCTGCTGGGCAGTGAAGAATGGGCCAAGGCCCGGGGCCTGCCGATCCTGGCGTACCTGCGCGACGGTGAAACAGCGGCGGTGGATTTCGTCAATGGCGCCGAAGGGTTGCTGATGGCCCCGGTCTACGCCGTGCCGCGATTGCTGGCGCGCAACGGCCTGACCTTGCAGGACTTCGATTACTTCGAGATCCACGAAGCGTTCGCCGCCCAAGTGTTATGCACGCTGAAGGCCTGGGAAGACCCGGACTATTGCAAGACCCGTCTGGGCCTCGACGCACCGCTGGGGTCCATCGACCGCGGTCGGTTGAACGTGAAGGGCAGTTCCCTGGCCGCTGGGCATCCGTTTGCCGCCACGGGCGGGCGCATTGTCGCCAACCTCGCCAAGTTGCTGGATGCCGCCGGGCGAGGTCGCGGGTTGATTTCCATCTGCGCCGCCGCCGGCCAGGGTGTGACGGCGATTATCGAGCGTTGACGAGGGTGCCCTCCTGGCGGGACGCCAGTGCCTTGTGCTGGCTGGCGTAGCGCTCGGCCAGGATCGAGCAGACGATCAACTGCATCGGGTGGTAGATCATGATCGGCAGCAGAATCAGCCCAAGGCCGGGATGGTTGCCGAAAATCAACGCCGCCATCGGCACCCCGGCGGCGAGGGATTTCTTGCTGGCGCAGAACACCGCGGCGACTTCGTCGGCGCTGTTGAATTTCAGGGCGCGGGCGGTGCGGGTGGTCGCCCACAGGATGATTGCCAGCAGCACGGCACTGCCCACCACTGCGCTGAGCAATACGCCGTTGCCTTGCTGGCGCCAGATGCCGGACACCATCGAGTTGCAGAAGGCCGCGTAGACCAGCAGCAGGATCACCAGCTTGTCGATGACGCTGGTGTAGCGTTTGTACCGACCGAAAAAACCGGCCAGCCAACGCCGCAGGAACTGCCCCAGCACCAGCGGCAGCAGCAACATCATGCACAGGTCGAGCAAGGTCGAACCCAGGTCGATGCCACCGGCGCCACTGCCGACCACGAAACTGACCAGCAACGGTGTCAGGAAAATGCCCAGCACGCTGGACAGGCTCGCATTGAGAATCGCCGCCGGCACGTTACCTTTTGCACTGCCAGTCAGGGCCACCGAGGAAGAAATCGTCGAGGGCAGGGCGCACAGGTAGAAGAACCCCAGCATCAGCAGCGCCGGCACATGGCTGCCCAGCAGCCAGTTGCTGAGCAGCCAGAGCAGCGGAAATACGCCAAAGGTGAAGGCCTGCACCATCACGTGCAGCCGGATGTTCTTCAGACCGTGGCGGATCTGCTCGCCGGACAGGTTGACCCCGTGCAGGAAGAACACCACGAAGATGCCGATGTTGACCACCCATTCGGCATGCATGGCACCGCCCGTGGCACCAAAGGTGGGAAAGAAGTACGCCAGCAGCGTGGCGAGCACCATGCCGCACAGGAACCAGTCGGTCGCCATGCGTTTGAGGTGTCTGAAGATATGCATAGGGCACCGCATGTTGTAAGAAAAGTCGACTTAGCCTAACGTCGCCCCTATTCAGTCGTCTTGCGACATAAGGCCAATCAATGCCGCCTAACGGACACCAGCAACTGGAACGACGTATCCCCGACCTGGCGCAATTGCCGAGGCCGCTGTACGCCCGTGTCGAAAGTTTGAGCGCCGGTTCCTGGACGCAGGCCCATCGTCATGACTGGGTGCAATTTTCCTACGCCATCAGCGGCGTTCTCGGCGTACACACCGCCGCCGGTAGTTTCTTCGCCCCGCCACAACGGGGTATCTGCATCCCCGCCGACCTGGAACATCAGGTGGTGACCTCCACCCGGGCGGAAATGCGCAGCCTGTATGTCCATCGTCACGCCTGCCCCTGGGCCGATGAGCGCTGTCGGGTGCTGGAAGTCACGCCACTGGCCCGTGAGTTGATCAAGGTGTTCTGTCAACTGCCGGTCGATTATCCCCAGGGCGATACCCAGGAAGAACGGTTGGTGCAGGTGCTGCTGGACCAGTTGGCGACGTTGCCGGAAGTGGGGTTTTCCCTGCCGCTGCCGCGACATGCCCGCTTGCTGGCGCTGTGTAACGAATTGATCGAACAGCCTGAACAGAACGTCACCTTGCAAGCCTGGTCTGAACGTCTGGGCACATCGGAAAAAACCCTGATGCGTCTGTTCCAGCGTGAGACCGGCCTGAGCTTTCGTGCCTGGCGCCAGCGCATGCGCTTGTTGTCGTCCCTGGGCTCGTTGGAGAAAGGGGACAGCGTCACCAGCGCCGCGTTGTCGTGTGGGTACGATTCAACGTCCGCATTCATTGCCGCGTTCAAGGGGATGTTCGGGTATACGCCGGGGGAGTTGTTCAAGCATTGAGCTGGCGCACTTGCCTACGGCTGGCGGTAGACATGACCGTCAGTTCTTGTCGCAAATACCTGGGTATTCAGTTGCCAACGCCAGCGCCGGTCTCGGCTATGATTCGACGCTGTCGATTGATCCGGCACATTGTGTGCATCACAGGTTCATAGGTCGGCAACCCCTCCCCGTGGAGGAAGGATTGCCGTATAACGACTGTCATTCGCGTGTTTGGTAATAAAGGACCCACAATAAAAGCTGATGAAGACTCCAAAACGCATTGAACCCCTGATCGAGGACGGTCTGGTCGACGAGGTGCTGCGCCCACTCATGAGTGGTAAAGAAGCAGCTGTTTATGTGGTGCGCTGCGGCAACGAGCTACGTTGCGCGAAGGTCTACAAGGAGGCGAACAAGCGAAGTTTTCGTCAGGCGGCCGAGTATCAGGAAGGCCGTAAGGTGCGCAACAGCCGTCAGGCCCGGGCCATGGCCAAGGGCTCGAAGTTCGGGCGCAAGGAAACCGAGGACGCCTGGCAGAATGCCGAAGTGGCGGCACTGTTCCGCCTGGCAAGCGCGGGTGTGCGCGTGCCCAAGCCGTACGACTTCCTTGAAGGCGTGCTGCTGATGGAGCTGGTGGCCGACGAGTACGGCGATGCGGCGCCGCGCCTGAACGATGTGGTGCTGGAGCCGGACCAGGCCCGTGAATATCACGCCTTTCTGATTTCCCAGATCGTGTTGATGCTGTGTACCGGTCTGGTGCACGGTGACCTGTCGGAGTTCAACGTGCTGCTGACGCCGACGGGGCCGGTGATCATCGACCTGCCGCAAGCCGTGGATGCCGCGGGTAACAACCATGCCTTCAGCATGCTGGAGCGGGACGTGGGCAACATGGCGTCCTACTTCGGCCGGTTTGCCCCGGAACTCAAGCGCACCAAGTACGCCAAGGAAATGTGGGCGCTGTACGAAGCTGGCACCCTGCACCCGGCCAGCGTGCTGACCGGCGAGTTCGACGAGCCGGAAGAACTGGCGGATGTCGGTGGGATCATGCGTGAAATCGAGGCCGCCCGCCTGGATGAAGAACGCCGTCAGGCCGTCCGCGCCGCCGACGATGCCCCACCCGGCAAGACCGAAGAACCACCGCCGCCGTGGATGCAATGATCGGTTGAACAGAAACCCGGCCAATGGCCGGGTTTTTTGTGGGCACTGCAAAATCTCCTATCCACCGAAGACTCCAGTGGGAGCGAGCTTGCTCACGATAGCGGTGGGTCCGCTTGTATCGATGTTGAATGTGCCGCCGTTATCGCGAGCAAGCTCGCTCCCACAGGTTTTCCGGGGTGTTTGGGGATTCGTGTCCGCCACCAATCCCTGTGGGAGCGAGCCTGCTCGCGATAGCGGTGGGACAGCTTGCGATGGTGTTGAATGTGCCGCCGTCATCGCGAGCAGGCTCGCTCCCACAGGGTATGGCGGTGGAGATCAACTCTTGCAGCACCCCGACGCCAGTTCCTTGAGGATCGGGCAATCCGGACGGTGGTCGCCGTGGCAGTGCTCGACCAGGTCTTGCAAGGTGTCGCGCAGTTCGGCCAGTTCGCGGATTCTCTGGTTCAGTTCATCGATGTGTTGCCTGGCCAAGGCTTTGACGTCGGCGCTGGCGCGTTGGCGGTCTTGCCAGAGAGCGAGCAATTTGCCGACCTCTTCCAGGGAAAACCCCAAATCGCGGGAGCGCTTGATGAACGCCAGGGTATGCAGGTCATCGGTGCCGTAGATCCGGTAGCCGCTGTCGGTGCGATGGGCGGCCTTGAGCAGGCCGATGGATTCGTAATAGCGGATCATCTTCGCGCTCAGGCCGCTCTGGTGGGCCGCTTGGCCGATGTTCATCGCTTGTCCTCCAACTGCTTGGGTGTCCAGAACTTCAACAGTAACGCATTGCTCACCACGCTGACGCTCGACAGGGCCATGGCCGCGCCGGCCAGCACCGGGTTGAGCAAGCCGAATGCCGCCAGGGGGATGCCGATCAAGTTATAGACGAACGCCCAGAACAGGTTCTGGCGGATCTTGGCGTAGGTCTTGCGGCTGATGTCCAAGGCCGCCGGCACCAGTCGTGGATCGCCACGCATGAGGGTGATGCCCGCGGCATGCATCGCCACGTCGGTGCCGCCGCCCATGGCAATGCCAATGTCGGCGGCGGCCAGGGCCGGGGCGTCGTTGATGCCGTCGCCCACCATTGCCACCACCGAGTGGCGCTTCAATTGTTGGACGATGGCGGATTTATCCGCCGGCAGTACCTCGGCATGGACATTGGAAATCTCCAGCGCCCGGGCCACCACCCGGGCGCTGCCTTGGTTGTCGCCGGTGAGCAGATGGCTGGCGATGTGCTGTTCATTCAAGGCCTGTACGGCGGCGAGAGCGCCGGGCTTGAGGGTGTCACCGAAGGCGAACAGGCCCAGCACCCGCGGCGTCGCGCCTTGTTCGAGCAGCCAGGACAACGTACGGCCTTCGGTTTCCCAGGCCTGTGCGGATTCGGCCAGCGAGCCGGGGTTCAAGCCCAGTTCGTCCAGCAGGCGCCGATTGCCCAGGGCCAGGCGTTGCCCTGCGAGGCTGCCGGCAATGCCGCGCCCGGCCAGGGATTGGCTGTCGCTGACATCCGGCACATCCAGGCCGCGCTCGACGCAGGCGTCCAGCACGGCTTTGGCGAGCGGGTGTTCGCTGCCGCGTTGCAGCGCGCCGGCCATTTTCAGCAACGCATCTTCATCGCCGTCCAAGGCGGTCAAGTGGGCGATGCGCGGCGTGCCGGAGGTCAGGGTGCCGGTCTTGTCGAACACCACGGTCGTGACTTCATGGGCGCGTTCCAGGGCCTCGGCATCCTTGATCAGAATCCCGTGGCGCGCCGCCACGCCGGTGCCGGCCATGATCGCCGTGGGCGTCGCAAGGCCCAGGGCGCAGGGGCAGGCGATCACCAGCACGGCGACGGCGTTGATCAGCGCGGTTTCCAGTGGCGCACCATACAGCCACCAGCCGATCAACGTCGCCAGGGCCAGCACCAGCACCACCGGTACGAAGACCTGGCTGACTTTATCTACCAGTTTCTGGATCGGCGCCTTGGCGGCCTGGGCGTCTTCCACCAGGCGGATGATGCGCGCCAGGACGGTTTCGGTGCCCAGGGCTTGCGTGCGGACCAGCAACCGGCCTTCGCCATTGATGGCGCCGCCGGTGACCTTGTCGCCGGGCTGCTTGGGCACCGGCAGGCTTTCGCCGCTGATCAGCGCTTCGTCGGCGTGGCTCTGGCCTTCCAGCACTTCGCCGTCCACCGGGAAGCGTTCGCCGGGCTTGACCAGCACCAAGTCATTCAAGCGCAGGGCGCTGATGGCAACGTCCCGCTCCTGGCCATCGATCACCTGGATCGCCCGTTCCGGGCGCAAGGCTTCGAGGGCGCGAATGGCGCTGGCGGTCTGGCGCTTGGCGCGGCTCTCCAGGTATTTACCGAGCAACACCAGGGCGATCACCACGGCCGAAGCCTCGAAATACAGGTGCGGCATGCTGCCGGGACGGGCGATCGCCCATTCATAGAGGCTCAAGCCGTAGCCAGCGCTGGTGCCCAGGGCCACCAGCAGGTCCATGTTTCCGGCACCGGCCCGCACGGCCTTGAAGGCGGCGACGTAGAAACGCGCACCGAAGATGAACTGCACCGGCGTCGCCAGGGCGAACTGAACCCAGGCCGGGAGCATCCAATGCACGCCGAACGGCTGCAGCAACATGGGCAGCACCAACGGCACCGACAGCACAATCGCCAGCACCAGGGCCAGGCGTTCACGGTTCAGACGGTTGTTCTGCGTGTCGGCGACCTGCTCGGCCTGCCAGACCGTGGCGTCATAGCCGGCGCGCTTGACCGCATCGATCAGGGTTTGCGCATCCACCTGGCCGAGCAGTTCGAGGTGGGCCCGCTCGTTGGCCAGGTTGACGCTGATGCTGTTCACGCCGTCGACCTTGCCCAGGGCACGTTCGACCCGGCCGACACAGGAGGCGCAGGTCATGCCTTCGATGTTCAGTTCCAGGGTGTGCACGGGAACGCTATAGCCTGCCTGTTCGACGGCCTGCTTCAAGGCCGGCAGGCTGCCTTCGGGGGCCTGGACACGTGCCAGTTCCGTCGCCAGGTTGACGCTGACGGCGCTGGCACCGGCGACTTTGCTCAAGGCCCGCTCGACCCGCCCGGCGCAGCTGGCGCAGGTCATGCCGGCAATGGGTAGGTCGAATGTGGTGGATTCGGACATCGGTCACGCTCCCTGTAGTGAATGACTACAGGATCAACCTTGCCATGCTGGCAAGGTCAAGCGCCAATCCTCTGTGGGAGCGAGCTTGCTCGCGATAGGGGTAGTTCAGTCGACATCCATGGTGGATGTTAGATCGCCATCGCGAGCCAGCTCGCTCCCACAGGGGCTCGCAACCACAAGTTCGAGTGGCGTGTCAGTAACCGAGCCCAGCCTGCTTGAGGTACATACCTTGTTCACTCATGGCGATGCGGAACTTCAAGATGTCCCCGGCCTTGAGGGTGATGTTCTGCGACCCAGGCGCGAGCATGCCCGGGTTGCAACCCGGCGCTTGTCCCGGCAGCAATTTCAGGCGCAAGGAAAACTGGCCCGGCGGCAGGTTGAACGAGGTGCTCTGCTCCTGGAACAGCCGGGCCGAGAGTTGATCCTGGATGTAGATGCCGATTTCGCAACTGGTCGCCACTTCCAGGCGCTCGCGGGAAATGATCAACACGCCATAGTCCTCACCGACGGCAGAGGCCTGGGGCGCCACCGCTGAAAAACCGAGCATGCAAAACAGACTGAACGCTGACCAGCGCATGGCTGAACCTCCGGTGTGAAATCCTTGATGTGTGCAGCTTGGCTGACGGCGATGCCGATTGCCAGCCCGGCAGTTTTTGTCAGAACTTGACCTTGCCATGATGGCAAGCTTGAGACTGGCGGCAACCTCAATCCCAAGGAGTCATCTCATGCAAACATTCAATGTTCAGGGCATGTCCTGTGGTCACTGCGTCAAGGCCATCACCCAGGCTGTCCAGGCCAAGGATCCGGCGGCGGACGTGCAAGTCGACCTGGGTGCCAAGACCGTCCGGGTCCAGAGCTCGTTGGCGACCGAAGCCGTGCTCGCGGCCATCAAGGAAGAAGGCTATGAGGCTAGTCCCGCCTGAAGTTTTTTAATCGTTAGCGACCTATCGGAATGTTCAAGAGCGCCCGGCACGGCTAGACTGTCGGGCTGTCGAACGACGCCTGAGCTGGACGCCCGATGAACCTTCGCACCATTCTGATTCTTGGCGCCTTGAGCGCTTTCGGTCCCTTGGCGATCGACTTCTACCTGCCCGCCTTTCCGGCGATGGCCACCGCCTTCGGTACTGACGAAAAACACATCCAGTTGACCCTGGCGGCCTACTTCCTCGGCTTGTCCATCGGGCAACTGGCCTATGGGCCGGTGGCGGATCGCTTCGGGCGGCGGATTCCGCTGCTCACGGGCGTTGGCTTGTTCACCCTGGCGTCCCTGGCTTGCGCCTATGCACCGAACCTCGAATGGCTGATCGGTGCCCGCTTCGTCCAGGCCTTGGGCGGATGTGCCGGGATGGTGATTTCCCGGGCGGTGGTCAGCGACAAATGCGACGCGGTGGGTTCGGCCAAGGTGTTTTCGCAGCTGATGCTGGTGATGGGCTTGGCGCCGATTCTCGCGCCGATGTTGGGCGGGTTGTTGGTGAACCTGCATGGTTGGCAGTCAATTTTCATTGCCCTGACCGTGTTCAGCGCATTGGCGTCGACGGCGGTGGCCTTGTGGCTGCCGGAAAGCTTGCCGGATTATGTCCCTCGGCAACCGTTGTCGGGGGCGTTGCGCCAATATGGCCGGTTATTGACCGATGCCGTCTATCTCGGCCATGCGCTGACAGGGGGCATCGCTATCGCCGGGATGTTTTCCTACATCGCCGGTTCGCCTTTCGTCTTCATCAAGCTCTACGGTGTCCCGGCCGAACATTTCGGTTGGCTGTTCGGCACCAATGCGGCGGGCTTCATCCTGGTCGCCCAAGTCAACGCCCGGCTGCTGTCCAAGCGCGGCCCGGCGTTCCTGCTGAGCCGCGCGGTATGGGTCTACCTGGGCGCGGGGCTGAGCCTGCTGGCCGTCAGTTCATTGCAACCTGCGCAGTTGTGGCCGCTGCTGGTTCCGCTGTTCATCTGCATCGCCAGCCTGGGTTGCATCCTGCCCAATGCTTCGGCCTGCGCCATGAACGGACAGGGCGCCCGGGCCGGCAGCGCGTCGGCGATGCTGGGATGCCTGCAGTTTTCCGTGGCCGCCGGGGCGGCCGCATTGGTGGCGGCGCTGCATAACGGCACCGCCGTGCCAATGGCGCTGGTCATCAGCCTTTGCGGGCTGTTGGTGGTGAGCGCGGCGATGCTGACTCGTCGCCTGCAAAATGCCCGGGTATTGGCCCAGGCCAGTCGCGAGGGCTGACTCAGCCGGCCGCGCGCTGCTGCTGTTCGGGGAAATGATGGGGCGCGTGGATCCGCGCTTGCAAGGTTGTGGCGAAAGCCTGGGCTTCGGCCTCGGTACGGAAGGTGACGACGTGCCGGTCAAGACGCACTTGCCATTGGTTTTTTGCCACTTCTTTTATCAGGATCTTCATTGCTGACCTCCTCACGAAAAGATTACGTTGCAAAGGCCTCGAGTGTAGACCCGAATACGATCGGAGTTGTGACAACGGTCAATTCTCGGACTGACGGCATGGGTTTTGTGGGAGCAAAGCTAGCTCGCGATAAATGATGACGCGGTTTTATAGAGAACCGCGGCGCCTCCATCGCGAGCAAGCTTTGCTCCCACAAGCGCCAGGCCATCATCGTGTCTTGGGTCAGAAGCCTTCAAGCACGATCTTGCCCTTGGACTGGCCGCTTTCCAGCAACGCGTGGGCCCGGCGCAGGTTCTCGGCGTTGATGGTGCCGAAATGCTCGCCCACCGTGGTCTTCAGCGTACCGGCGTCGATCAGCGCGGCCACGCGGTTGAGCAGTTTGTGTTGTTCAAGCATGTCAGCCGTTTCGAACAGCGAGCGGGTGTACATGAATTCCCAATGCAACGACAGGCTCTTGCGCTTGAGCTTAGTCACGTCCAGCGCCTTGGGATCGTCGATCAGCGCCAGTTTGCCCTGGGGGGCGAGGGCTTCGACCAGCTGGTCCAGGTGCTGGTCGGTCTGGGTCAGGCTGGCGACGTGAGTCACCTGGGGCTGGCCTGCTTCCTTCAATACTTCGCTCAAGGGGCGGCTGTGGTCGATCACCAGGTCTGCACCCAGGCTGCGCACCCATTCCTGGGTTTGCGCACGGGACGCGGTGCCAATCACCTTCAACCCGGTGAGCTGGCTGGCCAGTTGCGTCAGGATCGACCCCACGCCGCCGGCAGCGCCGACGATCAACAGGCTCTGGCCCTGGTTGTCCTGGCCTTCCTGGATATTCAGGCGCTCGAACAACAATTCCCAGGCGGTGATGGCCGTCAACGGCAGCGCCGCCGCGTCGGCGAAACCGAGGGTCTTAGGCATGTGGCCGACAATGCGTTCATCCACTACGTGCAATTCGCTGTTGCCACCGGCCCGGGCGATGGAACCGGCGTAGAACACCTTGTCCCCGGCCTTGAACAGCGTGACCTCGCTGCCCACCGCCTTGACCACGCCGGCCACGTCCCAGCCCAGCACCTTGGCGACGCCATCTTCGGGCTGGACGTTCTGGCGGACCTTGGTGTCCACCGGGTTGACCGAAATGGCCTTGACCTCCACCAGCAGGTCCCGGGGACCGGCGACCGGTTCCGGCAGCTCGATGTCCTGGAGCGATTGTGGGTCGGTGATGGGTAGCGAGTGGTAGTAGGCAATGGCTTTCATGAAGCGGCTCCGTGAGGTGAGTTTCGATGAAGGCCATGTTTAGCTATTTATAGCCGAGATAAAACCGGCTAAAACAACAGGCTCTTTCAATACTTTTTTGATAATGGGCGCGTGATGCTTCGCTTCGATGACTTGCAATTGTTTGTCCGAGCAGCGGACCTGGGCAGTCTTTCGGCCGCGGCCAGGGTCATGGACCTGTCGGCGGCGGTGGCCAGTGCCGCGTTGAAACGGATCGAGCAGCACCTCGGCGCCCGGCTGTTGGCCCGCTCCACCCGCAGCTTGCGCCTGACGGCCGAGGGCGAGAGTTTTCTCGAATATGCCCGGGCCGCATTGAGCAGCCTTGACGAAGGCCGGCGCTTGTTGACCAGCGGCCAGGACCAGGTCAGCGGAGTGTTGCAGTTGTCCGCGCCGTCGGACCTGGGACGCAACCTGCTATTGCCCTGGCTGGATGCGTTCCAGCGCGAGCATCCCGGGCTGACGGTGCGACTGCTACTGGGCGATCGCATGGCCGACCTGTTCAAGCAGCCGGTGGACATCGCCCTGCGTTATGGCGAGCCGGAGGATTCGAGCCTGGTGGCCTTGCCTGTCGCCCCGGACAACCGTCGGGTGCTGTGTGCATCGCCGGATTATCTGGCTCGCCGGGGCGAACCTCATCAACTGGAACAACTGGCCCAACACAACTGCCTGCTGTACATGCTGGGCAGCCGGGTCCATGACCGATGGGCTTTTCATGACGGCAAGCGGGAGGTGAGCCTCACCGTCAGTGGCGACCGTTTCAGTGACGATGCCGATGTGGTGCGCCGCTGGGCGGTGGCGGGGGCCGGGATCGCCTATAAATCGTGGCTGGATGTGTCCACTGACGTGCTGGCCGGGCGTTTGAAAATCCTCTTGCCGCACCTGCACTGCGAACGCGCGCCCCTCAATCTGCTGTGTGCCCACCGGGCGCAATTGAGTAAACCGATCAAACTTTTGCGGGACATGCTCCAGGCTCGCTGCGGTGAGTTGACGGCTCGATTTCCACTCCCGAAGGGGGCCGGCCATTAGTCGCGCGCAAATAGAGACTTTTCCCTCATGAACAATCGCCTCCAAAGGTTTCCGGAGGACAGGAAAGCTCGATCGTCGCGCTTATACTAACGACCGCCTGCGCCAGAGCAGTAGACGAATGATTCAACAGGGAGTGAATACATGGAACATGCACCTTGCATCAGCCAGATCGCCACGCTGCTGGCTGACCCCAAGCGCAGCGCAATGATGTGGGCTTTGATGGACGGCACGGCCCGCCAGGCTGAAGAGTTGGCGTTGCTCGCCGGTTTGTCGCCGTCCTCGGCCAATGCGCACCTGGGGCGCTTGTCCGCCGGCGGCCTGTTGAAAGTCGAAGCCCGGGGGCGCAAGCGGTTTTTCCGCTTGGCCGCGCCTGAAATCGGCGCGGCCGTCGAAGCGCTGGCCAGCGCGACCCTGGTCAGTACGCCACGGCAGATTCCGGATGTCTTCAAGCGCCGGGCCATGCCGACCAAGGCCCCGTCGGCCCCCGCTTCGTTGATGCGGGCCAGGCTGTGCGACGATCACTTGGGGGGAACCCTGGCGGCCGATCTCTACCAGCGCCTGCTCGACGCGGGATGGATCGAGCAGTTCGAACAACGGGTGATCGTCACGCACAAGGGCGCCACTCAACTGGCTGAGCGTGGCCTGTTCATCCAGGCCCTGGCCCATCGCAACGCCCGTGTCGCCTGCCCTTGCCCGGACTGGAGCGAGCGTCGTCCGCATCTGGGAGGCGCGCTGGGGGCGGCGTTGCTGCAACTGTTCATGCAGTCGGGTTGGCTGACCTTGCCCAACGATTCGCGGGCCTTGCAGGTGACGACGCTGGGCCAGCAGGAAATCCACCGGTTCGCCCGGCAGGATGCCGTAGAGATGGCGTTCTAGGGAACTCGCCTGGCGCGTCGCTCAGGGCTGTCGACAGGTCGTATTCAGCAATAGCCGCCAGCAAGGTTCGCGCACACTCGATCCGGGGATTTTTTTGGATTGGGGGGCAGCAACATGAATACTCACGGTTACAGCGCGGCGGAACGCCTGGAGCGGTTACCCATCAGCGGGTATCACCGGGTGATTTTCATCATCATCGCCCTGGCGTTTTTCTTCGACTCCATGGACTTGGCGATGATGACGTTCCTGTTGGGCTCGATCAAAGCCGAGTTCGGCCTGAGCACTGCCCAGGCCGGTCTGCTCGCCAGCTCCAGCTTCTTCGGCATGGTGCTGGGTGCATCGCTGTCGGGCATGCTGGCCGATCGTTTCGGGCGCAAGCCGGTGTTCCAGTGGAGCATCGTGTTGTGGGGCATTGCCAGTTACCTGTGCTCCACCGCCCAGGACGTCGAGACCTTGACACTGTTCCGCGTCCTGCTGGGCATCGGCATGGGCATGGAGTTTCCGATTGCCCAGTCGATGCTCTCGGAGTTGATCCCGGCCAAGCGTCGAGGGCGCTACATCGCCTTGATGGACGGCTTCTGGCCACTGGGTTTCGTGGCGGCGGGGGTGCTGTCGTATTTTCTGCTGCCGGTGGTGGGCTGGCGCGACATCTTCCTGGTGCTGGCGGTGCCGGCAGTGTTTGTCCTGGCGATTCGCTTCTTCATTCCCGAGTCGCCGCGCTGGCTGGAGCAGGCCGGACGGGGTGATGAAGCGGATGCCGTGCTCAAGCGAATCGAAGACAAGGTCCGAGCCTCGCTGGGACAGCGCGACCTGCCGGAGCCGATTCGCCTGCCGAGGGTCGAGAGCACGCCGGGCAATTTCTTTTCGGCCCTGGCGCAGATCTGGTCGCCGCTGTATCGCCAGCGCACGATGATGATCTGGAGTGTCTGGTTCTTTGCCTTGCTGGGTTTTTATGGCCTGACGTCCTGGCTCAGCGCATTGTTGCAGCAGTCGGGGTTCGCCGTGACCCAGTCGGTGTATTACACCGTGCTGATTTCCCTGGGCGGGATTCCCGGCTTCCTGATGGCGGCCTGGCTGGTGGAGCGTTGGGGGCGTAAGCCGGTGTGCATCATCACCTTGCTGGGCGGTGGGGTGATGGCGTTTCTGTATGGGCAGAGTGCGGTGTTTGGCGGCAACGTCGGCCTGTTGATCGGCACCGGTTTGCTGATGCAGTTTTTCCTGTTTGGCATGTGGGCGGTGCTCTACACCTACACGCCGGAGCTGTACCCCACCTCGGCGCGGGCCACGGGTTCGGGCTTCGCTTCGGCGGTGGGTCGTATCGGTTCGCTGCTCGGTCCCCTGGTGACCGGCCTGGTGTTTCCCATCACTGGTCAGGGCGGCGTATTTGCCCTGGGTGCGTTGTGCTTCGCCGTGGCGGCGGGAGTGGTCTGGGTGTTCGGCATGGAAACCCGGGGCAAGACGCTGGAGGAATTGAGCGAGGGTACGGTGGCCGATTAAACACCAGCCCACTGTGGGAGCGAGCTTGCTCGCGATAGCGGTCTGGCATGCAACATCGATGTCGACTGATACACCGCCATCGCGAGCAAGCTCGCTCCCACAGGGGATGATCGTGAGGCTTAAGGTTTTACCAGCCGCGCATCCAGGCTGTTCTGCGCCAGTCGCTTGGCCTGGTCCTGGGTCATGCCCAGGTGGGTGTGCAGGGCGTGGAAGTTTTCGGTGACGTAGCCGCCAAAGTAGGCCGGGTCATCGGAGTTCACCGTCACCTTCACACCGCGTTCGAGCATGTCGAGGATGTTGTGCTGGGACATGTCGTCGAACACGCACAGCTTGGTGTTGGACAGTGGGCACACGGTCAATGGAATCTGCTCGTCGATGATCCGCTGCATCAGTCGCTCATCTTCGATGGCCCGCACGCCATGGTCGATGCGCTGGATCTTCAGCAGGTCCAGGGCTTCCCAGATGTACTCGGGCGGGCCCTCTTCGCCGGCGTGGGCGACGGTCAGGAAGCCTTCGTTGCGCGCGCGGTCGAAGACTCGCTGGAACTTGCTCGGTGGATGGCCCATTTCCGAACTGTCCAGGCCCACGGCCACGAAAGCCTCGCGGAACGGCAGCGCTTGGTCGAGGGTTTTCTCGGCTTGTTCTTCACTCAGGTGGCGCAGGAAACTCAGGATCAGGCCGCTGGTGATGCCCAGTTGCTGCTCTCCGTCCTTGAGGGCGGCGGCGATGCCGTTGAGCACCACTTCGAACGGGATGCCACGGTCTGTGTGGGTTTGCGGGTCGAAGAACGGTTCGGTGTGGATCACGTTCTGCGCCTTGCAGCGCAACAGGTAGGCCCAGGTCAGGTCGTAGAAATCCTGGGAGGTGCGCAGCACATCGGCACCCTGGTAATACAGGTCGAGGAACTCCTGGAGGTTGTTGAAGGCATAGGCCTTGCGCAGGGTGTCGACGTCGTTCCATGGCAGAGCGATCTTGTTGCGTTCGGCCAGGGCGAACAGCAGCTCGGGTTCCAGGGAGCCTTCCAGGTGCAGGTGCAGTTCAGCCTTGGGCAGGGCGTTCAGCCAGTCGTACATGGTCTTTTCTCATCAGCGAAGCGATGGCGGGCATTCTACAGGGGGCTGGCGGCCCTGTCGGGTAAAACCTGACCGGCTGATCCACTACACGGCGTGGGGCTCCCGTCGGTAAGCATAGGTGTCGGCGAAGCGCGAGAGCAGGAATTCGGCGCAGGTGGTGGTCGGGTACTTTGGCGGGTGGGCGTCATCCTGGCAACCGGGCAGGCATTGGATCAGCGTGTCGGGGTGCGGCTCGGCAAAGAATGGCATCGAATAACGGTCCACTCCCAGCGGGCTGATCACCCGATGCGGCGTGGACAGGTAACGGTCGTTGCTCCAGCGCGCCATCATGTCGCCGAGGTTGACCACGAAGGTACCGTCGATAGGCGGCGCGTCGATCCACTGGCCGTTGACGTTGCGCACTTGCAGGCCGCCGGCGGCGTCCTGGTAGAGCAGGGTGATACAACCGTAATCGGTATGAGCGCCGGCACCTTGCTGTTCGGCGCAACTGGCGGCATCGCGGGGTGGGTAGTGGATCAGGCGCAGCACGCTCACCGGCTCGTTGAAGCGCGTATCGAAAAAGTCCCGTTCGATGCCCAGGGCCAGGGTCATGGCCCGCAGCAGGGTTTGCGCAAGCGCCTGCATGTCACGGTAATGCTGCTCCATCAAGGTTGCCCAACCGCTCAGGTCGGGATGCCGGTTGGGGCCGCGCAGGGGTTTTTCCGCCAGCACCTCGGGGTGATCGGCCGGCAAATGCAGGCCCATGTCGAAGGTTTCCTTCAGGTCGCTGGGCTTGGTCGGGTCCAGTTGTTCCGTGGCGACGGCGCCGTAGCCGCGATGGTGACGGGTCTGGGTGATGTCGATCTTGAGCTTTTCTTCGACGGGCAGGGCGAAGAAGCGTTGAGCATTGCCCAGTACCTCGGCGATGCGCGCCGGGCTGATGGGGTGGCCCTTGATGTAGAAAAAGCCCCACTGGCGGCAGGCACGGTCGATTTGCCCGGCGACGGCTTGCCAGGCGTCGGGCTCATCGCCGTAGAGCGGGCTGATGTCGATGATGGGCAGGCTGTTCATGCGGCTTTCCTGACTTGAAATAGGAGCCCCATGTGGGAGCGAGCTTGCTCGCGATCGCGGTGGGTCAGCCAATACAGATATTGAATGTCGGTCCGCAATCGCGAGCAAGCTCGCTCCCACAATAGATATTGGGTTGGGTTTGTGGACTATTTGGGAATCTCGGCCTTCATGCCTTCGACGTAATAATTCATCGACGCCAGTTCCGCGTTGGTGGCGCTCGCGCCCGCGGGGATTTTCTCGACGCCGGCCTGGTCCTTGATCGGGCCGGTGAACGGATGGAAGGCGCCGCTCTCGATGTCGGCGATGATCTGCTCGGCTTCGCCCTTGACCGCTGCCGGCACCAGGTCGCTGATCGGCAGTTTCACCGTGCCTTCCTTCAGGCCGCCCCAGTAGTCCTGGGATTTCCAGTCATGGTCGAGCACGCTCTGGGTCGCTTGGATGTAATGCGGGCCCCAGTCGTTGACGATGGAGGTCAGCACCGCCTTGGGCCCGAAGTGGGCCATGTCCGAAGCGTAGCCCACCGCATAGACGCCGCGTCGTTCGGCGGCCTGGATCGGCGCCGGGCTGTCGGTGTGCTGGAACACCACGTCCACGCCCTGGTCGATCAGCGCGTTGGCGGCGTCGGCTTCTTTGCCCGGGTCGAACCAGGAGTTGACCCACACCACCTTGATCTCGGTACCGGGGTTGTATTTGTTCAGGGCCAGTTGGATGGCGTTGATGTCGCGGATGACTTCCGGGATCGGGAAGGAGGCAACGTAGCCGATCTTCTTGGTCTTGGTCATCTTGGCCGCGAGGAAACCGCCGACGTAGCGGCCTTCGTAGGTGCGAGCCAGGTACGTGCCCAGGTTCTTGTCCTGCTTGTAGCCGGTGGCGTGTTCGAAGATCACCTTGGGGAACTGCTTGGCGACTTTCAGCGTCGGGTTCATGTAGCCGAAGGAGGTGGTGAAGATCAGGTCGTATTTGTCCTTGGCCATGTTGCGGATCACCCGCTCGGCGTCGGCCCCCTCCGGCACGTTTTCCACGTAGTTGGTGGTGATCCTGTCGCCGAATTTCGCCGCCAGCTCCTTGCGCCCTTGTTCATGCTGATAGGTCCAGCCGTGGTCGCCGATCGGGCCGATGTAGACGAAGCCGACCTTCAGCGGGTCGGCGGCACTGGCATTCAGACCGGCGCCCAGGCCGACGGCGGCGACGACGGCGCAAAGCAACTTCTTCAAGGGGCGTTTGTGCATGAACTCGAACTCCATTTTGTTGTGAGGTTGGCTGTGCAGCACCAATGCAAAATGCTGACCAAAAGGACAACAAAATCTGCGATCTTTTCGGGGCAGCCATCGCGAGCAAGCTCGCTCCCACAAAGGCGTGCACAACCTGTGGGAGCGAGCTTGCTCGCGATGAGGCCCTCCAGATCGATAAAGGTGCACCTGCCAGCCACTCGCCACTGTCTGGTGCGTCACACTCGAACGAAACGTTCGCCGCCCCCTACAGTCTGTAGCTCATGACCCGCCCACGCTGACAGGCCCGCGATGCTCACTTTGCTCAAGCAAGAAAAACTGCTGTTGCTGGCGCTGATCGCCGCGCTCATCGCTTACCCGCTGGAACATTGGCTATTGGGCAACGGGCAACTGGTCGCGTTGATCGGTGGCCTGGTGCTGATCGGCTTCATCGTCGCCGCCTCCATGCGCGTGGCCCATCACGCCGAGTTGCTGGCGGAAAAAGTCGGTGATCCCTACGGCACGATGATCCTGACCCTGTCGGCGGTGCTGGTGGAGGTGGTGATCCTGGCGATCATGATGAGCAACGAAGCGTCGTCGACACTGGTGCGGGACACGATCTACTCGGCGGTGATGCTCGACATCAACGGCATCCTCGGGCTGGCGGCGCTGATGGGCGGGATCAAGCATGGCGAGCAGGCCTACAACGACGATTCGGCGCGCACCTACAGCGTGATGATCCTCACCGCCATGGGCGTGTCGATGGTGGTACCGGAGTTCATTCCCCAGCAGAACTGGAAAATGTATTCGGCCTTCACCATCGGCGCGATGATCGTGCTGTACACCCTGTTCCTGCGCATGCAGGTCGGGCCCCACAGTTACTTCTTCAGCTACAGCTACCCGGAAAAACGCCGCAAGAAAGAACCGGTGGAAAACGAGCCGGAACCCATCAGTCTGACGTTTTCCATCGGTGCCCTGGTGTTTGGCGTGGTGGTGATCGGCGCCCTGGCCGAAGTCATGTCCAAGGCACTCGACCTGGGCCTGGAAGGCTCGGGCGCGCCGCCGGTGGTCACGGCGATCCTGGTGGCCGCGATCTCCGCCGCACCGGAAATCCTCACCGCTCTGCGCGCCGCCCTGGCGAACCGCATGCAGTCGGTGGTGAACATCGCGTTGGGCGCGTCGCTGTCCACCGTGATCCTCACCGTACCGGTGATGGAAGCCATGGCCCTCTACACCGGCCAGCCCTTCCAGATGGCGATGACCCCGGTGCAGACGGTGATGATCTTCATCACCCTGATCGTCAGCGCGATCAACCTCAATGATGGTGAAACCAATGCCATCGAAGGCATGACCCACTTTGTGTTGTTCGCGACTTTCATCATGTTGTCCTTGCTGGGGCTCTAGGCCCAATACAGCACCCATTGTGGGAGCGAGCTTGCTCGCGATGGCGGCCAGCCATTCAACATCAATGTTGACTGATCTGGCGCTATCGCGAGCAAGCTCGCTCCCACAGGGGATTTGGGGTGGGTCAGGCGCCGGCGATCAATTCCCGCGCCGCCTGGCTGTGATCGGCAATCAGCCCCTTCAAGTCCAGTCCCTCGACCTGCCCGTCGATCACTCGCCATTGCCCGCCGATCATCACCCGATCCGCCCGGTCCGCGCCGCACAGCAGCAGGGCCGAGATCGGGTCGTGGCTGCCGGAGAAACGCAGCTCATCGAGCTTGAACAGCGCCAGGTCGGCCTGCTTGCCCACGGCCAGTTCGCCGATATCGCTGCGCCCGAGCAGTTGCGCCGAGCCCCGGGTCGCCCAGCCCAGTACGCGTTCCGGCGTGATCGCTTGAGCGCCATAGCGCAGGCGCTGGATGTACAGCGCCTGGCGGGTTTCAAGGATCATGTTCGAGGCATCGTTGGACGCCGAACCGTCTACCCCCAGGCCCACGGAGGCGCCGGCGGCGGTGAGCTCCAGGGTCGGACAGATGCCCGAGGCCAGGCGCATGTTGGAGCTGGGGCAATGGCAAATGCCGGTGCCGGCGGCGCCGAGGCGAGCGATTTCATCCGGGTTGAAATGAATGCCGTGGGCCAGCCAGGTACGGGGTCCGAGCCAGCCGACGCTGTCCAGGTAATCCACGGTGCGCAGGCCGAAGCGTTGCAGGCAAAAGTCCTCTTCATCGAGGGTCTCGGCCAGGTGAGTGTGCAGGCGTACGTCGAGTTGCTCCGCCAGCTCGGCACTGGCGCTCATGATCTGGGGCGTGACCGAAAACGGCGAGCAGGGCGCCAGGGCAATCTGGATCCGGGCGCCGTCGCCGCGCTCGTGGTACTCGGCGATCAAGCGCTGGCTGTCGGCGAGAATCACCTCGCCCTGCTGCACGGTCTGCTGCGGTGGCAAGCCTCCGTCGGCCTCGCCCAGGCTCATGGAACCGCGGGTCAGCATCGCGCGCATGCCCAGTTCACGGACACTTTGCACTTGCACGTCGATGGCATGTTCCAGGCCTTGGGGAAACAGGTAGTGGTGGTCGGCCGCCGTGGTGCAGCCCGACAGCAGCAACTCGGCCAAGGCTACTTTGCTCGCCAGGGCGAGTTTTTCCGGGGTCAGCCGCGCCCATACCGGGTAGAGGGTCTTCAGCCACGGGAACAATGGCTGATTCACCACCGGCGCCCAGGCGCGCGTCAGGGTCTGGTAGAAGTGATGATGGGTGTTGATCAACCCCGGCAGGATCACATGCTCGCGCGCGTCGAAGATGTGGTCACAGGGCTGGGCGGGTTGTTGGCCGGCGCTCAGCAGTTCGACGATCACACCGTCCTGCAGGACGAGGCCGCCATGGGCATCGAGGTCGTTGGCGGTGAAAATGGCGAGGGGGTTTTTCAACCAGGTACGGGTCGCAGGCATGATGGCCGGCTCCTCTGAAAGTGGGTTCAGGTTAGCCAGCTCAGTGATGCCCTGTCTGCTGATCCAGGGTCGCCCGTTAGGTGGGCGAGGGTGGAGTTTACTCAGGTTGCCGGGCGCAGATCCAGTGTCAGGCCGAGAACCCTGTGGGAGCGAGCTTGCTCGCGATAGCGGTAGATCAGTCGACATCCCTGTTGGATGTGAGGCCGTCATCGCGAGCAAGCTCGCTCCCACAAAGGAAAGGTGGGGTTACCAGGGAATCGTTTCGCCCTTGTAGCTGACGAAGTGATGCCCACCCTTGCCGGCGAAGGCATTGACCTGGTCGATCAGCCCGCGGGTGCTGGTCTCGACATCGATGTCCGCGCCTTCACCGCCCATGTCCGTCTTCACCCAGCCCGGGTGCAGCGACAGCACGGTCAATGCCTGCTCGCCCAATTGGTTGACGAAGCTGTTGGTCATGGAATTGAGTGCAGCCTTGCTGGCCTTGTACAGCGCCATTTCCGGCGCGTCGGGCATGGTCACGCTGCCCAGCACCGAGCTCATGAACGCCAGCACGCCGCTGCCGTCGCGAATCTGGCTGACGAAGCGCTGGGCCAGGTTGATCGGCGCCACGGCGTTGGTGAAGAACAACTGGCCGACTTCCGCCAGCGTCGCGCCGCCTGGGTTCTGGTTGTCCGGGCCTTTGACACCGGCATTGACGAACAGCAGGTCGAAGGTCTCGCCCTTGAGCTGCTGGCTCAGGGCGATGACGGCTTGCTGGTCATCCATGTCGAGTTTTTCAATGCGTACCGGGCCTAGCGCCTTCAAAGCTTCTGCGTTCTGCGGGTTGCGCACGGTGGCGGTCACGTTCCAGCCATCGCTGAGCAGCGTCTTCACCAGACCGAGGCCCAGGCCCCGGGAGGCGCCGATGATCAATGCGTTTCTAGCCGAAGTCATGAGGGGCATCCTTGAAAGAAAGAGGTTACGGGTTTAATGGACAACGTTGCCCGAGCCGTTGTTTCAGCTCCTGACGCAACGCGTCGAGTTCGGTCATGCGGGTTTCGATCAGGTTCAATTTGTCTTGCAGCAATTGCGTCACCGCGCAGTCGGGGTCGGGGGCGTTCCACAGGGCGGCGACGCTGGCGCCGATCTCGCCCAGGGTAAAGCCCAGGCGCTGGGCGGTCTTGATGTAGAGCACCAGCTGGACCACGTCGGCGGGGTAGTCGCGATAGCCATTGGCACTGCGCGTTGCCGCAATCAGGCCCCGTTGTTCATAGAAGCGCAGGGTGTCTCGACTGACGGCGCAGGCTTGGGCTAATTCACCGATACGCATGGACAATTCCGGAGGGCTTGACCTTGGAGCATACCCCAGGCTTTAGCCTTTTCGCTCCCCAATTATCTGGAGCAACGTGTATGTGGACTTCGATGCAATATCGCCAGGTGGTGCGCGGCAGCGCCTGGTACGACCTTATCGTGTCGGCCGTGCTGGCCACGCCGTGGAGCTTTGCGGCGTTGCATGATGTGTTGATGAGCCTGTCTCAGCTCTTTGACCTGCCAGGAGAATTGCCGCCGTTTGCGCCGGCGCATCTGCTGATGGTGAATTTGCTGGGCTCGATTGTCTGCGTGTGGGCGGTGCTGCGGATTCGTGATCCGCAACTGCTGTACGGACGGTATGACGCGGCGGGGCGGTTTCTGTTTGCGGCCTGGCAGCTGTATGCGCTGCTTCATGGGGCCAGTGCGGTGTTGTGGGTTTTCCTGTTTTTGGAGGTGGTGTGGGGGTTGGTTCAGGTGTTGCCTGTTCGGGCTTCATCGCGAGCAAGCTCGCTCCCACAGGGGGCCTGAGTCAAACCTGAACTCAGTGTTCACCTGGTCTAGTGTGGGAGCGAGCTTGCTCGCGATAGGTGCGCCGCGGTCTATCTCAATGCCCCGCCTGCCAAGGCTGCCCCAGTGACACCGGCGCATACAACCGGGTGCGTACGGCATCCCGGGACAGCAGCACCAGCACTACGATGGTCGCGGCGTAGGGCAGCATCGCCAGAAGACTCGATGGAATCGCCAGCCCCAAGCCCTGGGCCACCAGGTGCAGGATGCTGGCGAGGCCGAACAGGTAGGCCCCCAGCAGCAGGCGCCACACCCGCCAACTGGCGAACACCACCAGGGCCAGGGCGATCCAGCCACGGCCGGCGCTCATGTTCTCGGCCCACATCGGCGTGTAGGCCAACGACAGATAGGCGCCGGCCAACCCGGCCATGGCGCCGCCAAACAGTACCGCCAGGGTCCGCACCCGCAACACCGGCAGGCCCATGGCGCTGGCGGCATCGGGGTTCTCGCCGACGGCCTGGATGATCAATCCGGTGCGGCTTTTCATCAGCACCCACGCCACCAGGGCAAACAGCGCGAAGGACAGGTAAACCAGCAAGTCCTGGGCAAACAGCATCCGCCCGATCAAGGGGATGTCACTCAGGTAGGGAATGGCCAGCGGCTCGAATCCCGCCAGCGGTTTGCCGACCCAGGCCGCGCCGACAAAACTCGACAGGCCCACCCCGAAAATCGTCAGCGCCAGCCCGGTGGCCACCTGATTGGCGTTGAACACCAGTGCCACCAGCGCGAACAATGCCGACAACAGCATCCCGGCGGCCATCGCCAGCAGCACGCCGAGCCAGAGGTTGCCACTGTTGAACGCGACGATAAAACCGATCACCGCGCCGAACAGCATCATGCCTTCCTGGCCCAGGTTGAGGACGCCGCTTTTTTCGCAGACCAATTCACCCAGGGCCACCAGCAGCAGTGGCGTGCCGCAGCGGACCATGGCGTAGAAAATATTGCTCAACAGGTCGATATCCATCACAGGGCTCCTGCCTGTACCGCAGTGGTTCGGGCGCGCCGGGTCCAGCGCAGGTTCAAGCGTGGCCGGTACAGGATCAATACGTCGCAGGCCAACAGGAAAAACAGCATCATCCCCTGGAACAACTGGGTGATCGCCTGGGGCAGGTTCAACGACATCTGCGCGCTTTCGCCGCCGATGTACAGCAACGCCATCAACAGGCTGGCAAACAGAATGCCGATGGGATTGAGCCGCCCCAGGAATGCCACGGTAATCGCCGCATAGCCGTAGCCCGGCGACACCTGCGGCACCAGTTGGCCGATCGGCCCGGTCACTTCGCAGACGCCGGCCAGCCCGGCCAGCGCACCGCTGATCAACAGCGCCAGCCACACCAGCGGCTTCTGGCGAAAGCCGGCGAAACCGGCGGCGCGGGCGTCGAGGCCCAGCACCTTGATCTGAAAACCGACGAAGCTTTTCTGCAGCAAGACCCACACCGCCACCAACGCCAGCAGGGCGAAGTACAGCCCGGCATGGACCCGGCCATCCTCCAGCAGCAATGGCAGGCGACTGGCCTCGCCGAACATCGCCGACTCCGGGAAGTTGAAACCCGCCGGGTCTTTCAACGGCCCGTGAACGCAAAACAGCAGCAGGTTCAAGGCGATGTAATTGAGCATGATGCTGGTCAGGATTTCGTTGGCATTGAAACGCGTGCGCAGCCACGCCGTGAGTCCGGCCCAAGCCGCCCCTGCCAGGGTGCCGGTCAGCAGGATCAGCACCAATGCCCAGCGGCTTTGCATGCCGATGATGTTCACCGCCAAGGCACTGCCGGCCAGGGCGCCCAGCAGCAGTTGGCCTTCGGCGCCGATGTTCCAGATCCGCGCCTGATAGGCCACTGCCAGACCGAGGGCGCAGAGCAGGATCGGCAAGGTCTTGACCAGCCACTCGGACACGCCGTACAGGTCGCTGATCGGGGCGATCAACAGGGTGTACAGCGTTTGCAACGGGTCATGTCCCAGGGTGATGAACAGCAGCGAGCCGCAGCCCAGGGTCAACACGGCGGCCAGCAGCGGCGAGCACCAGAGCATCAGGTGCGATTGCTGGCCGCGGGGTTCGAGAGAAAGCAGCATGTGGAACTCCGTTATACCGGCGCGGGGGCAGGGGGTTGAGGGGCGTCGAACTGGCCGGCCATCCAGCCGCCGACGTCGCTGAGTCGGGTCTCGCCCGTGGGGCGCAAGGCTGACAGGCGCCCGCCGCACAAGGCGCCGAGGCGGTCGCTGATCTGGAACAGTTCGTCGAGGTCTTCGGAGATCACCAGAATGGCCGCGCCCGCATCGCGCAGGGCGATCAGGGCACGATGGATGGTCGCCGCCGCCCCGACGTCCACGCCCCAGGTCGGGTGCGCGGCCACCAGCAGTTTTGGCTGTTGGAGAATTTCCCGGCCAAGAATGAATTTCTGCAAGTTGCCCCCCGAAAGGCTGCGTGCCGGGGTTCGGGTGTCAGGTGTCTTCACGCCGAAGCGACGGATGATTTCCTCGGCCAGGTGTTCGACCTGGCGGCGTCGAATCAGCCCATGGCTGACCAGGCCCTGTTGGAACGCGCTGAGCAAGGCGTTATCCGCCAGGCTCAATTGCGGCACGGCGCCGTGGCCCAGGCGTTCGGCGGGGACAAATGCCAGGCCGAGTCGACGACGGGCATCGGGGCGCAGGTGCGCGACGGGTTGACCGGCGAATCGGATCGTTTCGCCTTGCTGGCGGGGAAGCTGCGTTTCTCCGCTGAGCAACGCCAGCCATTCGTCCTGGCCGTTGCCCGCCACCCCGGCGATGCCGACGATTTCGCCGCTGCAGACCTCAAGGTCAATGTCCCTCAACGAGCAGCCGAACGGGTCCGGGTTGTGCCAGGACAGCTGGTTGATTTGCAGGAAGGCTTTGTCTGCGCTGACCTTGGGGTAGTCCGTGATCAGTCCGGCCGCTTCGCCGACCATCAGTTGTGCCAGCTCCCGGTCCGAGCAGTGCGCCGGGGTGCAGTGCCCCGAAACCCGCCCGCCCCGCAGCACCGTGGCGCTGTGGCACAAGGCTCGCACCTCTCCGAGCTTGTGGCTGATAAACAAAATACTGCAGCCCTCGCTCGCCAGACGGCGCAGGGTCACGAACAACTCTTCGGCTTCCACGGGCGTGAGCACCGAGGTCGGCTCATCAAGAATCAACAGCCGAATGTCCTGCATCAGGCAGCGAATGATCTCCACCCGCTGGCGCTCGCCGATCGACAGGCTGTGAACCAGCCGCTGCGGTTCCAGCGCCATGCCGTAGCGCCGGGACACTTCGCGAATCCGGGGTTCCAGCTGTGCTGGCGAACCGGCTGTCGCGCCCATTGCCAGGGCAATGTTCTGCGCAACGGTGAGGGTCTCGAACAGCGAGAAATGCTGGAACACCATGCCGATGCCCAGGCTGCGAGCCTGGGCCGGGTTACGCAGGTTGACGCGCTGGCCTTGCCAGATCACTTCACCTGAATCGGCAGGGGTGACGCCGTAGATAATCTTCATCAGGGTGCTTTTGCCCGCACCGTTTTCGCCGAGCAGGGCGTGGATTTCGCCGGGCTGGATGCTCAGGTCGATGGCGTCGTTGGCCAGGCAACCGGGGTAGCGTTTGCTGATCTTGCGCAGTTGCAGGCGCGCGATGGAGTCGGGGTTGGACATGACAGGCTCGGGCCGATGGACAGGAATGCCTGTGGATAAAGCAATTTCCTGGCCATAAGGTCAGGAAATTGCCTTGGCCCCGCCGCCAAGGCCCTCTGCGTATGGCCTGGGTACCTGCAACAGGAAAATTCTGCACCGGGTTGGAGCGCGCACGTTTTATGCAGGCATTGGTTTGCTCTGAAATGGGTGGTTAAAAATTGAACAAGCGACCGCGAGCCGTGATCTTCTTGGGGCGGGAGGAGCCATGAACGGGTTATCCACAGGTTGCTCCACAGTTATTGTGCGCAAGCTGCAGACTCGGGCATAAGCACTGCGAGGCTTTCTTCTAAAGGTGATAAACCCCTGCAAGCATTTGTTTTGCAGATGGATTTGTCGATTGGGCAGGACTTTGGACGAAAAATGAGCAACCCTCTGAAACCCGCATGACAGAAGGGTTACAGAGGAATGTGCTCAGGTTATCCACAGTCGGGTGCACAGTGGATGTGGGCAAGTTGAACGATTGCGCGATGCCCTGAAAGGTTGCAAGCCTGCGAATTCAACGCTCCAGCAGGATCCGTCCACGGCTCAGGCCGGCCAGTTGCGCTTGCAAGGTTTCGATGTGAGTTTCACCCACGGCCAATTCCAGGTCTACGCCATTGGCCGTGAAGCGTTCTTCGTTCACCAGCCCGCCGCACTCGGCGACGCGCAGTTTCACCAGGGGAAGTTCGGCGAACCCGCAGCTACAGTGCAACGACACACGGCTGATCAGTTCGATTTTTTCGGCGTTTTGCAGGCATTTGTTCGCACCGCCGCCGTAAGCCCGGGCGAGCCCACCCGTGCCCAGTTGAATCCCGCCGTACCAGCGAATCACCAGCACCACGACTTGATCGCAGGCCTGGGCTTCGATCGCGGCCAGGATCGGCCGCCCGGCGGTGCCACCTGGTTCGCCATCGTCGTTGCTGCGGTATTGGTCGCCGAGTTTCCAGGCCCAGCAATTGTGCGTGGCATCCAGGTCGCTGTGCTGCTCGATGAACGCTTGGGCATCGGCGGGGCTTGTGATGGGCGCGGCGAAGGTGATGAAGCGGCTTTTGCGAATTTCTTCGCGGTACTCGCAAAAACCGGCAAGGGTAAAGGGCATGGCGATCTTAAAGGGTGGGTGTCAGGCCGCAGCCCTTGAGAATGATGCGGATCAGGTTGTCACCCGCGTCGATCATGTCTTGCTTGGTCAACTTGCTGCGACCGGTCACGCGGCAGATCTGGGTGGCGAAGTCGGCGTAATGCTGGGTGCTGCCCCACAACAGGAAAATAAGGTGCACCGGATCGATCGGGTCCATCTTGCCGGCGTCGATCCAGGCCTGGAACACGGCCGCACGACCATTGAACCAGGCGCGATAATCCTGGTTGAAATACTCGGTCAGGCATTCGCCACCGCTGATCACTTCCATGGCAAACAACCGCGATGCCTGGGGCTGGCGACGAGAGAACTCCATTTTGGCGCGGATATAGCGGGTCAAGGCTTCGGCCGGATCATCCTCGGCGGTGAGGGTATTGAAGGTGCTGTCCCACAATTCGATGATGTTGCTCAGCACCGCCACGTACAAGCCGAGTTTATTGGTGAAGTAATAATGCAGGTTCGCCTTGGGCAGCCCAGCCTTGAGGGCGATGGCATTCATGCTGGTACCTTTGAACCCGTGGCGAGCGAATTCATCTTCGGCAGCCTTGAGGATCGTC
Source organism: Pseudomonas sp. NFACC56-3 (assembly GCF_900100025.1). Taxonomy (NCBI): domain Bacteria; kingdom Pseudomonadati; phylum Pseudomonadota; class Gammaproteobacteria; order Pseudomonadales; family Pseudomonadaceae; genus Pseudomonas; species Pseudomonas sp. NFACC56-3. The sequence goes on along the minus strand of NZ_FMTK01000012.1, from coordinate 4,501 downwards.
TCTTCGTTCTTTTGACGAATGCGACTGGTGGGCTTGCCACTGTGGGCTGGGACTTCAAAGGTCATGGGCGTTTCCGGGCTGGGTCTGTGGGCAAGCAAGTGCGTTGATAGCGCACCGGCATCAATCCGACAAGTGCCATCACACTAAAAAGACCTCCGCCGATGACCAGGCCAACCTCGAACAATGTGGGAGCGAGCTTGCTCGCGATAGCGGTTAGTCAGTCAATGGTGATGTGGATGACCTATCGCTATCGCGAGCAAGCTCGCTCCCACAAGGGGCAAATGGGATCAGCGGGTGGCCGCCAGGCTCTCGAGGAAACTCTCCAGCACCAGATGAGGCCGGCGACCCTTGCGCGTAACCGACGCCAGGCTCAGGTCATAGAACCGTGCCGCGGGCTTCAAGGCCCGCAACCGACCTTGCTGGACCCAGAGGTTGGCGTAGTGATCAGGCAGGTAACCGATGTAGCGCCCGGTGAGAATCAGGAACGCCATGCCTTCGCGGTCCGATGCACTCGCGGTGCAATTGAGCGCCTGGTAGTGGGCCTGGATCTCGGCCGGCAGGCGGAAGGTCGGTGCGATGGCATCCTGGCTATTGAGGCGAGCGTCTTCAAGCTGTTGGTCATCGACATAAAACAGCGGATGCCCGACCGCGCAGTACAGCAGCGACCGCTCACTGTACAGCGGTTGATATTCCAGCCCTGAAAGGGCACTGGCCTGGGGGACCACGCCGACATGCAAGCGCCCGTCGAGCACGCCTTGCTCGACTTCGTTGGGAGCGATCATGCGGATCTGGATCTGCACGTCGGGCCCGCGCTCTTTCAATTGCGCCAGGGCGTGGGTGATGCGCATGTGGGGCAGGGTGACCAGGTTGTCGGTCAGGCCGATGGTCAACTCACCGCGCAAGTGCTGGTGCAGGCCGTTGACCTCGGTGCGAAAACTTTCCAGTGCGCTCAATAACTGCAACGCCGACTGATACACCTCGCGGCCTTCCTCGGTCAGGGAAAACCCCGCGCGCCCGCGTTGGCATAGACGCAAACCGAGGCGTTGTTCGAGATCGCTCATCTGCTGGCTGATGGCCGAGCGGCCGATGCCAAGCACGGTTTCCGCGGCGGAAAACCCACCACATTCCACGACGCTGCGGAAAATACGCAGCAGGCGAATATCAAAGTCGCTGACCTGGGGCAGTGGATCGGGACGACGCGCGCTCATAGTTTAGTGATCCGCCGACTAAAGGTTACAAAAGTTGCATTTCATCGACTTTATCGCCGTGGCAACTTAGCTGCAAGAACGCTTTCGATTCCCTGTCGCTTATGACCTGCGAGGTTTTTGTCGATGAACATGCCCGAACACGCTGCCGGTTCCCTGGCCAGCCAGCTCAAGCTCGATGCCCACTGGATGCCTTACACCGCCAACCGTAATTTCCAGCGCGATCCGCGCCTGATCGTCGCCGCCGAAGGCAGTTGGTTGGTGGATGACAAGGGGCGCAAGGTGTACGACTCTCTATCGGGGCTGTGGACATGCGGCGCCGGGCACACCCGCAAGGAAATCCAGGAAGCGGTCGCCAAGCAACTGGGCACCCTCGATTACTCGCCGGGGTTCCAGTACGGTCATCCGCTGTCGTTCCAGTTGGCGGAAAAAATCACCAGTCTGACCCCGGGCAATCTCAATCACGTGTTCTTCACCGATTCCGGCTCCGAGTGTGCCGATACCGCGGTGAAGATGGTCCGCGCCTACTGGCGGCTCAAGGGCCAGGCGACCAAGACCAAGATGATCGGCCGTGCCCGTGGTTATCACGGGGTGAACATCGCCGGTACCAGCCTCGGCGGCGTCAGTGGCAACCGCAAGTTGTTCGGCCAGGCGATGATGGACGTCGATCACTTGCCCCACACCTTGCTGGCCAGCAACGCCTATTCCCGTGGCATGCCGAAAGAAGGTGGCATCGCCTTGGCCGATGAGCTGCTGAAGCTGATCGAACTGCACGATGCGTCCAACATTGCCGCAGTGTTCGTCGAACCGATGGCTGGCTCGGCCGGCGTGCTGGTGCCGCCTGAGGGGTACCTCAAGCGTCTGCGGGAAATCTGCGACCAGCACAGCATTCTCTTGGTGTTCGACGAAGTGATCACCGGTTTCGGTCGCACCGGTTCGATGTTCGGTGCCGACAGCTTTGGCGTGACGCCGGACCTGATGTGCATCGCCAAGCAAGTCACCAATGGCGCGATCCCCATGGGCGCGGTGATTGCCAGCAGCGAGATCTACCAGACGTTCATGAACCAGCCGACGCCTGAATACGCGGTGGAATTCCCCCACGGCTACACCTACTCGGCGCACCCGGTGGCTTGCGCGGCGGGTCTGGCGGCGCTGGACCTGCTGCAAAAGGAAAACCTGGTGCAGAGCGTGGCCGAGATCGCCCCGCATTTCGAGAACGCGTTGCACGGCTTGAAGGGCGCGAAGAACGTCATCGACATTCGCAACTATGGCCTGGCCGGCGCGATCCAGATCGCCGGGCGCGATGGCGATGCGATCGTGCGTCCGTTCGAGGCCGGCATGGCGTTGTGGAAAGCCGGGTTCTATGTGCGCTTCGGCGGCGACACCTTGCAGTTCGGGCCGACGTTCAACAGTAAGCCGCAGGACCTGGATCGCCTGTTCGACGCCGTCGGTGAAGTGCTGAACAAGCTCGACTGATGCGTCCTTCTCTATAGCTTTCGATAACGGGCGCCGGTCACCGGCGCCTGTGGATAATTCCGGAGTCCCCCATGAGCCTCATCCCGCATTTGATCAATGGCGAACTGCTGAGCGACAGCGCTCGCACCGCCGATGTGTTCAATCCGTCCACTGGCCAGGCCATCCATAAGGTGCCGTTGGCTGATCGCGCGACCATCCAGCAGGCTATCGACGCTGCCAAGGCGGCTTTCCCGGCCTGGCGCAATACGCCGGCGGCCAAGCGTGCGCAGGTCATGTTCCGTTTCAAGCAATTGCTGGAGCAAAACGAGGCGCGTATCGCCCAGTTGATCAGCGAAGAACACGGCAAGACCCTGGAAGACGCAGCCGGCGAACTCAAGCGCGGCATCGAAAACGTCGAGTTTGCCTGTGCAGCGCCAGAAATCCTCAAAGGCGAATACAGCCGTAACGTAGGGCCGAACATCGATGCCTGGTCAGACTTTCAGCCCTTGGGCGTGGTGGCGGGCATCACGCCGTTCAACTTCCCGGCGATGGTTCCGTTGTGGATGTATCCGCTGGCGATCGTCTGCGGTAACTGCTTCATTCTCAAACCGTCCGAGCGCGACCCGAGTTCGACGTTGCTGATCGCCCAGTTGCTGTTGGAAGCCGGGTTGCCCAAGGGCGTCTTGAGCGTGGTCCATGGCGACAAGGCCGCAGTGGATGCGCTGATCGAAGCGCCGGAAGTGAAGGCGCTGAGTTTTGTCGGTTCGACGCCGATTGCCGAATACATCTATGCCGAGGGCACTCGACGTGGCAAACGCGTCCAGGCACTGGGTGGGGCGAAGAACCATGCGGTGCTGATGCCGGATGCCGACCTGGACAATGCCGTCAGCGCGCTGATGGGCGCGGCGTACGGTTCGTGCGGCGAGCGTTGCATGGCGATTTCGGTGGCGGTGTGTGTCGGCGACCAGGTGGCGGATGCACTGGTGTCCAAACTGGTGCCGCAGATCAAGGCGCTGAAGATCGGCGCCGGCACGTCTTGCGGGCTGGACATGGGGCCGTTGGTGACCGGTCAGCATCGAGACAAGGTCAGTGGCTATATAGAAGTGGGTGTGGCGGCGGGTGCTTCGCTGATTGTCGATGGTCGCGGCTTGAGTGTGGCTGGGCACGAGGAGGGCTTCTTCCTCGGTGGCTGCCTGTTCGATCGTGTGACTCCCGAGATGCGCATCTATAAGGAAGAGATTTTTGGGCCGGTGCTGTGCATCGTCCGGGTCAACAGCCTGGAAGAGGCGATGCAACTGATCAATGATCACGAGTATGGCAATGGCACCTGCATCTTCACCCGCGATGGCGAGGCGGCGCGGTTGTTCTGCGACGAGATCGAGGTCGGCATGGTGGGCGTCAACGTTCCATTGCCGGTGCCTGTGGCCTACCACAGCTTTGGCGGTTGGAAGCGTTCGCTGTTCGGCGACCTGCACGCCTATGGCCCGGACGGCGTGCGTTTCTATACCCGTCGCAAGGCGATCACCCAGCGCTGGCCGCAACGCGCCAGCCATGAGGCTTCGCAGTTCGCGTTCCCCAGCTTGTAATCGGTCAGAGAAGAGGCCGGCGCCGTCAGGCGCCGGCCTCTATGTTTGCGGGGCTTTTTGATCGATGTGACAGAATTATGAAAAAAGCTGTTGACGGCAGATTCTGGACGTCTATAATTCGCCCCACTTCCGGCGCAGTCTAAACGGAAAACTCCTTGAGATTCAACGAGTTAAGTAGGTTTCGAAGGTGCAGGGCTTCAGTTCATCGAAGTCCGGAAGGAGCAGGTAGAGCAATGTTGTTTGGCTCTATATGCG